>JAJDEG010000286.1 GCA_029259895.1 Planctomycetota bacterium
TCAGGACCCCAAGGTTCCTTCCCCCAGACCCCCAACCTCCTTCCCCTCTTCTCTGTTCTGCAAAGAAGAAGCGAAGGCCTGGACCAAAAAAAACAATACGCAGAACCCCTTGCCGCCCGGCCGCGTTTCAGGGATAGGTCACGGAAGGGTCGATGGACTCGTTGCGATTTGGGCAGTACTCGCAAACATCGCGAATATCGTGACTTCTGTTGTCCTATTGATCGTGGCCTAGACGACAGCATTCTTGCACAGAGAGTTCCGCAAGATGACGGAATGGTCGCCGATGACGCTTGAGAAACTTCGCGAAGAAGTGCGGTTGGGCGAATCGCAATTGGAGCCGACAATGGCGCGGTTGTGGAATGCCGTGCGCATAGAGCGCGTGAAGTGGAAGCTATCTCCGTGGGGCGATTATGGTGGCGGATTCTGGGTGGTTGGGCTGATTGGCAATCAGGTGCTTTGGTACAACGACATTGAAGGTGGGTTTAACTGGTCGCTGTATTCCGCGCCGGGCGTAATCGACGAGTATTGGTGCAATCAGGATGGACTGTCACATTCAATGCACCAGTTGCAAGATCGACTGGACGGCAAGGCTCCAACGTACAAGCTTGGGCCGCCGCAGCCGATTCCGCGGGACGAAGGCTGAATGAGTTACGGTGCAAAATGCGGTTGATCAAGATTGCTGCCGCGGCGTTGAATCAGACGCCGCTTGATTGGGACGGAAATCGCGACCGGATTTTGGCCGCGATTGGTGGGGCGCGCGCGGCTGGGGCTGCTTTGCTTTGTTTGCCGGAGCTTTGTGTTTCGGGGTATGGCTGCGAGGATGCTTTTTTTTCGGCTGGGCTGCATGCGATGGCGCTGGACGTGCTCGATGAGATCGTGCCGGCGACGCGGGGGATGGCGGTGGCGATTGGGATGCCCTTGGCGTATGAGGGCGTGCTTTACAACACGGCCGCTTTGGCGGCGGATGGGCGGATTTGGGGGTTTGCGGCGAAGCAGCATCTGGCGGGAGACGGGATTCACTACGAGCCGCGGTGGTTTCGGCCTTGGCCGGCGGGGCGGACCGGGACGGTGTTTGTCGAGCGGCGAGGACGGGACGGCGAGGCGAGTGGTCCGCCCGTTGAAGGAGGCATTGAAAAAGGCGTTGAAAAAGGGGACAGTCCCTTTGGGAACATGGGTTTCGGCCGCGAAACGCCTAGTGCTTTAGAGGGACAGTCCCCTGTTTCAACGGGCTATCCGATCGGGGATTTGCTGTTCGACTGCGGCGGCGTGAAGATCGGTTTCGAGATTTGCGAGGATGCTTGGGTGGCAGCGCGGCCGGGGCGGCGGTTGGCGGCGCGGGGCGTGGATGTGATTCTTAATCCGAGCGCGAGCCACTTTGCGTTTGGCAAGACGCGGCAGCGGGAGCAGTTCGTGCTGGAAGGAGCGCGGGCGTTTTCGACGAGCTACGTGTTTGCCAACATGCTGGGGAACGAAGCGGGGCGGGCGATTTACGACGGGAACGTGTTGATCGCCAGCGCGGATAAGCTGCTGGCGGTGGGGCCGCGGTTTTCTTATCGCGACGTGGTGCTGACGACGGCGACGATCGACGTCGATCTGACGCGGATGCACCGGGCGCGGCACGCGAGTTATGAATTGGAGGAGGACGCCGAAGGCGAAGGACGACGGGTGGCGGTTGGATTTTCGTTTCCGGCGGCGGGGCCGGAGGCGGTTTCTGCTGCGGTGGAAAATGTTTCCGCGGCCGCGGCGGCTTGGGAGCAGGGGCCGGACGTGAAGTGCGAGGAGTTCGCACGGGCGGTGTCGCTGGCGCTGTTCGATTATTTGCGAAAGAGCCGGGCGGGCGGATTCGTGGTGTCGCTGTCTGGCGGGGCCGATTCGGCGGCCGTGGCCGCTTTGGTGGGGATGATGGTCGAGTTCGCTGTGGCGGAGTTGGGGCGGGATGCGTTTGTGGAGAAGCTGGGGCACGTCTCGGCCTTGGCAGAATGTCCGACGAGTCGCGAACTGGTGCGGGCGTTGTTGTCTTGCGTGTATCAATCGACGCGAAACAGTAGCGAGACGACGGAGAACGCCGCGCGGGCCGTGGCGGATGCCGTGGGGGCGGAGTTTATTTCTTGGAGCGTCGACGAGTTCGTCGAGCGGTATACGGCGACGGTCGCGGAGGCGGTCGGGCGGGAGCTCGCTTGGGAGTCCGACGACTTGGCGCTACAGAACATTCAAGCTCGAGCGCGGGCGCCGGGCGTGTGGCTGCTGGCGAACTTGCGCGGGGCGCTGCTGCTGGCGACGAGTAACCGCAGCGAAGCGGCGGTCGGATATACGACGATGGACGGCGATACGTGCGGCGGATTGAGCCCGATCGCCGGAATCGACAAGGCGTTTCTGCGGCAGTGGCTCTCGTGGGTCGAGACGACCGGGCCGGAGGGATTGCGGGCGATGCCGGCGCTTTCGGCGGTGACGCGGCAAGCGCCGACCGCGGAACTGCGGCCGGCGGCGGAGCATCAGACCGACGAAGCGGACTTGATGCCGTACGACCTGCTCGACGCGATCGAGCGGGCGGCGATTCGCGACAAGCAGACGCCGCTGGAAGTGTTCGAGCAGATGCGGGCGAAGTTTAGGCAGTACGACCGGCCGCAATTAGCCGCTTGGGTCGAGCGGTTCTTTCGCCTGTGGTGCCGCAACCAGTGGAAGCGCGAGCGGTATGCGCCGTCGTTTCATTTGGACGATGAGAATCTCGACCCGAAGACTTGGTGCCGATTTCCGATTCTTTCCGGTGGGTACGAGCGAGAGTTGGCGGTGTTGCGGCGGGCGGTGGGCCGTGGGAATTAACCACGGAGGACACGGAGGGGGAGCACAGAGGGCACGGAGAGAGGAGGTTTGATTCGATAGGTCTGCGAGCCTTTGCGAATCGTTATCGGTCAGTGCGTGTACATGTAGCCGAGGATGGCGTTGAAGCCGGCTCCGTCGACGCCGCTGCCGAGGACGCGGTACTCGCGATCGGTGAGGTTTTCGAGGCCGAGGCTGAGGGTGTGCTGGTCGCTTGCGCCGAACGTTTGGCCGCAGCGGACGTTGAGCGTCGTGTAGCCGGGCGTGCCGCCGACGGGGAAGCGGGCGTCGTTGTTGTTCTGCGCGGCGTAGCGGTCTTGATGGCGGACCATCCAGGCGTAGACGTCGATCCAACTGCGGCGGCAAGCGTCGCGCCAGCGAAGCCCGGCGATGGCTTGGGTGGGCGGAATGCGGCTGAAGGGTTCGTCGCGCTCGAGGTCGCGACCGAACGTGTACCAGAAGTTGCCGTAGAAGCTCCAGTTGTTCCAGAGGATATATTCGCCGGCCAGTTCTGTGCCGTTGATCTGCGAGTCGAAGTTGTCGCGGATGAAGTTGCCGCTGCCGGGAATGAGAACGCCGTTGGGGCCGATGACGTTGGGCACCGGATTGCCGCCCGCGTCGACCGCCTGACGAAGAATCGCGTCTTGCAGATCGTTCCAAAAGTAAAACGCCTGCATCCGCAGCCGCGAATCGTCGTACTTGACGCCGACTTCGTAAGTGACGGAGTGTTCCGCCTGCACGTCGAGGCTGGGCAGGTCTTGGGCGTTCTGCAATACCGGGTTGTCGGCGGTGAGATCGTCGAGATTCGGCGCGCGGTAGCCTTCGGACACGCTGCCGACGAGATGGACGACCGGCGTGACTTCATAGGTCAGGCCGACGCTGCCCACCCAATCTTGATACGTGCGGGTGAACGGGAGCGGCGTGCCGGAGACCGCGCCGAGCGTGCCGTCGGCGTTGGCGTTCTCGTAGCGGACGCCGGCCGAAGCGAGCAGCCGCTCGGTGAGCCAGACTTCCCAGTTAAAGAATGCGCCGAAGCGGTCGTAGGTGCTGTCGTCGGGGAATTGCGGATCGCGGGGCGAGATCGCGCCAGTCTGTGGGTTGAGCCGATCGCGGGCGGCGTCGATGTCGTCGTAGTAATAGTCGAGACCGTAGGTGAACTTGCCGTAGACTTCGAGATCGCGGACGAGCGAGAGCGTATAGCCGAACGTGTCGACGTCGAACTCCGAGATATCGGTGCGGTTGGCCGCGCGGAACTGCGTGTCCGACTCTTTGTTGCGGCCGTAGGAAACGGTCGTGTTATAGGCGTCGAACAGCGGATTGTAGGCGACGCCTTGCAGGCGGACGTAGACGAGGTCTCGCTGCTGCGGGTCGAAGAACGTGGGGCGCGGCGTGCCGGAGGGCGGGCCGAACACGAACGGCGCGAAACGATCGCTCCGCGGCACGTCTTCCTGCTCGAAATGTTGCAGGGCGACGGTGATCATCGCGTCGTCGCAGAGGAGATAGTCGTATTTGGCGTCGCCGGAGTATTGCGAGTAGTTCGTGAACGGCTGGCGGCCGAGATCGCCGCCGCGGTCGAGGTCGTGGACGTTGGTGTAGCTGCCGCCGCCGAAGAATCCGCCGCCGCCGTGCCACGATTCGAGGCTCATCCGCGTGTACGAGCCGCTGTCGGCGGTGTTGTAGACTTCGCGGAACTCGCCGCCGCCATAGTTGCCGACGCCGGACGAAGCGCTGCGCGTGACGACGTTGATGACACCGCCGATCGCGTCCGCACCCCACAGCGTCGACTGCGCGCCGCGGAGAACTTCGATCCGTTCGACCTGGCCTGGGTCGATGAGGTTGAAGTATTGATTCGGACCGGAACGGAAGACGGAGTTGTTGACGCGAACGCCGTCGACGAGGATCAACGCTTGCTGCCCTGTGAGTCCGCGAAGAAACGGCGCGGACTGTCCGCGGGCGGTCTGCTGCATGAGCACGCCGACTTCGCCCTGCAGGGCGCGGAACATGTCGGTCGATTGCCGCTCGCTGAGCGCTTCGCGCGAGACGATCGAGCCGTGCGACGGCAGATCGAAGATCGACTGGCTGCCGCGGGTGATGCTGTCGAGATTGCCGAACGCGCCGCCGAGATTTGTGCCGAAGGTTTGCTCGGCGAGGCTGGGGAAGTGGCCGGTGGTGTCGGAGTCGGTGGCGGCAACGTCGCTTTGATCGTCTGCCGGGGCCGTTTGTTCCGGCGTCGGTATAACGATGTCCGGCGGCAACGTTGGCGGAGGCGACTGCTGCGACCAAGCCGTGGCAGTGAAGAGCAGACCTGCACAACTTCCAATGATCCAAGACGCGCGACGTCGCTTCATCGGTTGAGATTCCGGGGACGTGGTCCGCGTCGGGGCCGCGTATTTCGAGAAACACGGCAGGAGCGGCGTGGCATGGGGCTAGCCGCCCGACGCTGGACCGGGCAATTGACTCCTTTGGGGTATCGGCGGCATCCGACGGGTGCGTGACGATAGCGCGGTCAGCCCGCATAAACTGCGCAGTTTGTGCCGCTTGGAACGATGATTCCGACGCCAGCGTCCGAACCTGCGCGTTACGGCTGACGAACGAAATGGCCGAAATTCGTGTTCCGTTCGTCGAGTCGATTCGACCCGCGCCACACGACGCGTACCGGCTGCTTGCCGGCTTCGTCGATGTCGTCGACGATCGCCGTAAGCTGAACGCTTTGCCAATCGCGCTGGTTCGCCGTGATGAATTCGAGCGGCAATGCGACTTCGACGTCGTACCCGCCCTCGCGGCGAACGGCGGCGTCTTTCATGCCCTCGAAAACGCGGCCACGAGCGAAGCCGCTCACGCGTGCCGTCCACTTGCCGTCGGCATCCGGCGCGGTGACCGAAACCCGATATGCGCCTCCGCGAAGCCGCGTGTCGTCCGCCCGCGCCAAGAGGGACCGCGTGTCGATGCGCCACTCGATGCCGTCGCCGTCGGCCAGCACCTGTTCGTCCTCGACCCGCGCGGCGAGATACAAGAATTTGTCGTCGTAGGCCGCTTGAATTGCCACGCCGGCATCGGCCGCGCCTTTCCAATCTTCCGCCTGCCCCAGCACGAGCGGATTCTTCGGCATGGCCAGCCAGGCGTCGCCCCAGTCATCGAGCTTGCCGTCGACCACCAGCGGCGTATCGCGGCGCGGCAGCGGATGCTTGCGGTCGATGACCATCGGCAGCGTTCGCTCGGCCGACAGCGGGCGGTCCTTCTCGCTCGTGCGAAGCGTCGCCGTCATCAGCGTTTGCGCCAAATGGGCGAACGCAATCTTGTCCGCGAACTTGACCGTCACGGCCAACTCCTCGGTCTTGCCTGGCGCGGCGGACAGCTTCAAGGTCTCCGGCTCGATCGTCAAACCTCGCAGCGGCAGACCCGCGATCGTCGCGCTAACTTCCACCGGCGTGTCAAAACGGTTTGTCAGCCGCAAATCGATGCGGCCCTGCGAAAACCCGGACTCGTCGTCGACCAAAATCGGCGCGACTTCGAGCTGCGTCTTGGCCAGAAAGTCGCGGAACCGAGCAATACTCTTCTCCGTCACCACGTCGCCGCCCTGGATGCCGTCGAGCAGCAGATTCACCACGTGCGGTCCATCTTTCTCCATCGTCAGCCACGCGACGTGATCGAACTCGCCATAGTGCAAGCCGCGCAGCCGCGAACCGCCCCCCGTCGTGGCCAAGTGGTAATACTTCATGCCGTTGCGGTCGTATTGGGCGTAGTAATGCACATGGCCGGAAAAGACAGTGTGCGGCCGGCTGCCGAGAAGCTGCTCGACCTTATTCCAGTTCGTCCCATCGGGATTGCCGGCGGCGATCGCTCGGTCGGCGTCGTTCCACAGCGGCTTGTGAATGAACACGAGCGTCCAACGAGCGTCTTTGTTCTTCTCCAAATCGCCGGCCAGCCACTCTAGCTGCTTGTCGCCGATCTTGGTCGTCGGGTCTTCGCTGTTAAGGCAAACGAAATGCACGCCCTTGTAGTCGAACGAGTAGTACAGCGGGCCGAAATGCTCTCGCCAAATTTTGTGCATCAGCGGGTTCGTCACGTCGTGGTTGCCGGCCACGAAGAAGAACTTCATCTTCATCTTGTCCATGAAGCCGAGAAACTCCTTCCACTCGGCCTCGACCTGAGCGCGGTCGTTCGAGTAGCCCTCGATCAAATCGCCGACCGACATCACGAACGTCGGCCGCATCAGGTTGAGCTTTTCGACGGCCTTCATCCACACGCCCGGCCGATGCCCGCCGGTGTTGTCCGTCATGATCGCGATCTGAAATCGCTCCGGGTCGTCGAACGTCGGCTTATCGGTCCAGGGCGTAGGGCCCTCGACGGCCGGCAGAATCAGCCCGTTTCCAATCGAGGCAGATTCCGGCATCGTTGATTTCGCGTGCTGGCCATCGTCGTCCTCGCCCTCGTGGTCTGGGTGGTGGGCCGCGGCGAATGTGACGACCACGTAGCCGACGAGCATGGCGAAGACGGCACGGATCGCAATTCGATTCAATGGCATAGCGAAAATCTCCTCGTGGACGACGTGCGTCGTCGTCGATGGGCGGGACGAAGGCGGCGGGACAAAGGCAGCGCGTCGCCGGAGCGGCAAACGCAAGTGCGGCGGGAGGTGCGAACGTCACAAGTATGGTTCAAAGCCGGCCGGTTTTCAACTCGACACCGGTTTTCAACGCGACAAACGTGGCGCGACGGACGTCCTTGCTCGACGATCAACGAACGTAAACGCTCGTCGTCGGCTCTTCCAACCTGGCATGGGTCGAAGACTTCCGCACCGCGGCTTCGACATCGCGTAACACGCGCCCCACCGCGTTGGCCGCAACCGGGTCGACGGCTTCAAAGGCCCGACCAAATCCGGCGACACGACAGTGGAAGCGAAATTCCGTGGCCGCCCGAGGCGAGCTTTCCAGACGGTGATACGTCGCGCCAAGTTCCCGCAGCCGCTCGAATTGACGCGCCAGCGGGTCGCCAGCGGCCACGGCGGGCGTGACGAATTCCGCCGCATTGACATCGCCGCCGAGATCGCCCGTTCTCGCAATAGAAGTCGCGTCGACCGCCACGTCGCGAATCGTGGCCCTGGGCGTCGTATTCGAAGGCTCGGCAATTTCGCCTCGCCCGACCGTCTCGCGATCCGCGGCATTCGCCGCCGAAACATCGCGCGGATCGTTCGTCTGCCCGTTTGGCGATACGCCCCGCTGCGTTGCGGTCGATTCGCCGCTGCGAATGCCTATCAGCGCGACCGTCGGAACGCCGACGAGGCACGACAGCGTGACGACGACGCGCAAGATCAGGAATAAATTGTTCGGCATGGCCCGCATAGAATTGAGAGGCGGCTTGAGGTCGCCGCACCGGCGGATTTTCGAAAAGCTTCCCAGCCGCGCGGCCGGCATGATAGCTCGATCGACCGAAACCGGACAAGACGAGCTTGCCGGCGGTCGCCCCATCTTCGTTTCTCTCGGTCCGTCGAACTGTTAGAATAGACGTAGTTTCCATCCAAATTAGGCCGCACGCTGATGATTCGTCGTCGAAATCCAAAGCGTTCGTCCTGGCGAAACGCCCCGTTTTTCGTGCGTTCGGCCGGGGCGGAAGGCGGCGACTCTTGGTTTGGCGATTCTTGGTTTCTTGGCGCGACTGGAGTCATGTCGATGCGTCGCCGTGAAATAGGCATAAGAAGCAGGTTGCGTCGATCGAGCAGAATGGCCGTTGTCTTGGCGGCCGTTGCCGCGGCGCTGCTTTCGGCCCGCGTTTCGGTCGGCCAGGATTCTGAATCGGCCCAGGATATCGGCGACGTTGGTCGCATCGCGCTGGAGGAAGTCCGGCTCAAGAACGACGTTTCACTGCGCGGGTTGATCGACTCCGAAACGTCGCGGCAAACGGTGTTCGTCGAAGTGTTTCGGCCCAAGGGAAAACGGGCGTATTTGCGGATTCGGCCGCTGGAAAATGCCGACATCGAAAGCGCGAAGCGCCTTTTGCCGGATGAGCGAAAGCCGGCCGAGCGACTCGTCGCCGAAACGCGCGACCGGGTATGGATCGAGGCCGGTCGGATGGACGCCGTGCAATTTCAGGTCTCCCGCGAAGAAGGACGCATCGTCTATCGCTACGAAGGACCGTGGTTCGACTTGACCAGCACGGCCGACGACGAGTCGACGCGGCGGTCGGTCGTGCGCCTCGAACAGGCGTTTCTGGCGTTCGGACGCGCATTGCCGGCGCGGATCATGCCGCAGTCGAAGCTTTCCGTTCTGCTGTTCGGCACCAGCGACGAATACCAGGAGTTCTTGCGCCGCGGCGGCCTCGATCTGGCCAATCCGGCGTTCTATGCCGTCCGCGAGAATCGCATCGTCGCCGGCGCGGACCTGATCGCCTTCGGACAGCAACTCGCCCAATCGCGCCGCGAGAACGACGCCGTTCGTAAGCAATACGACGAAGCCGCCGCCGCGCTCCCTGGCAAGCTGAAAGAGCTCAATCGGACCCTCGTCGCGCAAGGAGTTTCCAGAGACCAGCGGACGCAAGAAATCCGCGCCTGGCGAACGCGGTTTCAAAACGAACTGGCCGCGGCTCGTCGCCAAATGAGGGCGATCGACCGGACGAACACGAGCAAGTTCAACGGTTTCGCCGCCCGCTTGCTCGCGCAGCTCTATCATGAGGCGTTTCACGCTTACGTGGAAAACTACGCCTTCCGACACGGCGACGCCAAGCGACAACTTCCGCGGTGGCTCAACGAAGGGCTGGCTCAAGTCTTCGAGGCCGCGATCTTCGAGGCCGATACGCTGCGGCTCGACGCGCCGCATCCAAAGTCGCTGGCGTTGTTAAGAGACGATTTTCGCGAAGCGGCCCGACTGCCTCTCGTCGACTTGCTCGCCGCGGACGAAGCGCCGTTCGTTGCTTCGCACGAAAGCGATCATCGTGCCGCCAAAAGGCACTACCTTCACGCCTGGGGATTCGCGTACTACCTAATTTTCGGCCCGGCGCGTCTCGACCTCGACAAGATCGAACGCCTCGCCAGCCGCGACGCAACGTCGGCCCAGCACCTCGAAGAACTGCTCGGCAAGCCCCTCGATCAAATCGAACGCGACTGGCGAAAAGCAATGCTCGAAGCAACGCCCGACGCCACGCTCACCACCGAAGAATAAGCGGCCCCGTCCGAAATCAAAAGCTGCGGGACAAGATTCTCTTCGTCGTCGGAATTGTAGGAGGCGAATCCTTTCGCCGATGGCAGTGGCGAGCGCTTCAGTCGGCAAATGGATTCGCCGACGTACATCGGCCGTCCGAGCACACGTAGGGCGGGTCGAACGAAGTGAGGCCCACCAATCCGCCGCGCCCATCGAACCTAACTGCCAAAAGCCGCCGCTAGTGCCACGGCGATTCCCATCAGCGCCCCGCCCGCGATCACGCCCGCGCAGATCGGCTCTTGGTTCTTCACGATCACCTTGTCGGTCCAACTTCCCTTCTCCGCCGCTTTGCCGCATAGCCAGAAGATAAACGAACCGAGAAACATCGCGAAACACGTCGACCACGGGATCACGAACGCCAGTCCGATCCCCACCGGCGACAAGGGAAACTTTCCCTTGGCGGCCACGTTCATTCCCTCGAACGCGATTCCCAACAGCGCCCCGATCAGCGCGGCCCAGGCCGCCGTGACCGGCAAGTTCTCGATGCCGTCGGTCAACAACTCGGCCACGGCCCGCCATATTGTCGCCGCCGGCATCGGAAATTTGTCGCTTATCAGATTGTCGACGTCGTTCTTGAGAAACGCGAAGTAGAACACGGGAACCGACGCCAACGCCCCTGCGAAAATCCCCAGCACGTGTCCCACCGCCTGATGCCGCGGCTTGCCGCCGAGCATGTAGCCAGGCTTGATGTCCATTAGCAGATTCGACGCGTTGCTCGCCACTTCGCCGGTAATCCCCGCCGTCATCAGGTTCGTCTTGATGTTGCCGGGCGCAAGTATCCCGTAAGTCAACTGCGTCAGCTTGCCCAACGCCCCCGTCGGCGTAATCGCCGTCAGCGCCGTAGAATTTGCGCCGATCAACGTAAACACAAACACCAGCGGCACCGCGATCGCCCCCATCACCGGCGACACGTCGAAGAACCGCCATGCCAAATAGACCGTCACGCCGCCCAGGATCGGAATGCCGATCAAGAACACTTTCATCGGCAGCTCAATGTCCTTAAGGCAGTCGTCGGTCTGCTTTTTCCCGCTGAACAATCCCGAAAACGCCGTAATGATCACTTTCGGCTTCGAGAAGAACGCGAACAGGCTCGCCGTCGTCATCATCGCCACGCCCGGCCACAGCGACCACGACGTAATCTGTTTGAATCCGTATAGCCCCTTTTCGTTAACGACGATGCTGCCGTCGTCGATCATAAACGGCGCGAGCAGCAAGTAATTCACGCAAGCGCCCAAGAGCAGCGAAAAGCCCGTCTTGATTCCCATCAATCCGCCGGCGGCCACCATCACGTGATCCGGTTCCAGGGACACCGTCAACTGATTCAGCGACGTCCCCATGATCTTCGGGTGCAGGTTGAGCCACACCAGCACCTTTTCCTCCAGCGCTTCGGGAATCGCCAGAATTCCCAACCCGATGTTGCCCAACAAATCGGGCTGCTTTAGAAACTCAATCAAAGCAGCCGAAAAGCCAAACACCGCCAGCAGTTTCGCCTTGAACACGCCTTCCTGCGCGTCGCTGTGATGCAGCGCGTCCATCACCACGCCGGCCGCCCGTCCTTCCGGAAACGGGTGCTGCTCGTCGTTTATGAAACGGCGCTTAAGCGGAAACGCGAACAGCACGCCCAACAAAGCCAGCACGATGATCCATATCATCGTGTGGTGCATCGGGATGATGGTCTCCGTCACCAGCATATACGCCGCCAACGACGAAATCATCGGCGCGGTCATGTAGCCGGCGGCCGTAGCGATCGACTGCATGCAGTTGTTTTCCAGAATCGTGTATTCTCGCACGTTGAACGTAAACTGCAGCGCCCGAAACATCGCGAACGCCAAG
>JAJDEG010000287.1 GCA_029259895.1 Planctomycetota bacterium
TTTCGGCGGGTGGCTGCTGATGACGAACAGCGTTTCTTCTTCGATCTTCTCGCCAACCTGGCGGCGGCGGTAGACCATGCCGATCGAACGCACGCCGGGCCAACGACGAAGCGTCCGGCTGTCGCGCGGCGCGGCGACGAAGTAGTATTCGCGTCGCTCTTTTCGGCCGTGCGACTTCTCGACGGTCTTGTGTCGCCGCAAGCCGGGCACTTTGTAATCCGCGTCGCCATACGCGATGAACCGCTCCAGCAACTCGTCGTACAGCGTCGCCTGATTGCGTTTGACGATCAGCACATAGTCGGCCTCGGCTGCGAGGATGGCGCGTGCGGTTGCGACTTGGCAGTGCATCGCGTCGAGCGTTACCGTCGCTCCGCTAAGCTCCATCAGCTTCAACAACGCCGGCACGGCCGGAATCTCGTTGCTTTTCTCGCCAACCGACATCTGTCGCAGGCACAATCGCGCGCCGCAGGCGAACGCGGTGATCGTGTGCAGCGGCGACTGGCCGGCGGCGCGGTCGAACGAGCCGCGCAGCGTCTTGCCGTCGATGGCGATGCCCTGACCGCGCAGCGAGCCGGCGAACAGGTCGACCCAAGCGTGCATCGCCGTGAGAAACTCGCCCGTGTCGAGCGCCGAGAACACGCGGCCAAACGTATCGTGGCTAGGCACTCCATGTTCCAGGCCGACGAACCGGCGAAACCAATTGCGTTTGCTCTTGGCGAAACGGGCGACATCCGCCCAGCCCTGCGCTCCGCAGATCGTCGCGGTCAACGCCACGAAGATCATTTCGATCAGCGAATGATTCTTGCCGCGATTTACACGCGGATCGGTAAGATTTTCAAAATGCCCGTATACAACCGCCGCTGGACCAGTAACCATCGAAACCCTCCGTGCCAGAAAACACGCCCCCGCCCACGCGAAGACTTGACCAACACGGAAGTCATGCAATCGTTAGACCATAGAGGTTCGACGTGCGATTGCCCTGGTGGTCGCCCTTGATGTTAGTTGCCGTATCAGGGCGCATTGACGCCCTACGAATTCATCTTTCTCGAAGCGACCGGTGAAATTCGAATTCCTTCGGCAGGACTTGTGTTCACACTTACAACAGGACACCGACCCTGTAGCCCCTACGTAATCCTGTCCCTATTTTTCGAGTTAAGTGATAGAGGAATGGACCTTCTGGTGATGGTTAACAAGCCGAGTTCGAGCAGTGCTCGACGGAGAGCTTGATGCGCGGGCTGGTCTCGACCCCTCCCCGGCGATCAACCTACTTCTGCCGTGCCGCAAAGTCCACCACGACCACCCCGCGCCGCGTCAAAACCACGTTTCCCGGATGCAAGTCCCGCAGCCCCGGAAACGTCGCCAACAGGCAGTTGCACGCTTCGTGCGACGCCGGTTCGCGCGTGGCCACGATACCTGACGTGAAGAGGCCGCTGCGCGACGTTGGCTGCTGTCCCGACGACCGCTCGACGTCGTCAGCGCATCGTGGTTCTTGGCCAGATAGCGGATCGCGTCTTTGCAGTCCGTGACGCAATCCCTGATCGTGGCTTGCCCGTTCCTACAGAGTCGGTAATCCACCGCCGCCACGCAGAAGCCCCGCGCGGCCAGACTGCTCACGACTTTGCCCATGCTGGCCTTGGCTGCCGACTGTTTGCTTCCCGCCGCCCAGCCGCCACCGTGGGTGTAGACGACGACGGGATATGGGCCGGAGACTTTGGGATCAGGGTAATAGAGGTCCAGCTTCAACTCGCCCTTGTCGGTCGTCTTATAAGGAACGTCGAGCTTCGTATTCGGCGCCGTATCAACGGCGCGCAACGCGGGTGCCGCGGTGAGCAACAGAGACGTGGCGAGTACGAAGGTGGAGGTTAGTTTCACGATCATCAGTTGGATTCCGGTTCGCATCCCGATGCGGGTTTAATCGTTGGGACTGTCTTGACGTCGGTTTCGCCGTTCGGGCGGCTTCCAGGTTTTGGAACGATCGAAGTATTCGCCGTAGGGCTGATAGTTGTTGTAAGGCACGGCGTAACGCTTCCAGGAAGATACCGCGTTGTCGTAGGTCTCGCGCATCCGATTCAGCGTTTCGCGTGCGGCCGGATTCTTCGCTTCGTTCTTCAATTCGACCCGATCCCTGGCCAGGTCGTACAGTTCCTCCGTCGGTTCAAAGTCTTTCACGGCGTATGGCCAGTAGATGTACTTCCAGTTGCAGGTCACCACGCTCAGGCTGTGACACGCCTGGGGTCCCCAGACGTTGATCAGCATGACCGAGTCATGGATCAAACCGGCCGGATCGTCCAGCAGCGGCAGCAGGCTCTTGCCGTCCATGTTCGACGTCGGCTTCAGACCGGCGAGTCCCAGGATCGTGGGCGCGAAGTCGACGTTGGCCGTGAGCGCCGAACTGCGGAGCTTCTTGCCGGCGCTGGAATGGCGCGGATCGACAACGATCAGCGGTACTCGCGAGGCTTCCTCGTAAGGCAGCACCTTCGACCCGTAGCCGTGCGCCCCGCAGAAGTATCCGTTGTCCGAGGTGAAGATGATCACGGTGTTTTTCTCAACGCCCGCTTCAACCAGCGCTTCGCGAATCATTCCGACCGCGACGTCGACGCCGTACACTAGCTGGTGATAGGTCGCCATCACCTCGTCGTAGTGATCGCGGTAG
Source organism: Planctomycetota bacterium (assembly GCA_029259895.1). Classification (GTDB taxonomy): domain Bacteria; phylum Planctomycetota; class Planctomycetia; order Pirellulales; family PLA5; genus PLA5. The sequence continues at coordinate 2,654 of JAJDEG010000287.1, forward strand.
CCCCAACTCACGAAGCGCTCGTACTGTCGCCCCTCTCGCGACTGCCTGGAAAAATGTTCTCCGTGCTCGCGGCCGAAGTTGGCCGGCTTGGTGAACTTCGCACCGGCATAGACGTCGTTGAACATTGGGTCCGGTTCATCGGGCTTGTGCGGCGCCTTGAAGCTGATCGACAGGCAAATCGGCTTGCCCGATTTCGCGGCGTCCCGGATGAAGTCGCGACCGAACGCACCGTAGGACCGCGACGAGTGCGGGTAATCTTTGGCGTACTTCGCCATCGACTTGTTCTTGGCGGTTTGATAGAAGGTCTGCCCCGGCCCCCCGCCCCATCGGTCGAATTCGCTCTCTGGCAGCGTGGGTGTCGTCTCGTCTGGTCGTTTCACCTCGAAGCCGAATTTCCCGGCGAACGCGGTGGAGTAACCCACCTTGCGGAGCAGCATCGGATAGCTTAGCTCCCAGTGATCGTGCAACAGTGGACCGTGGTCGAAGTTGCAACCGGTCTTGAACTCGTACATGCCGGTCATCACGCTAGCGCGGCTCGCCATGCAGATGGCCGTCGTGTTGTAGTGGTGGTCGAACGTGACCCCCGCCTCAGCCAGCGCGTCGATGTTCGGCGTCTTCACGTCCTTGTTGCCGTAACAGCCTAGCGAGAAAGACGTCTGGTCGTCGGTCATTAGGAAAACGATGTTCGGTCGCCCGTCGGCCCGTACTGGAGATGCGAGTGCCAGAACGACGAGGATCGTTGT
>JAJDEG010000288.1 GCA_029259895.1 Planctomycetota bacterium
CCGCCGATGTAGATGCTGCCGGGAATCTCGGTCAGCACGCCCTCGGTCGGATGGAATCCGAAGCGGTTGCCGTCCGTGTCGGTAAACACGGCATGGACCGGATCGACCACCACGGCCTGGCGGGGCAGTCCACTATCGAAACTGGCGTCGCGCTCCGATAGCGTCCTTCCCAGGTATCCACCGACGACAAGTGCGTCGAGTTTTCCCAGATTCGTCGAAAGGAAGCCCGAATCGACCGGAAAACCAATTTGTTCGAGGATCATCGCCTGCACGTCGACGTGCAGCGTGAGACCGGTGTGCGAGCTGTTTCCGCCGGTCGGCACATCGGTCCGCGTCGTGTACTTATGGATGTTGACCTTATCCTTGCGCGGGTCTTGCAGAAACTGACCGATGGAGGAGATCGTCGGCACAGTTCCGTCACCGGCGCCACGAAGTAGATGATCGTCGAACCAAGTCTGCCCCGGCTGCGGATCGTTGGATTCAAATTCGTCGAACGGCGCAATCACATCCTCGGCGCCGATCGGATTGCCGGTGTACTGCTGGGCATATTTCGGGGTGTTCTGATCGATGCCCGCGATCGCGTGCAGCGCGTCGATTCTATCCAGGAACGGATTGTGGTCGCGGCTCTCGCCCGAGATGTAGTCGAGGCCGTTGTTGAGGTCGAGAACGAGGTTGTTGCGGACGAACTGGTTGGCCTCGTCGTTGACGTCGTGAAACCCCGGCTGACCGTCGACAATCAGAAACGGATACGTCGCCAACAGCCCTCGGATCGTGGGAACGTACCGATCGAGGAACGCTTCGCGGCCTTCTTGCGACGACAGGTCGATGTCGTTGATCGTGAAGGGGTCCGGTCCCATGACAATGCCACCGCGCTGCAACTCCAGCGCCACGCGATAAAACATTTTCGACAGGAACAGTTTGAAGTCGTCATCAATGCCGAAGTTGTCGTGCAGCGGGTTCCACGCCTTGGAGGCTCCGCGATGCGGCACTGCGAGCGAAAAGAACTTTCCGACCGTCGGCAATTTCAAATCGCGACCCAACGCGCCCGAATGGAACGAACCGCCGTAGGCGTCGCTTTGAACGTACGTCCGTGTGACCAATCCGCCAGTGCTGTGGGCGACGACGTCGACTTTCGACAGCGGAACGTTCGGATGTCGCGCTGCCCAACTCTCGGTCGCCTTGCGGAGGAAATGACCCAGATAGTCGACGCCGTATTCGTAAACGTCGTCGGTGATGGACGAGAGCGTGCTGCCGCTGGGCAGATCGCCGGTCGTCAGGCCGTCGATCTTGCCGTCGATTTTCGTCTCGTCGTAGTCGGTTCCATCCGCAGATATGCCGTCGGTGGGGCCCGGATTGAGCCGCCAGTCGTAGTTGGCCACGAATAGATCGCGGTCCAGCACGTAGCCGGCCCGTTGCAGGCTGAGAATCAAGTCGTCGTAGGCGTGGATGATCGGATCGATTTGCAACTGGTCGGGCGGTGCGCCGCGGTTCATCAGCCACGCCAAGTCGTTGGACAGGTCAGCCGCATACGCGCCGGCGATGCCGGGCACGACAAAGATTGGCCGCCGCGGCTCCTGCGCCGTGACGACGAGTTCTCCGGCGGACGTGTTGGCCCAGAACACGATCTGGCCGTTGGCGCTGACGCCGTCTCCCAACTCGAACTCCAGTACGATAGGTCCGCCGTTGCCGAGCGTGCCGCCGACCGTGGCGACCACGCCCGGCTCCGCGGCAATATAGCCATCCGTATCCGCCACCTGGTGAAGCCGCGTGGCAAACAGGCTGGCGGCGGCGCTTGCCGCATTGCCTGCGAAGGCCAGCAAGTAGTCCTCCCGATCCGTGCCAAGTTGGTTGACGGCAATGCGACTGTCGGCGACGAGGGACATCACGCGCTGGAGTCCCGGATCGGCCGAACCGTCGCCCATCGTGCCGACGATGCGTTGTAATTCGAATCCGCCGCCGGCCTTGGGCACCGCGGCGAATAGCCCCGGTCCCTCGACCGTGGTCAAGCGACTCGCTCCGGCTGCGTTCAATTCTCCATAGAAGACGATCATGCGGCCGTCGTCGCTGAAGCCGGGTCGTTGTCCGATGCGATCGAAGTCGGTTGCATCGGCGACGGTTGCGAATGCCGAGCCATCGCTCGGATAGAGCCGCAGCGTGGCGTTGGCCGCCGTCCCCGGCCGAATCAGAATGGAACCGTCGTCGGCAATGATCGGTTCGGCAGGCAACGTGACGACGTCGATCGTGCCAACGTCGCTGCGCTGCAGCGTCCACTGCGAACCGTCGCGCGTGATGTAGGCAACCTGGTCGTTGTTATTCACGGTCGCCAATGCGTGAATTTCGTCGATGCCGGGAATACTGGTCGTGGCGACGCGCTGCGACTGGTTTTCGGAGGCCGACGGAGTGAGCAATAGCTCGTCGTCGAATGGCCCATCTACGAAGACTAAACCCCGGCGGTTGTCGTTCACCTGTCCCGGCTGATCGAACGTTGTAATCGGACCGAGTGTGTCCGGCAGCAGGTCGTTCACTTCGCCGTTCGGATCGACGAGATAGAGGCTGTCTCTGACGTTGACGCCCACTTCGTCGCCGACAACGCCTATCTCGCCGCGATTGTTTATCGAGGGCGGGCGGACGATGGACTCTTGTTCCAGATCGGCAAGCGACATAAGCCGGTAGTCGAATCGGCCGGGGATTTCCGATAGGGCCGTCGCTAAGTTGCCGGCGGCGGGCGCCTGCGCGGGAGCGGCGGGCGCTGGCGGGCTGAACGCGACGCTGTCGAACGAGATCGCCGCGCCGACGATATCGATGCGATCCGTCTCGATCGTGATTTGATCGATCGTGCCGATCGGCAGACCCGGATAGCCGGGAAAATCGACCTTCACGTTGCTCAACTGCGCCAGCGCGTCGGTCGGCGCTGCCGGATCGAACGACAAACTGACGTCGTTGGCGACGAAGTCGACAACATTGCCGACTCCGAACCCGACACGCGCCGCCGAGACGTCGAACGCGCCGGTCAAATCGACGGTGCCGCGCAGGCCTTCGACCGAGGCCGTGAAACCGCCGCTAGTCGGTCGGGGAAATAGCCGCGCCTCGACGGCGGCAATG
>JAJDEG010000289.1 GCA_029259895.1 Planctomycetota bacterium
GACCCCCAACCTCCTTCCCCTCTTCTCTGTTCTGCAAAGAAGAAGCGAAGGCCTGGACCAAAAAAAAACAATACGCAGAACCCCTTGCCGCCCGGCCGCGTTTCAGGGATAGGTCAGGCCAAGCGGCGATTGACTCGACTCTTGGCGAACTCGCTTAATCCGCGCTGGCCTGACGGGGTTTCGATGTCGGTTGGCGATTCGTGTCAGGCCGGCGCGGGCTTAGGGCTGGCGAGAATGGGGAGTCGCCTGGCCGCTTGGCCTGACCAACTGCTGACGACCGATGATCCCCGCCCGACCGCGTTCGCGGTTATATTGGCTGCATGGATGATAATCCGTATCAGTCGCCGCTTGTTAGCGGCTTGAGAAACGTTGCGCAGCCGGCGAGGCCAATTCGCGTGCGAAGCGAGGTAGTGATTGTGCTGTTGCTTGGGATCGCAGCGCCGCCGATTCTGCTGAATCTGCTACTTTCGGTATTCGATTACGACACACACGCTTACGCTGTTTGCGTCTTCGCGCTCGGTGGCGTGTTTGCCGTGTCGTTAATTTCGCTGATTGTATACCCAGTCTTCGTCGTACTTCGCCGCCGGTTTGCTAGCCGGCAAAGTTTGTCCAGTAAGGTGAAACTATGAAGTCAAGTAGGGTGAACTGAGCCCACCTTCGATTCAATTTCCGTTTCGCGGCGGATGATTTGCACGACCTTCCCTCTTCGTACTACGCGAGGCCGTGCGTTGCTCGTTAACGACTCGTGGCAAAGGATGCTCGCCGAAGCGACCGGTTGGGCAATCGAGCGATGGGCGTTTCGGCTGCACGCGTTTGTGTGCATGCCGAACCACGTGCATTTGTTGGCTTCGCCCGTCGGCATCGGTGATCGCAGCAACGGTGATCGCGCCGGCGTCGTCGAGCGCGCCGCCGCAATCCGGACAGGCGTCGAGCGGGTAAATCCAAGCGGCGTCGATCGGCAAGCGGACATCGCCGACGCCCGATGCAGGTTGATGTCCGCGTACTCCAAAGGCCAAGATTGACAAAGTACTACGACGATGGTCGACCGATCGAACGTATTCGTTGCCCGGCAAATCTCTGTGACCGCGTCGCACTGGACCTCTCCGTTTCGGCCTCGAACTTGACGGCGACGTTTAAGGTCTCGTCGCTAAGTGCCTCGTCAACGGCCGAAGTCGTCAGCGCGCGACGGCGTGCAACCAGTCTTGCGGCATCGCTTCCCGCTCGACGAATCACGGCCAGCGCCGCCGCGGGCGATCGTGTGGCGGACGGTGCGGGCACTACTGGCGAGCTGTAGCCAAAATAGGCCGCCAGCTTGGCAACATCGGCGCGGTTGACGTTGCCGTCGCCGTTGAGATCGCCCATCGCCGGCGTTGCGCCGCCGGTCGTGCCGAAATGTTGGTGCTGAATCGCCAAGTCCGCCAGGCCGACGCGGCCGTCGCCATCGATGTCGGCCAGAATCGGATCGTCGGCCCCAGGCGTGCCGGACGAGGCAAAGCTCGGTCGCCACGACGCGCCACTGCCCCAGGCGTCGAGCGGCAGCACGGTGCTCGTAATCACCAGCGAAGGACCAGAGCCGTCGGTCACGGGATGCCAGCCAACGCCGACGTCGTCGTACGCGAATTCGTGGATCGTGCCGCCGTCGGTGTCTTCGATCTTCAGCCCTTCGCCGCCGTTGGAAAGATTGCCGGTGTATTGGCCGGCGACGGGGACCGCGCCGTAACGCGCCGCGAAGGCATCGACGTTGGAGACCAACACCGCGTAACCGCCGGGCGGCAACAACACGTTCCCGAACGTGAACACAATACCGTTCGTAAACCGGACGTTGGTCAGATCTAGCGTTACGGTGTCGCTGGTGTTGTGTAGTTCGATGAACTCGAACAAGTCGCCGTCGTCATGCCCTGCTGCCAACTCGGCCGCGGTGGGATCGGCCGGGTGGTACATGATTTCGGTGACGCGGAGGAACTGCTGGTTGTCGGACGGCACCGTCGGCGTCGTGACCGTCGCGATGACCGTGTTGTCGGTCGAGACGAGGTTGAGCGTCTCGCCGAAGTTGGAAAGATGCCCGGAGTACGAGCCTTGCACGAAGATCCCTTGCCCGCCGCTCGGGCCCGTCGTTCGGGCGCGAAACGCCGTGACGTTCGGCGAAAGATAGAGCGTCCCGCCGGCCGGAATGACCGTGCCCGGCTGAAACGCGAACTCGACGCCTCCGGTGACGCGCCAGAGCGACACGTCAACGGCGATGGCGCTGGAATTGATGATCGAGATGTACTCTTCGTCCTGATTTCCGGAGAGCGGATTGAAGACGATTTCGTCGGGGTCTTCGGTCAATCCGCTGTCGCCGTTTTCGCCGTTGGGCGTACCGAAGCTGATGACGACTTCGCCGGGGTTGATGTCTTCCGTCACTCCGGCGACGATCGTGGGCTGTAATAGCAGGTCGCTGCTTGCCGCGTCGGCATTCATCAGGTGGATGGCGAGGACGTTTGTGCCGGCGACGAGTTGCGACTTCCAATTCGTGATGTCGAACACGTCGAAGCTGGTCGACGCTTCGTGCCCTGCGTTGTCGGCCATCGAGTTCCAAGCCCTCGTGGCGGCGGTGAAGTTTCCGCTGGCGACTTGCACGCCGTTGAGAAAAGCGACGAATCCGTCGTCGTACCTGGCCCGCAATTGCAGAATGTCGATCTCGCTCGGGTCGGTGACGTCGAACTTATAGCGGGCGTAGACACCATTGAACTCGTTCGTGCCGTCGCCGTTCGTATCGATGTCGCTTAGCAGGCTGACTGGAACGGTGCGAGCGTCGTCGGAGAACAGCGTACCGAAGAACGGAGCGTAACCCGTGCCCCGTTCGTATCCGATGCCGGACGTGCCCACCCGCCAGCCGGCTGCGGCGGTGTCGTCGTAGCTGGCGTCGCCGGTTTCCCAACCGGCGGCGTCGGCGGCGCTGGTCGGCACACGCGTGCTGACCGACGCGTTCTCGCTCAGCAACGTCGTAAACGTCGTCGAAGTGGTGCCGTTGGGGATCAGCGGGTCCGTTTCGAGCTGATTCCTTCGCCGTTCGATGTTGCCGAGCAAGACGTTCAGGCCGGTTTGAAAAGCGCCAGTGCCCCACTTTGCGTTGTCGAGTACGGCTTCGGGACCGATGAGGGTCGCCGTCTGATTGACCAGATCCTCGAAGTAGCCGGCGTTCATGTATTGATCCATCAGCGACCGCACGCGCTGAACGTACATTTCGCGGATGCGCGGCGTATCGAACATCGCGTCGTATAGGTAGTTGCGGTATTGCGTCTCGTTGTTCGTGCCTTGCGAATGTTCGGAGTCGCCGTACAGCACGCTGATGAAATGTGCCCACGGCGGATCGGAAAACGCCTGTTCCGTGTCCCACGGAAAGCGGCTCCACTCGCCTGTGGTTGGATCGCGATACACGTAGTAGTTTTTCGTTAGTCGATCGTGGTTGAGCAACACGACTTGGGCAGCGGCGTCGTTGATGATTTGCGGCAGGTTGACGTTGTCGAATAGATAGTTCCCGCGCGATACGCCGGGGATCAGCCCGCTGATGCCGTTGGTCAACTCGATGAGATCGGTGTAGGGTTCGTTCTCGCGATTTACTTTTTGATACGCGGAGCTACTCGGATTGGGGGCCAGCGTCGAGCCGATCGTCGGCGATGCCTTGTACATCGCCCCGGTGTCGTCGAAGCCGTAGCGGCGAAGGAACCGCGTGTCGACTTCCTCGATGAAGGACGCCAGGCTGTAGAACTGGCCGTTCTGCTGCACGCGCATGTGGAACGCCGTCGATGCCGGCGTGCCGACCTCTTGCAGGAACTGCTGGGCGATCGTCTCGCGCATCTGCGACGTCGGTCCCGCGCCGAACAGGACTTCGATAAAATGCGATTGCAGGTTGAATTCGTCCACGCGCTCGCGGTCGTCGGCGTAGCGGAATTCGTGCGAGTCGTTGAACTGAAACTTGAACTTCGGCTTGGACCAGTTCTGCGTCGTCGATGAGCCGCGAACGTGGACGCCGATG
>JAJDEG010000290.1 GCA_029259895.1 Planctomycetota bacterium
GTACACGCCGCAGACGTCGTACAACGGTTTGGACACATTTGCGTATTCCGTCCGCGACAACACCGGCACCGGTCAAAGTGGCATGCAGACGCTCGTTGCGAGCGGCGCCCCCGTCCGCGCTTTCGTTCCGTTCGACGACAACCTCGGCACGACGTGGCGCGGCGGCGACGAGCCGTTCGACGACAGCGCATGGACGGCCGGCACGTTCGGCGTCGGGTACGACACGAATCCGGCTGGCGTCGACTTCAACCCGTTTCTCGGCACCAACGTGCGGCCGGCGATGCAGAACGTCAATACGACGATCTACATGCGTTCGGCGTTCGCGGTGGCCAGTGCGGCCAACGTCGTGGCGTTGACGCTGCGGATGCGGTACGACGACGGTTTTGCAGCGTTCATCAACGGCGTACCGGTGGCCAGCGCATTCGCGCCGGCAACGCTCACGTACAACTCGGGCACGGTCGGCGGCGGCGAAGGGGGCGGTGGTAACGGCGACGCCAACGCCGTCAACTTCCAAGATTTCGACATCACCCAGTCCATCGGCGCGCTCCAAACGGGCGCTAACGTACTCGCCATTCACGGCCTCAACCAGTCGCTGGGCAGTTCCGATCTGCTGATGCAGCCGGAGCTGATCGCGACGGTCGCCGCAGGCGAGCACGAATCGAATTGGGCGACCGTCACGGTCGACGTCGAAGGCGTGGACTTTGCGCCGATCGCGCGGGACGATGCGTATCAGGTCGACGAGGGCCAGACGCTGGTCGCGACGGGTGCGTCCGGCGGTGCCGCCACGACGGAAACGATCATCGCCGAAAGAACGAATTGGCTCTATCGCGACAGTGGACAGCTTCCGCCGAACGATGCCGAAGGCGACACGTGGAAGCAGCGCGACTACGATGACGCGAGTTGGAGCAGCGGCCGCGCCCAACTTGGCTACGGCGATGGCGACGAGTCGACCGTGGTGTCCTTCGGGTCGGACGCCAGCAACAAGCACGTCACGACTTGGTTTCGCCGGCATTTCACGATCGATGCGAACCAGGCGGCGCGGGCGGACCAACTGTCGATCGAGGTTCTCCGCGACGACGGCGTGGCGGTCTACCTCAACGGCGTGGAGGTCTTGCGAGACAATCTCCCTGGAACGCTCGGCGACGGCGCGGTCGACGCATCGACGCGGGCGCTTACCGCGTTGAGCGGCGCGGACGAAAGGGATTTCTTGCCGCCGCGGGTCATCGATCTCACGTTGCCGGCGAATCGCAACCTGCTGCGCGGTGGCGACAACGTCGTGGCCGTGGAAATCCATCAAAGCGACCCGAATAGTTCGGATATCAGTTTCGATTTTCGCATGTCCGCGCGGTTGGTAGCATCGGCGAGCGTACTGGCCAACGACACCGAACCAGACGGCCAAACGATGACCGCCGTGCTGGAAACGCCGCCGGCGAGCGGAGTACTCGATCTGGCAGCGGACGGCACGTTCACGTATACGCCGAATGCCGGTTTTTCTGGCGTCGACACGTTTTCGTATCGAGCCAGCGACGGGCTGCTCGTTTCCGATCCGGCCACCGTGACGATCGCGGTCAATCACGTTGCGCCGCTGGTCAACGACGATGAATACGCGACCGACGAAGACACGCCACTGGTCGTCGATGCGGCGCTGGGCGTGTTGGCAAACGACTCGGATTCGCAGGGGCACACGCTGACGGCGGCGGTGATCGACGGACCTACGAACGGCGAGCTGGACTTCAGCGCCGACGGATCGTTCACCTACACGCCGGACGCCAACTATGACGGCACGGATAGCTTCACGTATCGCACGAGCGACGGGCAACTTTCCTCGGTCACCGCGACGGTTGAAATCACCGTTTGGGCCGTCGACGACGCGCCGGTTGCCGCGGACGATCACTACGAAGCTGAAGAGGGCGTATCGCTGGTCGTCGATGGCCAGGGCGGGCCGCCGATCGTCGTGCCCGCGGGAATGTTCCTGTGGGACGTTGCCCAGGGCGGCAACGGCCACGTTTACGAGCGCGTCGTGCAGAGCACCACGTGGAGCGAGGCCGAAGCGGGAGCCCGATCGAATATGCTCGGCGATACGGCCGGGCATCTGGCCACGATCACTTCGAGCGCGGAACTAGCGTTTTTGCAAACTGTCTTTCCGTCGGAGAACGCGTGGATCGGCGGCTATCAGGACACGACCGCCCCGGATTATTCCGAGCCGCTCGGCGGCTGGCGGTGGGTTACGGACGAGCCGTTCTCATTCTCGAATTGGAAGGCCAACGAACCCAACAACGCCGGCAACGAGGACCGGCTTTCGTCCGAAGGGTTTGGCTGGAACGACATTAACGCCGGACAAACGTGGCCGGCACTTTGGGTCGAGTATCCCGTCAGCGGCGTCGTATCGCGGCAGGAAGTCGTTATTTCCCAAGGGTCGGTGTGGCGCTTCTGGGACAACGGCCAATTACCCGCAACAGATACGCAGGGCAACACATGGAAGCAGCCGGGCTTTGACGATGCCGCTTGGAACAGCGGTCGGGCGGAACTTGGCTATGGGGATGGGGACGAGACGACCGTCGTGTCCTTCGGTCCCAACGCCAGTAACAAGTATATTACGACGTGGTTTCGCCAGCACTTCTCGCTCGTTGCCAACGCGGCCGCCGCGGCGCAGTCGCTGAATTTGGAGTTGCTTGCCGACGACGGTGCGTCGGTGTACGTCAACGGCGTCGAGATCGCCCGCGCCAATTTGCCGGGCACGGTTGGCGATGGCGCGATCGACGAGTCGACGCTCGCGTCGATCGGCCTGGAGGCGACGTTTCTGCCGTTCTCGGTCGATTTGTCGCTGCCACGATATCAGAACCTGCTGCGCGACGGCGACAACGTGGTGGCGGTCGAGGTGCATCAAACGAACTCGGCGAGCTCGGATATCAGCTTCGATATGCGGTTGTTTGCCACGGTGATAGAAGACGCGGGCTTGCTGGCGAACGACACCGAGCCGGATGGACAAACAATGACGGCCGTGCTGGAAACGCCGCCGACGAGCGGAGTACTCGATCTGGCAGCGGACGGCACGTTCACGTATACACCGAACGCCGGTTTTTCGGGCATGGACACGTTTACTTATCGAGCCAGCGATGGGCTGCTCATTTCCGATGCCGCGACGGTGACGATTACGGTCAAACACGTCGCGCCCCTGGTCAACGACGACGAATACGCAACCGACGAAGACACGCCGCTGGTCGTCGATGCGGTGGTGGGCGTGCTGGTGAACGATACCGATTCGCAGGGGCATGCGCTGACGGCGACGCTCGTCGCTGGGCCCGCCCACGGCACGCTCGAATTCAATGCCGACGGATCGTTCGCGTACACGCCAGACGCGGATTACAACGGCTTGGATAGTTTCACCTATCGGGCGAGCGACGGATCGGGCGAATCGACCGCCGCGACGGTCGAACTCACGGTCGTGGCAGTCAACGACGCGCCGGGCGCGGTCGACGACGACTACGAAGTGGGTGGCAGCGGCGTATTGGAAATAGCTTTAGCCGGACGCGATGACTTCGGACCGGCGACGGTGGCCGACTTCGATACGAACGGCACGCCGTATCAACTCGTGCAGAGCCTGAGCGCTCCGGGGCCGCATATCGTCGCGGATTCTTCTAGTTTTCTTCGATTGACCGAGGCGACGAATGGTCAGGGGAATTTCGTGGCGTTCGACCGCACGGCCGTCGGCCGCTATACGACGGTGACGGTCGATTTCGACTTTCGCATCACTCCGGGGGCACCGGCCTCTGGCGACGGCATGGGATTCGTGCTGCTCAACACGGCGGAATTCGGCATTGCCGGAGCGCCGGCGAATTTTCTGGCCGAAGAGCCGGACGTACTCGGCTCGATCGGCATCGGCTTCGACACCTACGACAATTTCATTGAAACCGACAATCACCTTTCGTTGCATTACGACGCCACGCGAATCGGTCGTTTCGACTTTCCGGAGGCACAACTTAACTTGGACAGCGGTGAGTTTCACCATGCACGGCTGGAGTTCGCTTTCGTGCCCGCAGGCGTGCGCGTGACTGCTGTGTTGACGGCGGCCGGGGGGACGGTCGTCACGCCGATCGACGACGTACTCGTGCCGGGCGTCGCCGCGTACGAAAGCCGTTTGGCCGTTGCCGGGCGGACGGGCCAATTCACGGCCAGCCACGACATCGATAACGTGGTGGGGACGTTTCGCGGGCCGCTCGACCTCGGGCCGGCGGGCGTATTGGCCAACGATTCGGATATCGACGGCGATGCGCTGACGGCGGTGGTCGTGCGGCAACCGACGTTAGGCGTACTCGATTTCAACGCCAACGGTACGTTCACATATACGCCGAATTCCGGCTTTCGGGGCGTCGATACGTTTACCTACGCGGCTTCGGACGGCGTGCTTTCGTCCAACGTCGCAACCGTCAGCGTTAACGTTGTCAATACTCCGCCCGTCGCGGCGAACGACGCGTATTCGATCGACGAGGACGTGGTGCTCGACGTGGCGGCCGCGTTGGGTTTGCTGGCGAACGATAGCGATCTACAAGTCGAAATCCTGTCGGTGACGCTGGTCGCCGGGCCGGCCAATGGAACACTGACGCTCGATGCCGACGGCGGTTTTCGCTATGTGCCGGACGCGAACTTTCACGGCGTCGATACGTTTACATACCGTGCGAGCGACGGGCAACTTACATCCGAGCTGGCTACGGTGACGATCGACGTGGCCTCGATCAACGACGTTCCGGTTGCCGGCGACGATGATTTTACGATCGACCGCGGCACTTCGTTGGTGCTTTCGGCACCGAGCGTCGTGGCTGAGATGATTGCTGGAACGAGCTTTGTGGAGCCGGCGACCGGCGCGGTCAATTATGTCGCTACTGGCGGAGAGGTGGGCTTCGCGGCGGCCGCGACGCCTAGCGCGACGGAACTTGGCGTGCTGGTTACGGACGAGTATATCGTGCGGGCCG
>JAJDEG010000030.1 GCA_029259895.1 Planctomycetota bacterium
GGCGCGGGCGGGGCGATGTGTGGAGCAAATCGATGCAGGGCGTGCAGAACTGCCTGAAGCATCGCGTGATGACTGGGGTCTGCACGAGTCTTTGTCAGACGAACATCGACGACCTGCTGACGGAAAAGTGGCTCGATCGGCTGATCGAGATGGGCGTGATGTATGCGTGGTTCCACGTTTATCGGCCTGTGGGGCCGGAGGCTTGTCCGGAATTGTCGCTGACGCCGGAGCAGCAGTTGCGGGCAAGAAAGTTTGTCGTCGAGATGCGGGCCAAGAAGGCGATCGTGATTGTCGACGCTTATTACGACGGCGACGGGCAGGCGCTGTGTCCGGCGGCGACCGGTTTCACGCATCACATCGGTCCGTGGGGCGATATCGAGCCTTGTCCGATCATTCAATTGGCGAAGGAGTCGATTTACGATCGCGCGGAACCGGCGGGCAACGGCAGCGTAAACGGGGACGAGCCGCACTATCGTCCGCTGGCCGAGACGTTCAACAACTCGCAGTTTCTGCGTGAGTTTCGCGAAGTGGCGGCGGCTTCGAGCCGGGGGTGCATCGTCCTGGAACGCCCGGACTTGTTGCACGAGTTGGCCGTGCTGCATAACGCCCGCGATACGACGGCGCGGAAGTCGGCGCTGGCGGAGCTAGCCGCGATGCAGCATCGTCCGTCGCAATCGAGCATGTCGGAGAAGGTGCCGGAGAAGAACTGGTATTACCGGTTTGCGAAGCGGTATTTCTTCAACGACTTCGGGGCGTACGACACGCCGCGGGTGAATGAGTTGCGGCGGGAGATTGAAGAGCAAGAAGTCGCCGCGGGCGCGACGCAATAAAAGGGGCTTCGTGCAATGTCGACTCCGCAACTGCTCGGACTCGTGGGCGTCCTCGTTGCCGCATCGCTATTGATCTCGGCGATCTGCTACTGGCTGATGGCGAAGTTGTTTCGGGCTGGGACGGCGACGTTTCCGCGCGGGTTAGCGGTTGCCGTTTGCAGCGCGATGCCGTCGCTGCTGGCGCTGGGCGCGTTGGCCTGGAATTCAGATTGGATCGAGCAGTGCCCGGTCCCGTTCTTGCTGGCGAGCTTTGGCCTAAATGTCCTTGTGCCGCTCATCGCGACGGCAGTGATCTTTCGTGCTTCCGTGTGGCGCTCGTTGGGCATCATGATTGCCTCCGGGGTGCTGGCCGGATGCATTGGCTTCGTGCTTGCCCTGGGCGTGCGAGCGACGGTCGCCGAAGCGTTTGAGATCCCTACGGGGTCGATGGCTCCGACGCTGTTTGGCTCGCACGTCGTGGAAACTTGCCCGAACTGTCGGCGGGAAATCGCGATTGGCATGGTGGACGTGGCGGCGGGAGAGGGACGATTTGTGCGGCCGATGGACGTCGAGGCCGAGTGCGTCAACTGCGGACATCGCATTCGCGTCGCGCCGATAAGTTCGGACTCGACGGGCGATCGGATCCTCGTGGACAAGACCGTCGACGTGGAGCGCTGGAATCTGGCCGTGTTTCGCAAGCCGGGCGAACCGCAGGTCGATTACGTTAAGCGCATGATCGGATTGCCGGGAGAGACGATCAATTGGCACGGGGGCGAGGTATTCGCCGACGGCAATTTGTTGCGAAAGCCGCCAGACCGCCTGGACTCGCTGTGGATTGTGGTCAACGACTCGGCGTTCGTGCCGAAGGAAACGGGCGAAAGAGGATGGACTTCCGACGGCGATGGCCCGGAGTGGAAGCGCGACGGCACCGCATGGACGGCGGCGGCCGAAGGCGATTCGACGCCCACGATGCGTTATGGCGGCGAAATCAACGACGTTTACGAATACAACCACGATATTGGGCGACGGCAGCCGTACACGGTGACGGATGTCATGCTGCGGTTGACGGACGTTCGTCTCGAAGGCGGCGAGTTGCGATTTGATTGGAAATGGCGCGGGATGGCGATTCGCTTCGAGATAAACGACGACGCCAAGTTGTTTACGATTAGACAACGGGAACCTCAATCGCGCGAAATCGCCGAACAAGCATTCGATTCGTCGTCGTCGCTAACGGAGCCGATTGAGTTGGCGATCCGCGACGGCCAAGCATACGTGCGACAAGGCGGACGCGTGCTGGCGAGCGGCGAGTTTGGGCTGTCGACGCTGACGGCGTTTCGCGAGCTGGACGCCGACGCGATGAACGATGGAGAGTCGGGTGACGTGTCGATGTCGCTGCGCGGCGGAAGCGTTCGCGTGGGGCGATTGGAGTTGTTGCGGGACGTGTATTTTCTTTCTCCCGCCGAGATCGCGCCGGGTGGTGGTCCGCATGTGTTTATCCAGCCCGGCGAGCCGATTGTTTTGGGTGGCGACGAATTTCTGGCGCTCGGCGATAACTCGTCGCACGCCCTCGATTCGAGGTTTTGGGGCCCGGTGCCGCAGGACGCATTGATCGGCGTAGCGAAATGGATCTATTGGCCGCCGCGGCGGGCAAGAACGTTCGATTAGACGCCGATGGGGAAACGATCTTCGCCGGACGCATGCAACGCGATGGCGGATCGGAAGCGGCGAAGAATGATTTGCGCAGAATTAGTTGGAGATTGACAGCGTTTTTTCGCGGGTGGCCTGAAAATCGGTGGATTTGTTTGCCGCGTTCGGATCGCCTCGTTGAGGTTCGTATGCGATGGTGCGCCAATGAAGCATCGAGCGACGGCGCGGAAGTCGGCGCTGGCGGAATTGGCGGCGATGCAGCATCGGCCGTCGCAATCGAGCATGTCGGAGAAGGTGCCGGAGAAGAACTGTTACTACCGGTTTGCGAAGCGGTTTTTCTTCAACGATTTCGGGGCGTACGATACACCGCGGGTGAATGCGTTGCGGCGGGAGATTGAAACCGAGGAAACGGCGGCGGTGTAAGACGTAGGGTGGGTCGAACGGAGTGAAGCCCACCGCGATGGACGCTTGAATCACGGAAATTGGTGGGCCTCACTCCGTTCGACCCACCCTACGATTTTCGCTCTTTTCCGGTATGCGGAGTTGCAAAATGTCCCGTCGAGTTTGGTTTGCGTTGGTGGTATGTTTTGTCGCGTGGATGGCGTGTGCGTCACGCGGTTTGCGTGCGGACGACGCGGCTCTGGTCGAGAAGTCGATGGCGGTAAAGGCGATTGCCGCTACGCCGAAGGACGGCGAGCATCTGATTGAGTGCATTTTGTCCACGCTGCATCCGCACGGCTGGGAGGCGGTCGGCGGGCGGTCGACGATCAAATGGCAGCGAGGCGAGTTGGTCGTATTCGCGCCCGAATCGGTTCAAAAGCAGATCGCCAAGCTCGTCGAGACTCTTGAAAAGTTGCCGCACGTCAACGCCAAGGAGGCCGCGGCGACGCCGAAAGACTTGCGGTTCGTTCTCGGTGAGGCGGGATCACAACCAACCCAAGTTACCGCAGTCTATCCGGTGGCCGACTTGCTCCGTGGGCCGGCTGTCGCGTCGGAGGCGTTGAACCAGATTGCTGAGTTGATCGAGTCAACGGTGACACCTTACGACTGGGTGCCGGTCGGCGATGGTGCCATCGCGTCGTTTGCTTCTCGCGGAGCGTTGGTGGTGTCCCAATCCAAGAAGGGCCACGATCAGGTCGAAGCATTATTGGTGGCGCTGCGCAAAACTCCACCGGTGACCAAAGAAGCACTCGACAAACCGCCGAAACCCGTGTCCATCACCGCGGGCTCACAGAAGCTATCTGACACGGAGTTCGTCACAATCACATACCCCGTCGCCGATCTAGTGACCGACGGAAAGTCTGCGCAAGCCCGCGCGGTGAACGGAGCGACGGCAAAGAGTTTCGATTTCGACAGATTGGAAGAAGTGATCACCTCCTCTATCGCGCCGACCACATGGGACAGTGTTGGCGGCACCGGCGTTGTCAGGGAGTTCGATCCGCGGCTCGTCCTCGTGGTCTCGCATACCAAGGAGACTCACAAGCATATTGAGTCGCTGTTTGCCGGGTTGCGAAAACTGCCGCGCTATTCCGCGCAAGCGACGAGGCGCGCAGCGGTGGTGCCCATCACGGTTGCAGAAACGAAGGATGCCGAAGTCTCCAAGCAAATCGTGGTGTACGACGTAGCGAGCCGCGTAACGACGGGGGTCGGCGAATATCCGGATTTCGACTCGCTAATCGAACATGTGTACGGTATCGACGGGGTTACTTGGGATCTCCCTCTCGTCAATTTCGGGACGATCGAGAAATTTCCCGCGCGCGGAGCGCTTGTCGTCTTGCAG
Organism: Planctomycetota bacterium; assembly: GCA_029259895.1. Taxonomy (GTDB): domain Bacteria; phylum Planctomycetota; class Planctomycetia; order Pirellulales; family PLA5; genus PLA5. Next base: position 4,237 of record JAJDEG010000030.1, read on the forward strand.
ACGAAGGAAAACCACGTTCAGATCGTCAAAGCGATCAACGCCTTCGACCCGAAAAAGATTCGCGAATGAGATCGACGCGAGACGGTTGCGTAGCCCACCGCGATGGACGCTTAACTCACGGAAATTAGTGGGCCTCACTTCGTTCGACCCACCCTACGATTATCCATGACGCCTATGAACCGTCCCGCCATTGAAACTGTCCCCTGGCAACAGCGTCTTGAAATCGTTGTGGATACGATGCGCGACATGAGTCGGCAGACCGATCCGCAGGCGATGGTGCGGGCTTATGTCGAGAAGATTCGGCAGATCGTGCCGGTCGATCGCGGCATTTCGCTTAGTCGCCGCGAGCTTGCGTGGCCGAAGTATCGGATCACGCGGAGCACGACTTGGAAGGAAGACATCAATCCTTGGAAGGAGAAGCATCGGTTGCCGCTGCTCTCCGGCGGATTGCTGGCCGAGTTGATCTATGGCGACGAGCCGCGGATTATCGACGATCTTACGGCCGTGTTGGAAGACGACGATCCGGCGGCGGAGTATCTTTCCGGATTCGGCTCGCTGATGGCGATTCCGAATTACGATGTGGGCGAGGCGATCAACATGACCGTGTTCTTGCGGGAGGATCGCGCGGCGTTCGAGCACGATCAACTGCCGGACATTGTGTGGCGGAGCAATTTGTTTGGGCGGGCGACTAACAACTTGGCGCTGAAGGACGAATTGGAGCGGGCATATCGCCAGCTCGACCGCGAATTGCAGATCGTGGCCGAGATCCAACGGTCGCTGTTGCCGCAGACGCTGCCGGAGATTCCTTCGCTCGATCTGGCGGCGTTCTATCAGCCGTCGCGGCGGGCGGGCGGCGATTACTACGATTTCTTCGCGCTGCCAGGCGACAAGTGGGGCATTTTTATCGCCGACGTAAGCGGACACGGCACGCCGGCGGCGGTGCTGATGGCGATCACGCATTCGATCGCCCATTCGCACCCCGGTCCGCCGTCGCCGCCGGGTGAGTTGCTGGCGTATCTGAATCATCACCTCGTCACGCGGTACAC
>JAJDEG010000291.1 GCA_029259895.1 Planctomycetota bacterium
GAAACGATCGCGCTGATCGGCCCGAGCGGCGGCGGCAAATCGACGCTGCTGCGGACGATCAACGCGCTGTGTGACTTCGACGCCGGTGCGATTCGCGTCGGGGCGCATCGGCTCGTGCATCGCGGCGGCAACGTCAAGCAGGGTGACGCCAAGCAGGGTGACGCCGTTCGACAGATTCGCCGGCTGGTGGGCATAGTGTTTCAGGACTTCCAACTCTTTCCGCATTTGACGGCGCTGGGCAACATCATCGAAGCGCCGATCCATGTCGGTCGCCAGCGCCGTGAGGCCGCCACGCACCGGGCGAGGCAACTGTTGGCCCGCGTCGGCCTGGCGGACCGTGAGAACGCTTATCCGAGCCAACTTTCCGGCGGCCAGAAGCAGCGCGTGGCGATTGCCCGCGCGCTGGCGATGGAGCCGACGTGTTTGCTGTGCGACGAGATCACCAGCGCCCTGGACCCAGAGCTAAAGCACGAGGTGCTCGAAGTTCTCGACGCCCTTCGTCGCGACGGCATGACGCTGATTCTCGTCACGCACGAAATCGGCTTCGCCCGGCGGGCGGCCGACCGCGTCGTCGTGCTCTGCGACGGCCGGGTGCTCGAAGACGGACCGCCGGCCGCGGTTCTCGACGCGCCGCGGCACGAGCGAACGCGACGATTCCTGGAACGAACGCTCGCCTAGCCGCCGGCGGCACGCTATTTGCTAGGATTGCACGGCGGAGAGTATCCGCGAATTGTGGCCGTTGGCTTCGATTTTCGCGGTCTCAAGACACTGCGAAAAACACGTGTCCCAGCCAATTCGCGAAAGATTGGCCGCTTGGCGATGTTTTCGCTTGACCGGGATTTCCGTCGGGCTAACAATTCTGTTAGTTACCTCACGAAACTCGACTCCCGCCGCGGCGCAATCTGGCCCTTGCAAGCGCCGCATCTTCCTTCGCCTTCCGTAAAGTTTATGCCTGCGCTGCCTCGCCTTGCCGTTGGCGTCGTACAACCCCATGCCGATGCCCTGGCGATGCTTTGGGCGCTGGCGGAGGTTTTCGAGCGTCGCGGATTCCACCTGCAAAACTACCTGTCCCGCAGTTGTTTCGTCGCCCGTCACGGCGGTACGCCGTTGGCTGCCAGCGCTCGACACCTCGACAGTTGGTTGATGTCTCCGGAAGTATGTCGCGAAATCTTGGTCCACGGTTCGCGCTCGTGCGATTTTTCCGTGATCGAAGGCCGATTTGACGTCGCACGCGGGCAAGGCGACCTCGGCGGCGGCAGCCTCGACGAACTTTGCCGGTGGCTCGATCTGCCGCGCGTTGTCGTTCTCGACGTGACCGATTTGGACGCTTGTCGCCTGCCACAACGACCCGCCGCCGATGCGTTGCTGCTGGACCGAGTTCGCGACGCGGCCGAGTTCGCACGATTGCAAACGCGGCTCGAATCGCTGTGGGGCGTGCCCGTTCTCGGCGGCCTGGAGCGGTTGCAGGAATGCCGATCGGCGATCGGGAATTTTGGCCTCGGCCAAACTCCACCGCGCGAATTGTGCCGCGCTTTGGGCGATTCGCTCTGCGGCAGCTTGCGACTGGAGCGGCTATGCGGCCTGGCCACGCAACGACCGTTCCCCGAAGTCACGGCGAACCGCCTTTCCGCGGGGCAGCGGCTGGCCGAGGTCAACGTCGCCGTCGCCTACGACGAAGTGTTCAATTGCTACTTTCCCGACACGCTCGATCTGCTCGAACTGCAAGGCGCGGAAGTCCGCACCTTTTCGCCGCTTCACGATGAGTGCCTGCCCGAGGGGACGGACGTCGTCTATCTCGGCTGCGGCCATCCAGAGAACGCCGATGCTCGTCTGGCGGCCAATCAGTGCATGAGAGCGTCGCTCTGCGGGCACGTCTTCAACGGCGGTCGCGTGTATGCCGAAGGTGGCGGGCTGGCCTACCTTTGCGAGTCGATCGATCTCGGCGATAGTGCCGGCGGTGGTGCTGGCGGGAGTGGCCGGATCGTGCCGATGGCTGGCTTGCTTCCGGCCGTTGCGCGGCTGCGCGACGATGTCCCGCCGCCTGAGCCGGTCGAAGTCACGCTCGCTCAGGGGAACTGGCTCGGCGAAGGCTGGTCGCAGCTTCGCGGTTACCTGAATCGCCGCTGGGAGCTTACGCCCACCGGGCCGCTGACGCGCTACGCCGCGGAGGAAGGCCACGAGCTCGACCTCGTCGGCACCGGTCAAGCAGTCGGCAGCCGGATTCATCTTAATTTCGCGGCGCAGCCGGAATTCTTGCGGGCGTTCTTTGCGCCGCATCCGTCGGGCGTGGCTGTTTCGGCGATGGGTTGATCGAAGCGCGGCATGCTCAATCGGGCGGTCGTTGGTACCTATCGGCAACTCGCCCGATCAAAGCCGATTGAATGAGACGGGAGTCGGCAGTCTTTATTGCATCCGCCGCTATGTATTGTGCCTCTCTACTCCTTCCTCACCAGCATCGCGCCCATGCCCGAACGCGGCGGCACGTCAGAATTCGGCGTAAGCATCTCGATGCGACCCCAGCAGTGGCCGGGCGCAACCTTCGTAACCGTCAGTTTCCAAGGCGTCTGCTTCGAGAAATGCTCGAATTGGTCGCCCACCTCAACCTTGTGCCGCGCCCCGAGGTCCAACACGGCCGACTTGCCGCCTTCGTCCACAGCCAACAAATGGCCGTACGTGTATCTCGGCATCGCCCGGCTACCGCCGACCGGCACCAACTGCTCATTGCTTCGCATGGTGACCACGCGTTCGCTGGCGATGACGTCGACGCTCGCGTGGACGGAATATAGACCGGGAAACGGAAACTCCGGGTTTTGCACTTCATTCGGATTCGTCACTCGGTTCTTCAGATGGCGTCCCGCCGTCTGCCAGCGCACCGACAAGACTTCGCCCGCTTTCAACCGATACTCCGGTTGCGGCAGCTTGCGTCGCGTGTCCTTCACGCCTCCGCTCCACGGGCGGACGGCCGGAACGCACTCGATGCCAGTGGCCGCCTCGACGTAAGCCTTCACATCGCCCGGGTCATCGTTCCTCCAACCCGCCCGCAGCGTAATGGCTCGCTCCGAAGTATTGACCAGATCCACACTAACATCGAATCCGTCTTCGCTTGCGTCGGGTCGCGGCACCACGACCAATCTCATGCGCAGCCCACCGTCCTCCGGCCCAGGTTCCGGCAGCGCCCCAGGCTCCGCCGCTAGCAATTGAGACGTGACGACAAAGAACAGTGCGAAAGTGGATCGAGCGTTTTTCATGCGGTCATCCTAACACGCGAATCGTCGAATTCGTGTAACGTGTTCGTAAACCGTCGGCCGCTGGATTCGCCAAAGGCCCCGACAAGCCGTGAACGAGGGCAGGTCAAGGGACCGCACTAAACCACTACCGGCTTCCAGCCGGTAGTGGCTTTGCGCCGCATCCGAACGGCGTGGCGGTTTCGGCGATGGGTTGATCGAAGCGCGGCGAGGACAGTGAAGTAATGGTCTGAAACGCTACCTCGCTGAGGCGTAGACTGGGGGTTGGTTTTGCTGACCCTTTTGTGTTCGTCTCAGCGGAGGTAGCTATGAGCGTTTTGGCGGTTGGTTGGGATGTGCATCGTCGGTTCAGTCAGGTCA
>JAJDEG010000292.1 GCA_029259895.1 Planctomycetota bacterium
GCAACATCCGATCGGTTTGGGTCTCGGGCGTCGAATTGGGAAAATCGAGCGTGCGGCTGAATCCGTTGCTGCCGGAAATCCAATGCCGCGGTTGCCGCTCGCCGATCACGATCGTGTCGAAGAAGTCGCCCGGCCCCTGGATGCCCATCACGCCGCCGCCGTTTTGGTCCAAGTTAGCAAGCATGCACCACACTTCGAGCGTCTTGGCGCGCAGGTCGATGGGCAAACTCTTGCTGACCAGATAGGACCGATCGAGCACGACCCTGCCGTCGCGGAACTCGATCTCGCCGTGCGCATGCAGATCGAGCGATTTAAGCGACTCCTTCAAATCACCGTCGAACTCCCAGGCGGCGAAAGGTTTCAGATCGACCGGCTTCCGCGCTGCGGGATCACGATTGCGGGCGGCCAGCAATTCGTCCCTGACGGACTCGGTCAGCGCTTCGAGTTCCGCCCGGTTCGTTTCGATCGTCGCCAGAACGGCCTGACGCGCCTCGTCGTTGCGACGGTTTTCCGCAACGATCGTCGCGACGTCCGTCGCGGGCGGCTTCAAGTCGGACGTGTACCACGTCTTCAGAAATTCGCTCCGATAGCCGAACGAGGGCGCGATCAACTCGGCGATTGGCCGATCTTCGACGAACACCGCGTCGAATAGCAACAGCGGTTCGAGCACCATTTGCGAACTGGCCGGATGGTCCTCGTCGAGATTGAAGAATTTGTTTATCCGCGGGTCGGGCGTGGCTGCAAAGACGTTTTCGAGCTGCATCCATTGCGACGGGAAGGCGTCGAGAAACCGTTCGATCTTTCGGTCGGCAAACATTCGCTCGACGGTCGCGTTCAACACGTCGGGTTTGCCGAGTTCGCCACTTTCGGCCAGCCGCAACAACTCCGCATCCGGACAACTGCTCCACAGAAAGAAGGACAGATTCGACGCCAGGGAGAATTGATCCGCTTTGCCGCCTGCGGCCGCCGTCCGATACAGAAACATGGGCGACGACAGAACGGCGGACGCGACTTTCTTCATGCTGTCCGTAAACGACAGGCCCCGTTCCATCTTCGCCGCAGCGTAGGCCGCGTAGCGATCGAGCGTTTCTCCGTCGACGGGACCGCGAAACGCGATTCGCAGAAGCGGAGCAAGCCGGCGTTTGGCCTCGGCTTGCCGGTCGGCGCCGTCCGCCGGTGGCGCGAAGAAGTCGTTCCAGATGCCGACATTCTGCTCGTTGAAATCGGGGCTTTCGACGATCGACGCACCCAGCCGCAAGAAGGCGTCCAGCAACAACGGCGAAAGGGTCAACTGATCCGCTTGATTGTCGAAACCGTGCGACGCCCGCAAATCCTGAGGAAAGGCGTTCACGCCGCGCAAACCGGGCTGCGGATGCAGCGATAGGGACGACACTTCGACGCGGTCGGGCATCCCGCCGGTCGCGGCCTGCAAATAGTTTTCATGCCGGGTCATCAACTTCTCACTCAGCGCGAACACATCCAGATTCAACTGGAATAAATCCTTGACTGAGTTGTTGTATTGAAACCGATTCAACCGCCATAATTGCGGGCGACCGACCGCTTTGCCCGTCGCCGCTTGGCGGAGCATGGTCTTGAGCGTGGCAACCAACTCCCGTCGAGTCCCTTCATCCAGTTGCGGCTCGTCTTCGGGCGGCATCACGTTGCCGTCGACGGCGTCGATAACCCGTTCGATCAGCTCGGGCTGGGCAAGGAGCTGTTTCGCCGACGCAATCTGCTTCAGATCGACGTCGCCGTTCACTTCCTTTTCGTCACCGTGGCATTTGACGCAATGCCGCGCGATCAGCGGCTTGACGAAGTCGTCGAAGTCGGCGGCCCGACCGCGCACGGCGATGCCAACGAAAACGAGCAGCAGACAGATTCCTCGAATCGACTTGTTCCAGCGCATGGCCATTCCTTAACGATCCGCTTACGTCCAGAGATCGGAAACTACGCCCGTGCTGTCCGCATAGGCATCGATTTCCAGTCCCATCAATTGGGCGAACGTCAGCCACAAATTCGAATTCAGTGTGCCGCTCTTCAGCTTGATGAAACGGCCTTGCTTGATCTGGCCCTGGGCTTTGCCGGCCACGATCATCGGCAAGTCGTAATATTGATGCGTGGCCCCGTCTCCCAGCCCCGCTCCGTAAGTGATCAGCGAATTGTCCAACATCGAACTGCCGTCGGGTTCCTTGATCTCCTTCATCCGCTCGATCACATAGGCGTACTGCCGCATATGGAAAGCGTCAATCTTCTGAATTTCCAAGTAACCGTTGCCTTTCTGGTTGTGCGTCATGTTGTGGTGCTGCACGGGCTTGTCGAATACGCCCTCGTACATCAGGGTCGCATCCCAGCGTTCGGGTCCGATCATGAACGTGCAAATGTTCGTGATGCCCATCTGAAACGCCAACAGCATCAGGTCGGCCTGCAAGCGGATGTATTCGCCGCGCGGCAACACTTCGTTCTTCGGAATCTTGACGTCCGCGCTGGCCAGCAGTTTGTCCATCTTCTCCATGCGAATTTCGATATTGCGAATCATCTCCATGAATTCGCCCAGCGCCATGCGATCGTCGCGGGCGAGCTTTTTCGACAGCGTTTTCGCGTCCGCCAGCATGAGGTCCGTGACGTCGGTGACGTGCTCGCGGAAACCGTTTCGCAGGAACAAGCGGTCGTACAGCTTGCGAGGCTCTCGAATGGACGGTGCGATTTTTCCGGGACCGTACCACGAGATGTTGTCGAATTCGATCGGCTCCTTCGGCGCCGTGAATCCGTTGCAACTGATCTCGAGCGTATTGAAGATGGTGGAACGGCCCACGGCGTCGCCGATCACCTGATCGAGGCTCCGTCCGTTCGGATGCCGAATTCCCCGTTCCGCGGCTTGGCCGGGCGAAAGGCTGGTGAGGTAGCACGATGCGCCCTGGGCATGCACGTCCTGGCCGTTCTTATACGTCCGGTCCAATCCGGTGATCATCGTGAAATCGTCGGTCAGATGCTCCAACGGCTGCATCGTCGAAGTCAGCTCCACCGGGTAGACGCCCGGCTTGTTGGCGATCCGCCGCTCGTTCTTCGTCTTGTCGGCATCGAAACCGCCAACAAAGCCCGGCACTTCCGCCTGCTCTTCGCCGGGAAAGAAACAACGGCGCACGATGCCGTTCGGGATATACATGATCGCCAGTTTCTTACTGGGCTTCGGACCCTGTCGGGCAACCTCCGTCGCGCCGGCGAGCGAGGGCAGAAACGGCAACGTCAGAATCGCCCCCTTGGCCTTCAAGAACTTCCTTCTGGTCATTCTCATGAAATGTCTCCTTACGCCAATTCGACGCGATCGCCAACGCGTTATCTTGGCGGCCAAGTCGCTCGAAGGCAACCAACTCCACGCAAGGCCGTTCCAACGAAAGCAGGACCGCGGCCCGCAACCGAGCCGGCACGGATGCACCCGGCCAGGCCACCGCAACGCATTATCGCCGCGCCAGCGAGTCGTGCATTCGACGATCCCCAGGTCACCATCGCCAAGACCTACGGTCTCTTCGCCGGTGACGACGGCGCTTCGCTGCCGGAGTATTTCCCCGACCGCGTCCACCCAAACGCCGCGGGCTACGCCAAGTGGGTGGGGACGCTACGACCGATTTTCGCCAAGCTGGGTTTGGGCGACGGCCCATCTAAGTTTGATTCCAGCGCTCGCTAACATCCTCAAGCCAGCGCCGAGCGATCAACTCATGCCCTTGCGGCAGCGGATGCACGCCGTCCCAAATCCATTGCTGCGGGCTCACCGCTTCGGCCGCCTTGTCAAACGTCTCTTGCGTCGTCACGTGGACCGCATCGAATTCCTTCGCGAGCTTCGTGATCACGTCGCGGATCAGAACGTCAGCGATGCAAACCTTGCTGCCGCATCGTCTTCCGCCCGCCGACGCAGAATCGTAACGCTGCGTTCGACAAGCCAATTCGGCCCCGATACAACGCCAACCCGGCGGGCTGTTCCGAATGTGCCGGTGCCGGGCCGGTACCGCATCGGCTGTAAAAAAGCTTGAACCGATCAACCGATTTTGATAGGATGCAAGGGTTGCGGACCGCGCGCCGCGCAGCAATCGTGGCTCGTCCACAGTTGTTGCAACAGCGAGCGACCTCCCGCAACCGACGTTGGCGACGCGCAAGCGAGCCGCCGACGCCGCCTGCCAATTCGCGTACCAGGAGTGCATGACCATGCTCAATGTGCTGTCTCAGCAAGCGTCCGGGCCGTTTTGCGACGGAATGTCGCGGCGCGGATTCTTGAAGGTTGGCGGATTGCTGTTCGGCGGGCTTTCGTTGCCGCAGTTGCTGCGCGCCGAATCGGCCGCCGGCATTCGCAACTCGCACAAGTCGTGCATCATGATCTTCCTGCCCGGTGGGCCGCCGCATCAGGACATGTTCGACCTGAAGATGGACGCGCCGACCGAAATCCGCGGCGAGTTCAGCCCCATCGACACGAACGTTTCGGGCATTCAGGTTTGCGAGCACTTCCCCGAGCTCGCCAAGCGGATGGACAAGTTCGCCATCATCCGCTCGATCGTCGGCGCGACCGGCGACCACTACGCTCATCAGTGCATGACGGGTCGGCCGCATCAGAATCAACCGCCCGGCGGCTGGCCCTCGATCGGTTCGTGGGTCTCGCGGCTCAAGGGTCCGGTCAACCAAGGCGTGCCGCCGTTTGTGAGCCTGGCCTACAAGTGTGCGCACGGGCCGTGGGGCGATCCCGGCGCGGCCGGATTCCTGGGCGTGTCCCACTCGCCGTTCCGCTTGATCGGCGGCAACGCGGACGAAATGGTCCTTCAAGGCATCACGCTCGAACGGCTCAAGAATCGCCAGCAACTGCTCGCCTCGTTCGACGACTTCCGCCGCGAGGCCGACACCCACGGACTGATGGACGGCATCGACAGCTTCAACCAACAAGCCATCGGCATCCTCACGTCGTCGAAGCTCGCCGAAGCGCTCGACATCAACCAGGAGAAGCCCGAAACGGTCGAGCGATACGGCAAGGGCATCATTCAGCCGCGCAACGACGGCGCGCCGCGGATGACCGAGAACTTCTTGATCGCTCGCCGATTGATCGAAGCCGGCGCTCGCGTCGTCACGCTCAACTTCTCCCGCTGGGATTGGCACGGAAACAACTTTGGCCAAGGCCGCGAAGATATGCCGATGCTCGACCGGGCGGTGACGTCGCTGGTCGACGATCTGCACGAGCGCGGCCTCGACAAAGATTGTTCGGTCGTCGTATGGGGCGAATTCGGCCGCACCCCAAAGGTCAACAAAGACGCCGGCCGCGACCACTGGCCGCAAGTCTCCTGCGCCCTGCTCGCCGGCGGCGGCATGCGGACCGGCCAAGTGATCGGCAGCACCAACCGCCTCGGTGAACACGCCAAAGACCGCCCAGTCCAGTTCGGCGAAGTCCTCGCCACCGTCTACGAAAACATGGGCCTGATGCGAAACCAAGAACGAATCTTCGACCTCCGCGGTCGACCGCACGG
>JAJDEG010000293.1 GCA_029259895.1 Planctomycetota bacterium
CGGCTCGCACTTGCGGTGGATTTACGTCAGCTCGTCGTCGATCATCATTCGCAATTCGGTGCTGTACGACATGTTCGAGAACTGCGATTGTCCCGCCGGACATCCGCAGGCGATGACCCCGCCGATCGACAACGTCGCCGAGCACATCAAGGGCGTCGGCGGAATTCCGGCCGGCGGGCACTTCATCATCGAGAACAACGTGATCGGCCGAAACCGCGGCCACAACGACAACATCGATATCGACAGCAACCAGTGGCCGGACCCGATCCTACAAATCCGCGGCAATCTGTTCCTCGGCACGGGCGACGAAGCGCAGGACGGCGGCGGCGACTTTTTGTTCGAGGGGAACATCGTCGCCGACTTCGAGAAGGATATCGACAACGACGGTACCGGCGACTCGAACGTGATCAGCACCGGCGACTCGGAAACCACCGTGGCGATGATCGTACGAAACCAGTTCACCAACATCGACCACGTCGCGAACTTCAAGACCGGCTCCTACGGCTATTTCGAGAACAACACGGTCGTCGACATCGCCGCGCCGCGGTTGTCGCTGCCGACCGATCCGCCTTCGCGAATTCTCGAGTTCTCGGTGATCAACTACCTGATTCCAAACGAGACGAACCCGACCGGCGGCGCGCCGCGCGACTGGCCGCCGGGATTGGGAACCTACACGGCCGGCAATATCTACGTCGACATCCCCGAAACGGTATTCGGCCATCCCGACTTCGTGCATACGAATCAGGCGCAGTATCCTTTCACGCCGCAAGTGATCGAACTGCACAATTCGCTCGTACCCAATGCCGCCGTGCTGGCAAATGCCGATGGGCAGCAGGGACGTGTGTTCGACTATATCGTCGGCGATCCTCGGTTCCAGAACCAAGCCGGCCGCGACTATCGGCTCGGACCCGGTTCGCCGGCCATTGGCACGGGACCGAACGGCATCGACATGGGCGCGCTGGTCAGCGGTGGGGCGTCGATCTCCGGCGAGCCGCCGGCTGTGACGTCTTCCGATAGCGCGACGCTGCGAATCGGCGGGCCGGGCATCCTTTCGTTTATGTATCGCGTCGACGGCGGGCCGTGGAGCAGCGAGGTGACGATTCTCGATCCGCGGGCCGATCTTTCCGACCCGGCCAAGACGCGCGTCGTCGATCTGCCGCTCTCCGGGCTAACCGACGGGCCGCACACGGTCGAAGTGCAGGGGCGGAACTTTGCCGGCGATCTGCAAGCCGTGCCGACGACGTCGAAAACTTGGACGGTCGATTCGACGCTGCATCGCGTGGAGTTGAGCGAAGTGCTGCCCCGCAATGAGGAAGCGGTCGACGTGAATGGGACGCGGCCCGACTTGATTGAGTTGTACAACCCCAGCGCCACGGCGTTCGATCTTTCGGACATGAGCATCAGCGACAACCCGAACAATCCGCGGAAGTACGTGTTCCCTGCCGGGACGTCGATTCCGGCCGGCGGATATTTGGTGCTGTACGCCGATAGCTTGCCGAGCACGCCGACGGAGTTGCATCTCGGCTTCGGCCTCAAGTCGAACGAAGGCGACGGTGTTTTCTTGGTGGATGCGCCGGCCAACGGCGGGGCGCTGGTCGATAGCGTCGAGTTTGGCGTGCAGATCGCCGATTTCTCGATCGCCCGACTGGGCCATGACGGCGTGTGGGGCTTGGCCCAGCCGACGTTCGGCGCGGCAAACGTCGCCCAGCGAACCGGCGACGTGCGCAACCTGAACATCAACGAATGGTTCACCGCCGGGCAATACATGCTGGCCGGCGAGGTTCATCGCAACGACTTTATCGAGCTATACAACGCCGACTCGCTGCCGGTTGCGTTGGGCGGTTTGCAACTGACCGACGACGTCGATACACCGAAGACAATCCACTCAATCGCGCCGCTGAGCTTCGTCGCCGGACTGTCGCCGACGGTGTTCACGGCCGACGGCGATACGGAGCGCGGGGCCGATCATGCGGACTTCGAGTTGTCGCACAATCGCGGCGAGATCGGCCTGTTCGCGGTCGACGGCACGACGCGGCTCGACTATGTGATCTACGGCACGCAGCGGCTCGGTCAGTCGCAGGGCGTGTTCCCAGACGGCGGCAGCGCGTATCAATTCTTTACGCAGCCGTCGCCGGGCGTGACGCTCGACACGACGCCGCCGAGCGTGCCGCAGAACTTGCAGGCCACGCCGACGACGCCGACGCAAAACGATCTCGCGTGGGACGCATCGACGGACCCGCAGTCCGGCGTCGATCATTACAACGTCTATCGCAACGACGCGCTGATTGGTTCGTCGAGCACGCTGACGTTCAGCGACACGAATGCGGCGGCCGGCGTGCGATACACGTATCGCGTTTCGGCGGTCAACGGCGACGGATTCGAGAGCGGTCTTTCCGACGGCGCGACGATTGGAATCGACGCGACGCCACCGAGCGTGCCGACCGGTTTGACCGTGGCCGAAGCGATCGCCGGCGGCAATGTGAACCTCGCCCTCTCTTGGTCGCCGTCGACCGATGCCGAGTCGGGCGTGAAGGATTATCGCGTCTATCGCGGCGGCGTGCTCGTGGCGACGGTGACGGATGCGACGTACACCGACGTCAACGTTTCGGCGGCGACGGTGGCGGAGTATCGCGTGTCGGCTCGCAACGGCGACGACGCGGAAAGTTCAAAGAGCCTCGCGCTGTACGTTGCGCAGTTACAAGACGGTGTGTCGCTAGGCGGAGCGTATAGCGGCACGAGCGATACTTGGCTGAACGAGAATACGCCGGCCCAACAGAACGGCGCGGACACGGCCATCAGCATCGACGGAGCGAACCCGCAGGAAGAGCTTGGCCTCATTCGCTGGGACGTGTCGTCGATTCCGGCGGGCGCCCAGGTGCAACGGGCGTCGATGGTGCTCAACATCGCCGACAGCACGACGAACACATACGAGGCGTATCAGGCTCTGCGCGATTGGGACGAAAACGAAGCCACGTTCGTTCTAGCTAGCGCGGCGCAGAATTGGGAGACGGCCGGCGCGCGAGGGGCGACGGATCGTGGGACCGTGGAACTGGCCGACGTGGGATTCGACGGTACGGTGCCGGTGCGGCTGGCGTTTCCGCTGAATGCAGCGGGCGTTGGTGTCGTCGGCGATTGGGTGAGCGGCGCGTCGCCGAACTATGGCCTAATCATCTCCGACGACGCCGCGTCGAGCGGTATGGAGTTTTCATCGGCCGAGGAAACGACCGCCGGTTTGCGGCCGCTGCTGCTGGTTTCGTATACGCTGCCGCTGGCGACACCACCGACCGTAGTCGGCGTGCAGGTGCGGAGCAGCGCGTGGTCGGCGGAGTTCGCCGCGCGGATGGCGAGCGACGGACTGGGCACGGGTGGTTTCGACCTGCCCCACGCGGCCAGCAACGCCGCCGCGCCGACGCTAGCTTGGAACAACGTCAACCAGGTGAGCATCACGTTCAGCGAGCCGGTCGACGTGGCGGCGGACGATCTGTGGCTGTACGGACTGCTGTCGAGCGATTACGGCGCGGGCATTGGCGGATTCGATTACAACGCCGCGACGAGCACGGCCACCTGGACGACCGACTCGGACTTGCCGGTCGATCGCATGGTGATGCGGCTGATGGGCGTGACGAATCTTTCGGGCGTGGCGCTCGACGGCGACCGCAACGGCGCGTTTCCATCGGGCGACGGCTCGCCGGGCGGCTATTTCTTCGCACGCTTCAACGTGCTGCCGGGCGACAATACGGGCGACGGGAGCGTGACGCTCGACGACGTGTTCTCGGGCATCGCGGCGGCGTTTCGCACGACGGTGTCACCGGGCTACGTGCTCGAACGCGACATCGACGGCAACGGGCTGATCAACGTCGTGGACGTGGTGTTGACGCGGAATCACGTTGGATCGGCGCTGCCCGTGGGCGAGCCGGCGGCACTTTCGCCCGTGGCGTCGGCAAACGCGGCACCGGCAACGGCGGCGCATGCACCGGCGGCGATCGTCGTGGAATTGACGCCCGATTTGCGCGCGGCCCGCGCTGACTTGGATGGCAAACAGCACGTCATTGGCCGCGCGCGGCTCTCCGCGAGGCGCGCGGCGGCGAGATCGTCTGTTGCCCGCAGCGCCGACGCGGTTGACCGCATCTTAGGCCGCGATGGACTCGCGGATTCGCCGAGCGTTACGGGCCGATTGCGCGCCGCACGGCGCGCGGCGGCACCGAGCAAGCCGTCGCATACGTTCGACTTCGCGCTGCCGATTTGGGTTCCGCGATAAGAGTCCTGCGACTCGTCGATTCGCAGGGAACGTGGGAATCGTAGGGTGGGGGGGAACCAATAGGGGCCACCCACCCCCCCCCAACCACCCGAGAACCCCGGGGGCCACCAAAAAGTAGACCCCCCAAACAAGAA
>JAJDEG010000294.1 GCA_029259895.1 Planctomycetota bacterium
TGACCTGACTGAACCGACGATGCACATCCCAACCAACCGCCAAAACGCTCATAGCTACCTCCGCTGAGACGAACACAAAAGGGTCAGCAAAACCAACCCCCAGTCTACGCCTCAGCGAGGTAGCGTTTCAGACCATTACTCCTCAAACGATCTTCTCCGCCAAATATCGGTCGAGCGATGCAACATCGTCGATGTCGTACCACGGTGGCAATTGGTGGGCGGCGACGCCGCGAGAGGCAAGTCGTTCGAGCGTCGCCGCGAACAGCGTCGACTCGCTCCACGGCATGCCGTCGAAGATCGGTGGAACGACTCCGCTCGCGCCGAGAAGATAATACCCGCCGTCTTCGCTGGGGCCGAGAACGACCGGATGTGATTCGAGCCGCTCGAACGCTTCGCGAACGTACTCGACCGGCAGCGTGGGGCTGTCCGCGCCGAGAATGACGACGCGGCGGGCGAGTTTGCCGAGCGTGGCTTCGAGAAACGCAGAGAGCCGCGCTCCGAGATCGCCTTCGGACTGGGGCGTCAATTGCCACGTCGCTCCGGCGAGTGCTGCGAATTCTTTGCGACTCAATGCAGGCGTAAAGACGATCGTTCGCACGTCGCCGACGCCGTCGAATCGACGCAGCGTCGTGGTGAGAAACTCTCGGTAGTACGCCGCAGCACGCTCTTCGCCGAAGCTGGCCGCCAGCCGCGTTTTAACTTTGCCGGGCGTCCAATGTTTGGCGAACACGGCCAGCAGCGTTTCGGTCATAGCAGGCTGTAGGCAGCAGGCGGTAGGCCGGAGAAAGTGCGTGGCATCAGCCGGCTTGCAGCAGGCGGCGTAATAGGACTTCGTTTACCCGGCCGCGGAAACGCACGACGCCATCGATCACCACGACCGGCACGCATTCCGTGTATTGCTCGCGCAACTGCGGATCGGCGTCGATGTCGACCGACTTCGGCGCGAGCCCGTACCGAACGAGCAAATCCCGCGCATCGTCGCAAAGATGACAGCCCTCTCGCGTATATAAAACCACCGAATGCACTACCGCGGCCCTCGCGCTGCGAACCTCAAGCCTCACCCCTCAAGCCTCGCTCCGATACGTCGCATAGCAATTCGGCGTTTCCCACAGCCGCGTTTCGACGATCGGAAAGCCCTGAGCGGCGGCGAAGTCGTGAATCAACCGGGCGATGTTTTCCGCCGTCGGGTTGCATTCGACGATATGCAGCGGCTCGCCTAACTCGCGGAGCGGCGGAATCGCCGGGTCGTCGCGGTGTAGGATCATGCGGTGGTCGAGATTGTCGTCGATCCACGTACTCACCACGCGCTTGATGTCGGAAAAATCCATCACCATGCCGCGGTCGTCGAGCGTGGGCGACTCGATAACGATCACGGCGCGGCCGTTGTGGCCGTGGAGGTTCTTGCACTTGCCGGCGTAGTTCAAGAGCCGGTGGCCGTAGCAAAAGTCGATCTGGCGCGTGACTCGGTACATGGGAGAGCAGGGGTCGGGGGTCGGGATTCGGGATTCGGGATTCAGGGGGCGGGATTCGGGCGGCTTGCGTTACGGCAATTCTTTTTGCCAGGCGACTTCATTTACTCCCGCGGCTGCGCCGGCGGCTCTGGCTAGGACGAATAGCAGGTCGCCGAGACGATTCAGGTAGACGAGGACGTTGTCGGAAACGGCGTCGGCTTGATCTCGTTGCAGGGAGACGACGCGGCGTTCGGCGCGGCGGCAGACAGTTCGGGCGAAGTGCAGCGCGGCGGCTGCGCTGTCTCCGCCGGGAAGGATGAACTGCGTGAGCGGGGCGAGGCGCTCTTCAAATCGGTCGATCGCTGCTTCCAGCCGCTCGATATGGCGCTGGCCGAGGCGGTCGCTCCGCTTGTCGAGCTTGTTGAGCGACTCGGCCGGCGTGGCCAACTCGGCCCCGGCGACGAACAGGTCGTTTTGGATCGCGACGAGGACGGCGTCGATGTCCGCCGGCAGTCGCGACGACCGGACGACGCCGACCGCCGCGTTCAATTCGTCGACCGTGCCGTAGGCCTCGATCCGCGTGTCGTCTTTCGCCACGCGGCCGCCGCCAAAAAGGCCGGTTTGGCCGTCGTCGCCAGTTTTCGTGTAAATCTTCATCGCCGAACCAGCGTTTCCGAAGCCAGCAACTGCCGGCGGGCCTGTCGAGCCGCTGCTTACGGGAGCGGCCGAGCAAGGGCGATCATACACGCGCGGCGGTGGGGTTGTCACGGTGCGACTGTTGACGACGGGGCTGTCGGCGATGCGCCGCCGTTACCGCATGCCCGGCAGACGCATGACCGTTGGCTGTTGCGGAGCGTTGTCGTGGACCAGTACGCGGCGGTCGCCGACGAAGTAGTTGTGCCAATCGGCGACGAGCAGATTGTACGTTGCTTCCGGCGGCGCTTCGGCGATCTGTGAAATCGGTGTTGGCCCGGCGGCGGTGTGCAATCGATCTCCTTGGCGGAGGAATTTGGCCATTTGCCAATTTTCGCCGGCGACCCAGAACGGATGCCCGCGGGTGGCGCGGATCGACTCGGCTCCGAGTCCGATGGCCAAAAGCGGGGCCGCGGGGCGAGCCGTTCGGTCGATAACCGCCTTGAACGCCAGTTCGCCGGTCGCCGGGTCTTGCGCGAGGACCAAATCGCCGATGCGGATCGATTCGATGGGGCGCGGTCCAGTTTTCGTCATCACGCGCGTGCCGGCGGCGAAGCAAGATACGGGATAATACCAGCCGCCCTGCGGATAGGGTGCGTAATAGTTTGCGTAAGTGCGCTCGTACAGCGGTTTTTCGGCGGGCACGTACAACTCGTTGAAATCTTGCCACCACCGCCACCAGTCGGTCGTTTCGGATGGCAAATCGACGAGCGTCGCCCGGCGAGCGGTGGCGAAGATCCGCTCGTTCATGCGGCCGATGCGCCAATTCGCCAGAGCAACGGCCGCGCTCATCGCGCCGGCGTTCGACTCCAACGATACGACGCGCTCGCCGGGCACGGGCTGCTCGACGACCACGTCTTCGATGAAACCGTCGGCGTAGTAGACGGGCATGGCGACGAAGTTCTGATAGAAATCGTCGTAGGTCGTCACGAAATCGGCCAGCGGCCCTTCGCGGAAGAACGTCCGCCGATAGAAAACGCGGCCTCGCTCGTCGACCGACAGCGAGACTCGCGCGTCGATCGGCGCGACCAAACCAGCCAACAGCCGCGGCACGACGTGATGCAGCGGTCGCCGGGCCAACTCGGCACCGGCCGCGATGCGAACGTCGTCGACCGGCGAAAGGACGGCTTCGCGGAGCAAAGCGTTGGTGGCCTCGATCTCCGGCCAGCGTCCCAACAGCGCGACGTACTCGAGATTCCACGCTTTTTCCCGCTTGTGCCGCGGCGCATTCGCGTCGATCGGCCGGAATGGATCGCGGGGATCGGCAAGCGAATACGCGTCTTGCAGCGTGGCGATGGCACGTCGATCGACAATCGCTCGAAATTCGGCCAGACCGCGGGCGCGGTCCGCTGCGGCGTGGCTTTCCAAATCGCGGCGAAGGGCCACGATTCGCGGCCGCCACGATTTTGCCGCTCGCTTGGCTTGTTGAACGTCTTCCGCCGCGGCCTTGTACTCGCGATGAGTAAGCCAGCGACCGTTGAGCCGTTTCAGGCCCAGCGACTTGACCGCTTCGGAGTGAGTGGGCTGGTAGCGGCGTACGCGTCGCCAGTGAACCTCAGCTTCTTCGCGGAGCGCCGACCTGGTCGCCCAACGGGCCAGGGCCAAGTTGCCGGCAAAATCATCGCGGAGGGCGTTGCGGCGGCGTTGGTACTCGTCCAGCCGCGGGTCGGCGGCCCAGCGCTGGGCCAACTCGTCGACGGTTCGCCACGTTCGCTCGTCGCGAATCTGACCCAGCCGCCAGCGAGCCGGGGCGAAGTCGGGAGAAAGCTGGATCGCCTGCCGCAGCAACCTGTTACTCAGCGGCCCGTTGCCGGCGAATTCGGCCTCGAGCGCGGCGGCATACAGTTTCTCCGCCGCGACGCCCGGGGCTTGGCCGGCGAGATTGGCGATGCCAGCGACGTCTTGCGCGGAGACTGGATTCGCGGCGGACAACGACACCAGCGTCCATGCCGCCACGACGGCGATTAGTCGTAGTGTCGGCATTACGAATCGCATGGCCCCACTCCTTCGCCAACCACGCCACCGTTCCACGGGCGTTTCCGATGGCGTTCGTTATACCGCAAACCGCGACAAAGAACCGCCAACGATTTGAATTCGAGCGGCGAGATGTGCGACGTACCGTATGTTGGATGCCCAGCGGCGCGAGTCTGGGTAAGATGTAACGCGAGTTGGGCCGTGGGATTTGTCGCATGCGCCGCTCGCCTCGGATGCCGTCATCCACGCAACGGAGATTCAAATGATCGCCAATTCCGTTCTTAAAATAGCGTTCTCGGCCGTCGTAGGCCTGACGTTTCTCGCCGGGGCATCGCATGCCGCCGATCCACCGCAAGCTCCGCCGCCGAACATCGTGTTCTTCTTGATCGACGACCTGGGCCGGACCGACGTTGGCTTTATGGGCTGTAAGGACATCCACACGCCGCACATCGACAAGCTCGCCCAGGGCGGTACGATTCTCGATGCCCATTACGTCCAGCCGGTCTGTTCGCCGACGCGGGCTGCGCTGCTGACGGGCCGATATGCGACCGGCACGGGCGTGTATACCGTCGTGCGGCCGCACGCGAAGTGGGGACTGCCGCTGGGTGAGCGAACGCTCGCCAACGCGCTCGACGACGCTGGCTACGAGACAGCGATCGCCGGCAAGTGGCATCTCGGCGAGTTCGACCCGGCCTACGTGCCCACGGCCCGCGGATTCCATCGCCAATACGGACATTACTTCGGAGCGCTCGACTATTTCACGCATCTTCGCGGCGGCTCGCACGACTGGTATCGCGACGGCAAGGAGGCGAAAGAGGACGGCTACGCCACGGAGTTGATTGCCAGTGCGGCGTGCAAGATGATCGCCGAAAGGAACGCGAAGAAGCCGCTGTTTCTCTACGTGCCGTTTAACGGCGTCCATTCGCCGTTGCAGGTTCCAGATCGTTACCTGAAGCCGTATGCGGAGTTAGAGGGCAATCGCCGCACGCTCGCCGGAATGATCGCCGCGGTCGACGAAGGCATCGGTAAGATCGTCGCGGCGCTCGAAAAGGCGGGCATGCGCGGCAACACGCTGATCGTGTTTTCGAGCGACAATGGCGGACCGAACCCAGGGCGTCTGTCGTCCAACGGCGAACTGCGTGCGGGCAAGGGAACGCTTTATGAGGGCGGCGTGCGCGTGTGCGCTTGTGCGAATTGGCCGGGCCACGTGCCGGCCGGCGCGACCATTAAGGAGCCGATGCACGCGGTCGACTGGTATCCGACGCTGGTGAAGTTGGCCGGCGGTTCGCTCGAACAGAAACTGCCGCTCGATGGCCGCGACGTGTGGCCGACGATAACCGCCGGAGCGAAGTCGCCGCACGACGCGATACTGCTCGTGCAGTCGCCCACCCGCGCCGCTGTGCGGATGGGCGATTGGAAACTGCTCGTCGACACGTCGCCCCTGGGCAACGCCGCTCCTCGCCAACGGCCACGCGATGCGCGGGGCGGCGGGCGGAACGCGCGACGCAATTTCGTCGAGCTTTACAACCTTGCCGCCGACGTCGGCGAAACGACGAACCTCGCAGCGAAAGAGCCGCAGCGCGTAACGGCGATGCGCGCGGTCTTGGATCGCTTGCTCAAGGACGCGGCACAACCGGGGCAACTTAGCAACGAGGCGGGTGCGGCGACGAGCGATTGACGAGGCGCTACACGCCCAGTTGGGCTTGGACATCGCGCTGGAGCCGCGTACGGTGGGCCGTGAGCGTGTCGAGCAGCCAAGGGCGGCCGTGTTGATCGTGGTGGGCCATGTAGTCGAAGTCGCCCATGTTGCTGTCGACCCAGCCTTGCGACGTCGATCGCTGGGAGCCGTGGCGAATCGACCGTTGTCCTTCGCCGGTGCGGCGGTGAGGAGGTTCGCCGGGCGTCGAGGCCGGAGGAAAGGCTTCGCCGACGGCCAATTGGCAGAGCAGCGCGCCATTCTTCGCGGCGACGCCGAGCGCCTCGGTGACCTTCGGCCCGCGCTGCTGCTCGGTTCCCTTGCACCAGGTGAGCCAGACGCGGTTCAATCGATCGTCGTACTCCAACAAGAGGCGGGGTCTGTTTGGCATGACGGTTCTCGCGAGAGGAGAAAGAGAGAGGTGGAAATGCGCCGTCGCACGATGGCCTGGCGGCTCGGACGAGGGCGGGCCGGAAGTGTGCGGGGCGAGCGACGGCAGCAATGCGCGGCGGGAGATCAACCAAACTACCCGACGGATGCTCGTATGGCGAGCGAAAATCGGCCACCCCTCGAATGCGGAGATTCCGCCGGGCGCAGCACTTCGGTCGATCAGGTCGTCAGCGGGAGTTCCGCTTGCTCGAACGCATTGCGGCAGGCAGCGACGACTTCGCGCGCACCTTCACGCCGGGCCAGCACGCCCCGCAGCCTCGCGCGCACCAGAACGCCTTTTTCAAGCTGCACGCCCAGGACGTGGTGGCTCGACATGGCTACGCGTAAGTTTTCCGTTTCGGGATCCCATTGCGTTGAATCTGCGCCGAGCGGCGGCACGCCCGGAAAATCGATGACGTTCGCGTCGCTCGCGATCCGGTCGCTTGGGTGAATCATTTCGCCGCAACTCCACGGGGCTTGGGCGAGATCGAAAAGAAAAGTGTCGTCGGGCGACGCAACGGCCTGCGCGTTTCGCTCCAAGCCACTGGCGACAAGGTGTTCGCGATCCGGCCGATCCGTTCGGGTTTCAAACGCGATCGGATTCCAACGTCGCTGCGGCGGAGTGTTGGTCCAACCGCGTTCGACGCCGTACTGCGACGACAGGAAAACCGCCGGCTTGGCGTCGAGGACGCTCGTTTGCACCGAGACGACGACGTCCAATCCACCGGCGGCTCCACAGAGGTCTGCTTCGCCGAGCGATCGCCAGTAGACGACGTACCGCAGCGGATGCTGCTTGCTCTCCGCGTACACGGCCACCAAGTCGCGGCCGCGGACGTAGACGTCTTCGATCTCGCGCTGCCGGTCGGCGGGCCCCGGCCCGACTTCTTTGAACGCCAACCAATTGCGTATGACGCCGAGGGGCTGGCCGGCCCAGGCGATTTCGTGAATCCCTAGGCCGGGCCGGTCGACCGTCACGGCCGCTGAGAAATTGCCAGCGGCCAATTTGGCGACGCCGCCACTAAGTTTCCACGGAGAACGCGGAGAATTTGCCACCGGACCCTCCCGGCCAGCGTGGTGTGACGGCCATCAACGAAAAAACCCCGCTATTCCACTTGCGTGAAACAGCGGGGCCGGAACAGAGAAGAGGCCAGATAACCTGATAATAACAACTTCGATTCGAATGTCCAGAGTTGCGTTGAGAAAAAACCACACGACGAAGGGGAATCGTACGCAAGCCTAGTCGTGTATTGACGTTACGACGAACGGGTCGCGGCCGGGCGGGGACGTTCGCGAGTCGGCTGTGAATCGCCTATAATCGCGCACTCACACAGCCCTCCTAGATGCCGCCGAAGGGCCGCAATCTGACGCGAAGGATTAACGTAATGCCTGAATTAGTAACGACTTGCGAAGAGGCGGCTCGCGCCGGCGGGGCGGTGCTATTGGATTGGCGGAAGCGGTTTACCGTTCGCGAAAAGGGGCCGGCCGATCTGGTGACCGAGGCCGATCTGGCCTCGCAAGAGGCGATCCGCCGGCTCGTGATCGGCCGCTTTGCGGAACATGCCTTTCTGGGCGAGGAGAGTCCGGCCGAGCAGCCGATTGCCGCGAGCGGTGGACAGAGCAGCGGCCGGGTCGAGTCAGCCCAATGGACGTGGGTGGTCGATCCGCTCGACGGTACGATGAACTACGTACACGGACTGGCGCAATATGCGGTTTCGGTGGCCGTGCTGCGGCAGGGACGGCCCGAGGCGGGGTGCGTTTACGACCCGGTTGCGGACGAGTGCTATACGGCCCAACGAGGACACGGAGCGTGGCTGAACGGCGAACCGATCCGGGCGAGCGGTCAGACCGACCTGGGCCAGTCGCTGGTGGCGGTTAGCTTTCCGGCCAAAGTGGATGCGAACAGCCGGGAGCTGTCCGACTTTCTCAAGGTGTTGCCCGCGTGTCAGGCGTTTCGGCGGATGGGATCGGCGGCGCTGAACTTGTGTTTCGTGGCGGCCGGATCGCTCGACGCGTATTGGGCGACGAGCACGAAGATTTGGGACATTGCGGCGGGGGCGCTGATCGTCGAGGAAGCCGGCGGCACGATGACGTCGCTGTCGGGCGGTCCGCTTAGTTTGGCAGAGGCCAAGTTCGTCGCCGCGGGAAGCGTGCCACTGAATCGGCGGATTGTGGAATTGCTGGCGTACTGAAACCGGGCCGGCGGTGAATTGCCCGAAATCGGATGGGGACGGCCGAACCTACGCGATATCGGAGTCGAACACGCGGACTTGCTTCCAGTTGGGCTTGTTTTCCTCGATGAACTGCAAATGTCGCGGGTCTTGTTGGTACTTGTCGTGGGCGGCCTTCGAGGAAAACACGACGTGCAGGGCGACGTCGAAGGTGCGATCGTTCACCGGGCGGTCTAGTTCCGCGTTGCAGGTGCCCACCGAGAAGTGGACCGTACCGTCGTGGCCGGAAAGGAATTTGTTGCAGTCGGCGACGAGTTGGGCGCGGTTCTTGGCCGAGCCGTCGTGAAGCGTGAAGAAGACAACGTGGGCGAGTGGTGATTCGGGCATCGGTCGCATCGAATTTGAATCGCGTTTGGCGTGGGTATACGGAATTCGCTACGGCGTGGGGGCCGATTGCTCGTCGGTGTCTTTCGACGGCTGATTGTCGGCCGTTTTTTGGGGCGTTTTCTTTTCCGCTTGGCCGTTGCGCTTGGCGAGATTGCTTGCCGATGGACCGAGGAGGCGTTCCATGTGGGTTTCGTCGATCTCCTCGTTTTCTTCGAGCGCGGCGGCGAGGATGTCGAGTTTTTCGCGGTTGGCGGTTAGCGATTCTAACGCCCGTTCGGAAGCCGCACGGAGAATGCGGGAGACTTCCTCGTCGATGACTTGGGCCGTGTGTTCGCTGAATTCGCGCTGTTCGTGGAATTCCTTGCCGAGGAACGGGTGTTCGTCGCTGGTTCGATAGGCGACGGGTCCGATTCGCTCGCTCATGCCCCAGTGCGTGACCATGCGGCGGGCGATCTTGGTGGCCTGCTGTAAGTCGTTTTCCGCACCGGCGCTCAGTTCATCGAAGATCAGCTTTTCGGCAGCACGGCCGCCGAGAATGAACGCCAGGCGGGCGTGCAGGTCGCGCTCGTTGATGCTCAGCCGGTCTTCTTCGGGCAATAGCTGCGTCACGCCGAGCGCACGGCCGCGAGGGATGATCGTCACCTTATGGACGGCATCAACGCCGGGCACGATCCAGGCGAGTAGCGCATGACCGGCTTCGTGATAGGCGGTCATCCGTTTCTCACTTTCGCCGAGAATCTCTTCGCGCTTCGGACCCATTAGGATCTTATCGCGGGCGTCCTCGAAGTCGTCCATGCCGACTCGATCTTTGCCTTGGCGGGTTGCCCACAGAGCGGCTTCGTTGACGAGATTGGCGAGGTCGGCGCCGGTGAGGCCAACGGTGCCAGCGGCGAGACGGTCGAGGTCGACGTCGTCGGATAACGGCACGTCGCGAGAGTGAACTTTGATTATCGCGGCGCGGCCTTTGCGGTTTGGGCGGTCGACGGTGATGTGGCGATCGAAGCGGCCGGGGCGCAGCAGGGCGGGGTCGAGCACGTCGGGGCGATTAGTGGCGGCGACGACGATGACGGACTCGTTGGGGCTGAAGCCGTCCATCTCGCTGAGGATTTGGTTGAGCGTTTGTTCGCGTTCGTCGTGTCCGCCACCGAGGCCGGCACCGCGAACGCGGCCGACGGCGTCGATCTCGTCGATGAACAGGATTGCCGGCGCGGCGTCCTTGGCCGTTTTGAACAGGTCACGGACGCGGCTGGCGCCGACGCCGACGAACATCTGGATGAATTCGCTGCCGCTGATGGAGAAGAACGGCACGCCGGCCTCGCCGGCAATGGCACGAGCGAGGAGCGTCTTTCCCGTGCCGGGCGGGCCATTGAGCAGGACACCTTTGGGAATGCGGCCGCCGAGGCGATGGAATTTTTCCGGGCTTTTTAGGAAGTCGACGATTTCCTGAAGATCGGCCTTAACCGTTTCTAGTCCGGCGACGTCCTTGAAACTGATTCGTTTCTTGCTGGCCTCGTAACGTTTGGCGGGGCTGCGGGCGAAACTGGACAGGAATCCGCCGCCCATAAATTGCTCGCGCGAACGCCGCCACATGAGCCACAGCCCGCCGAAGAGCAGGATCGTGACGAACAAGTACACGAACAGGTAAATGGTCGTGCCGTCGTTGGTTGGCTCGGAACGAAAGGCCGTGCCACTCGCGAGGATCGCCTCTTGGACGAGTTTGCTGTCGGCCCACTGTGGCAGGTTGACGAAGAACTCCTCGCGGTATTTTTCTGCGTCGCCGACGGCTTTTCCTTCTTCGAGTTTGTCGGCAGGTTTTTCGGGCGGCTCGTTGAACTTGCCTTCGAGTCGAAGTCCGCCTGGACCGCCCGCCTGGACCGATTTGACGTTCTTCTTCGCAAGTTGCTCATTGAAGAACGAGAAGTCGATCTCGTCGCGTTTGGCGCTGTCGCGGACGAGATAGAGGAAGAGCACCACTAGGCCCATGATGATGAGCAGCCAGAGCGACGGAGCGCCGATGCGGGGCTTCGGCGCGGGCGTTTCGCCCTGCGGTGGGGTGTCTTTCTTTTCGGGTGCTTCGGCCATTTTTCCTTCCAGGCTTCGCTCCGCGATTGGGGCGGGGTGCGGTCACGGGAATTGTAGCGGACGCGGTTGGATTGAGCGATGCTTGGCCGTTGCGGCGAGGGCGAAAAAAAATGGCCGCCGGAACCGTCGTTTGGCTCCAGCGGCTTCGTTTTGGCAGCTTGGGTCGCTAATACGCCAACCGGGTGGAGGCGACTTCTCGCGCGCAATCGATTCCCGTGGTTGAGCCGGCAGCGAAACGTGTCGCACGCCCCCAGTTTACTATTCGATCGCCACGGTGCAGCACCGCTGAACCAAGTGTGCGACGGCACAGAGATTTCTAACCTTGATGTTCGATTGGCGTTGACGCTGGACTAGTGGGGGACGATCGACTAATCCGCCGATGCGGTCGCGGCGGACTTGGCTGATTCTTCGGTGGTCGTGCGGAGCGGCGTGCCGTTACGGTACTCGCGTTGCTTGACGACGCTGCCTTTTTCGTCCCAGATCGTGACCATTCCTTGCAGGACGTTTTCTTCGTAGTTGGCTTCCGAGTATTTTTGGCCGCTCTCGTAGTAGATGATCTGCTTGCCGTGCTGCTGGCCGGCTTTGTAGTTTCGCTCGACGCGTTTTTTTGCGCTGGGGTAGAACTGGATGGACGGACCGTCGAGGCGGCCATCTGTGAATTGCATCGTCTGGGCGATGACTTGTTTGCCGTCCTCGTCCGGCGTCGCGTAATTGGTCCACGTTCCGTGGCGCTTGCCGTTCTTATATGTGGCGTCGAGGTTCTTCTCGCCGTTCTCGCCGAAGTGCGTCCACGCGCCTTCGAGCAGGCCGTCGACGTAGTTCATTTCCTTGGCGACCTTGCCGTTGGGATGGTAGTAAATCCATTTGCCATGGCGATGATCGTTCTTGAATTCGCCGACGGCGTGCGGAGTCTTGCCGTCGCTGCGATACTCTTCAAACTTGCCGTCGAGGACGAACGACTTGTCGGAATAGATCATCGCATCGGCAATGACCTCAGGTGCGTCCGATTGGGACGGGTAGGTGTATTTTTGGTTGCCGACCTTGATTGGCTTGACGTCGGTCAACCCTGTGTCCGCTCGTTTCTTTTTCTTGGGCACATATTGATAGTGTTCCGTGCCGTCGCCGAGTTGAGCGACCGCGGCGTTGTCGCCGTTGGTCGACGCGTCTTCGTCACCCTCGCCGGTCGATTCGCCGAACATGCCGCAGCCCGCCATTACGAGCATCGCCGCCGCCATCAGGGCCTGTATCGAACGCCAAGTCGCCATCGTTGATTCCTCGCTATGATTTGATTCGATCGCCTTCGATGAACTGCCGTTTCCGCCGGAGTGAAGAAAATCGCCAGCTTTCCTATACGACGCAAACTATGCGGTGGTTCGGAACTGGCGAAATCCGATAGGCGCGCTGCCGACGGGTTCGACACGACCGTAAGCGTCGATTATGGCAGGGACTTACGGCGTCGTCCACGAACGGGCCCAAAGGCAGCCGGTAAACTTTAGGTTGGCCGGCAGGCATTCGCAAGCGACGGGAATAGCCGTCATAATCGGAATCGACACGGACGACGCCTTCGGCATCGAATCGCAAAAATGCAGCAAACACCGCATGACGATGGCGAGGAACTTCGCCGCGAAGCGGGCGACGGGGAGGGAGGTTTCATCGACCCTTTGCCGGACATCGTTCGCCGCGGGGCCGTGGCGATCATCGTACGCGACGGACGGTGCCTGATGATCCGACGGGCGGAAGGGGTCGTCGCGCCCGGGGCGTATTGCTTTCCGGGCGGGGGGATCGAAGACGGCGAAACGGAGCGCGAGGCGTTGTGCCGCGAGTTGCGCGAAGAATTGAACGTGGTGGTCGAGCCGGTGCGGCGGGTGTGGGAGAGCGTCACACCGTGGGGCGTGCATTTGGCGTGGTGGACGGCCCGACTGGCGGATCCGACGTCGATTCGGCCTGCGCCGGAGGAAGTGGCCGACGTGTTTTGGCAGACGTGGGACGCGATGCGGGCGTTACCGGGGCTGCTCCGCAGTAACGTCGCGTTCCTCGATGCTCTGGAACGGGGGGATATCGTCCTCGGCGAGTGACGGACGCGGTGCGTCCGAAGGCGGCTGGCGGCGTGGAGCGGCGCGCGGATCGGATTCGGTGGGGAGGGGCGAGGGGGGATTCTCCGGTCGGCCGGCGGGAAAGAAGCGGCGGTTGAAGACGTCGGGGTCGTTCGGGTTGCGGGTCGCCGGCGACTGCGGTGAAACAGAGTTGTCTCGTTCGGCGGGTGTCTGGCGTTCATACGTGGCGCGGCTGACCGATGACGGTGCGACGGCGGGCGTATTGTTGGCCTGGGCACGGTCCTGAGCGGATTTTTCGCCGCGGATGCGAATGTTTGCGTCGCGCGCGGCGAGGCGAATCCAGGCGGCGAGTTCGGCCTGGTGGCCGAGCGTGCGTGCCGCGAAGATCGGGGTTTTCGCGGAGCCATGCGGCTGACTTGGAGCGACGAGCAACGGGCTGGCGTCGGGACGTTCTCGGTCGACGAACTTGAGCGCCGCGGCGAGGTTGCGTTCCGTGTAGACCCGGCTAGGGGATTTGCGTGGGTCGAAGCGTTGGAATTGCAACTCGGCCGAGCTTGCTCCGCCGTGGCATCCGCCGGAAGCGCATTGGTTGATCAGCAACGGTTGAATTCTTGTGACGAACGATTCGACTGTGCGGTCGGAAAGCTCGTCGAGTGCCCCGTCGATTCGATCGTCGGTTCGATCGTCGGAATTTGCGGGCGTTGTGTCGACGACTTGGGTTGCGTCGTCGCTCGGGCGGAGGGCAGCGTCGGCTGTGTCGTTGCCGGAACCGTTGCCGGAACCGTTGCCGTTCTCGGCGACACGGACGGCGGACTGCAATTGGCGCATGAGCGCCTCCGTGCGGCGGTGTCGCGGATGCAATGCCGTACACTCGGCAAGCTGGGTGGCCGCGTAGCCGAGTAGATCGTGGCGCAGACACCATTGAGCGAGCGTTTGGTGCCCGTCGAGGTCGGTGCGGGATAGTTCGTCGCGCTGTTGGCGATAGGCGTCGTCGAGGTCGGCGGCGGTTGTGATGACCTCGGCGGCGCGAACGCCCATCTGCAAGCCGCCGCGGTCGACGAAGTAGTGGTCTCCGGACCACGTGATGCGGCCGACGAGGACGTGGCCATTCTTGAGTACGAGAACGCCGTCGCGCGGTGCGACGTGGGGCGTGGCGTTGGAACTGCCGTCGAGCTGAGCGCGCAATTCGGCCGCCGGCGTTAGGGCCGAAGCGACGACGACAATCGATACAATCCGCAGAACGTACTTCATGGTCGGCGGAGAGTACGCGGGGAGCTTTGCGCGGTCAAGGTCAGTGGCTCCGTCGGCCGCATTGGCCGAGGGTGTGTGGGCTGTTGGGCGGCTGGCGACGGATCGCGCACGCTGTTGATTGCCGCGGAATTATCGGTTGGCGTGGTTGGCGAGTGTCGCGAAACGCGGCCGGCCAGTGCCCTGCGGGGGTGTCGGTGAGCTATGGTTTATGAGTCAGCGAGAATCGCTACAGGCGTTGCCGTGTGCGCCTTCGCCCGTTCACTCCCTCGACTTCCACGAGACGCATCGATGTTTGAGCAGAAGAACCGTCGCCAAGTATTCGTCGACACAACATTGCAGGGCGCGCTGCTATCGCGGTGCGTATTCTACTGGTGCATGTGCCTGGCGGCCGTGTTCGTGTCGCTGTTGTGCTGGGATGCGTTTATCGGGCCGACGCAGTTATTTTCGGCGCGCGTGGAGCAAACCTGGTTCCGCTACGCTCCGGCGTTGTTGTTCGTGGCAGCGTTGACGCCGATCATGGCGTTCGATTTCTTGCGCGTGTCGAACCGGTTCGCTGGGCCGATGATTCGGCTGCGGCGGACAATGCGCGACTTGGGGCAAGGCGAGCGCGTAGAACCGGTCGTATTGCGGCGGAGCGACTTTTGGCGCGAGTTTTCGGACGAGTTCAACGCGGTCATCTTGCGAATGCGCAAGCTGGAAACGGATCTAGCGGCGGCGCGAAACGAGCCGAATCCGAACGACCCCGTGCTGGTCTTTCAGTCTGCCGAACGGGAGGATCAGGATTCTGAGAGGGACAATGCGGTCGTGAACGTGGGATTCGACGCGCGGGATGACGTGGGCGAGCGCGTTGAGGCCGATGCCGGCGTGTCGTCCGTGCGGTAGTACGCGGCGCGATGGCGTTTCTGTCGCGACGAGTCACTAGCCGCCCTGCTGCCGCGGCTTGTCGCATGTCGCGAGACGTGGGACAACAGTGTGCTGTCCATAAGCGCCCACGGTTCAAGCGTCCACGGTTTGGTTCGCCGCGCATGAGCACGCTTCACGCAATTCGCCTGCGCGGCCCTTGGGATTACGTACCGCTGGCGGCGTTCGTCGAACGCGACGTCGGCGATGTCAGCGACATTGGCGACGCCGGTGCGTTGGTCGAATCGACGGTCGATTTGCCGCCGGCGGGGCGGATGGCGATGCCAGCCGACTGGGGCGAATCGCTGGGGTGCGCGTTTCGCGGACGCGTCGCGTATCGACGGCGATTCGGTCAGCCGACGGGCGTCGAAAGCGCGGAGCGCGTGTGGCTGGTATGCGACGGGGCCGAGGCGTGGGCGACGCTGACGGTTAATGGCGAGCGGCTCGGCGACGTGAACGGTCCGGCGTCGCGGTCGGAGTTCGACGTTACGGCTCTGTTGAGAGAGCGGAACGAGTTGACGGCGACGGTCGAATGTCCGCGACGCACTGCGGACGGCCGATTCGCGGACCGAGGCGAGCGATCCGCGCTGCCGGGCGGGTTGGTCGGCGAGGTGAGGCTGGAGATTCGCGGCGACAATTCCGCCGTGTCGAACGGTTCGGAAACGGCATGAGCGAACGACTCGATTCTCACGATGCGGCGCGGCCGGACGACGTGCGGATGCGCGGATTTTCTCGACGTTGGACGGTCGATGCGGCGCTGGCTTGGATCGATGCGCGGGCGACGGCGCTGGACAGCGAGGTGATTTCGCTCGATCTGGCCGCCGGGCGCGTCTTGGCCGAGGATGCCACGAGCGGCGTCGACGTGCCGCCGTTCGACCGGGCGATGATGGACGGATACGCCGTTCGAGCGGCCGACACGCAAGGGGCGTCGCCGTTGCAGCCGTTGCCGCTGGTCGTCGTAGGTGTTGCTCTGCCTGGGAGTGCTGCGCCGCGTGCGGTTCTGGCGGGCGAAGCGGTACGGATCATGACGGGCGCGCCGATGCCGGGCGGCGTCGATGCGGTGTTGCCGGCGGAACTGGCGGACGCGACGGCGGGCGATGTGGGCGCGGTTTTGGCAGTGGGCGAGGTCTCGCCGGGCAAGCACGTTGGGCTACGCGGCGAAGACGTTTCGGCGGGGACGACGGTGCTGCGCAGCGGGCGGCGGCTACGGCCGCAGGATGTCGGCGTGTTGGCATCGATCGATTGCGACGCGGTGCGAGTCCTACGGCGGCCGAGAGTGCGGATCGTCGCCACGGGAAACGAGTTGTATGCGAAGCCGAGCGATCGACGACCGTTCGCGATCGCCGATGCGAATGGACCGATGCTCGCGGCGCTGGTCGAACGCGACGGGGGCGTGGCGGAGCGACTTGGGATCACGCCCGACGATGCCGAGGAGTTGCGGGCGGCGATCGATTGCGATGCCGATGTTGTGATCGTGTCTGGCGGATCGAGCGTCGGTGAGGAAGATCATGCGCCGCGCGTCGTGGCGAAGCTTGGCGAGTTGGCGATTCATGGGATTGCGATGCGACCGAGCAGTCCGGCGGGGATGGGGACGCTTGTCGGAAGTGATGGGCGGACGCGGCTCGTGTTTCTGCTGCCGGGCAATCCGGTTTCTTGTTTGTGTGCGTACGATTTTTTTGCCGGGCGGGCAACTCGGCTGCTTGCGGGGCGCGTGCGCGATTGGCCCTACTTGCCGACGGCGGCGCGGCTGATGCGGAAGATCAGTTCGCAGGTGGGGCGCGTCGACTATGCACGGGTGCGGTATGTCGACGCGATGCGGATATCGGCGAGGTCGGATCGAGAGCCGGCTTGCGTGGAGCCGATTAGCGTTAGTGGCGCGAGCATTTTGACGAGTACGACGCGGGCCGACGGGTTCGTCGTCGTGCCGGCCGATAGCGAAGGCTATCCCGCCGATGCGGTAGTGACGATGCTTGCTTACGATTGACGCATGGCCGTCGTTGCTTCGCCGGGCCGAGGTCGACGCCGCCGAGCGGGCCGTTAACGACGCTCCGCCCAAACTTCGGCGATCTTCAGCACGACTTCGACGGCCTGAGACATTTCTTCGACGCACGTCCACTCGAGCGGCGAGTGCGGGTTGTGTTCGCCGGTGGAGAGGTTGGGCGTGGGGAGGCCCAGTTCGGTGAGGCGCGAGCCGTCGGTTCCGCCGCGGACGATGGTTAGTTTCGCTGCGACGCCGAGCTTGTCATGGGCGGCTTGGGCGTAGGCGGCGGCACGCGGCTCCTTGGCCAGCCCGTCGGCCATGTTGCGGTATTGTGGCGTGACGTTGACCTCGACGTTGACGCCGGGATGCGCTTCGCGGGCGTCGGCGGCGGCGCGGTGGAGAATCTCGGCATGCTTGGCGAGGTTGGCCGTGTCGAAGTCGCGGATCAGCACGCGGATGATTACTTCGCCGACGCCGCCTTCGATCGTGTACGGGTGGAGAAAACCTTGGCGGCCGTCGGTGGTTTCGGGCGATAGGTCGGTCGGCAAATGGAATAGGAACGTGCCAGCCGCGCGGAGGGCGCTCTTCAAACGACCTTTGCCGATCGATGGATGGATGTTGACGCCGCGGATGATGACGGTCGCCATGTCTGCGGAAAAGGTTTCGACGTCGATATCGCCAGCGCCGCTGCCGTCGAGGGTGTAGCAGGCGGTGGCGGCCAGTTTGGCGAGGTCGACGTGATCGACGCCGTGGCCGATCTCCTCGTCGCAAGTGAAGAGGAGTTTGACGGGGCCGCGGAGACGATCGGCGTCTTCCATCCACCGTTGGGCGGCTTCCACGATGACGGCGAGACCGGACTTGTCGTCGGCGCCGAGCAACGTCGTGCCATCGGTGGTGACAATGGTCTTGCCGACGAGCGTGGCGAGTTCCGGGTTGTCGGCGACGCGGATGACGCGGTCGGGGTTGGCGGGAAGCGCAATGTCGCCGCCGGCGTAGTTGCGGATCACCTGGGGGCGGACGTTCTTGCCGGTGGTTTCTGGCGACGTGTCGAGGTGGGCGTTGAAGGCGATGACCGGGACGTCGGCGGATGCAGTATTGCTGGCCGGGACCGTGGCGACGACGATGCCGTGCTCGTTTTGGGCCGCGTCGGAGAGGCCGATCGCGCGGAGCTCGTCGACGAGCATGCGGCCGAGTTCAAGTTGGCCGGGCGAACTGGGATAGCAATCGGCGTTTTCACGCGCGGTCGTGTCGACGGCGACATAGCGGAGAAAGCGTTCGAGAAGGCGTTCGTGAGACATGAATTTGTTACGCGGGCTTGATTGAGGATTGCTCGGGAGGATGCAGGGCAGGATAACAGCGCTTCTCGATACGCGGCAACCGCTGTGCGGCTTCACTCCCGCGGCGGATTGGCTTCGCCAGCGTGGTCGAAACTGCCGGTTCGCAGAAAATGGGCGGTTTGGCGCTGGACTTCGGGCCGGTTCATGATGAACGCGTGCATGGCGGGGAGCACGATGAAGTCGTTTGCGCCGTCGAGCCGCGTTTCGTCTACCGATACGACGAGGTCGTCGTCGCCGGTGAGGAGCGGG
>JAJDEG010000295.1 GCA_029259895.1 Planctomycetota bacterium
GGTGATGCTCGCCATTGGCTGCTGGTACGTCAGCCGCCGCGACTTCTAGCGATTCTCGTCGACGACGGTCGCGCGGTCATCTTGCCTCGCCTTGGAAGACTCGCCCATGAACGACGAAGACCGCACCGCTCGCCTCGACGCGATTCTTGCCTCGCCCAGCTACCGGTTGGCCGAGCAGGACGACGATTTCTTGAGTCGGCCGGAACTGCGTCCGGTGCGGCTGCAACTGGAGTTGCTCAAGCCGGAGATGACGCTGACGGAGAACGGCGTGCGGTCGACCATCGTCGTGTTCGGCGGAACGCGCGTGGTCGAACGGACGGAGGCCGAAGTGCGGCTCGCGCGCGCGGAAGCGGCCGCCGCCGCCGATCCCGACAACCCGCTCTCCGCGCGACAAGTTTCTCGAGCACGACGCGTGCTGGAAAAGTCCCACTTCTACGACGCCGCCCGCGAGTTCGCCCGCATCGTTTCCAGCACCTGCCAGACCGACGGCGAGTGCGATTACGTCGTCGTCACCGGTGGCGGGCCAGGCATCATGGAAGCCGGCAACCGTGGAGCGGACGACGTGAATGCCAAGTCGCTCGGTTTCAACATCACGCTGCCGCACGAGCAGGTACCCAACCCTTACATCACGCCGCAACTCTGCTTTCAGTTCCACTACTTCGCGCTGCGTAAGATGCACTTCCTCATGCGGGCCATAGCGCTCGTCGTGGTCCCCGGCGGATTCGGCACGCTCGACGAACTGTTCGACGCTCTCACGCTGCGGCAGACACGGCGTATGCAGGAGATCCCGATTCTGATGTACGGCCGCGCCTATTGGGAGCGGGTGATCGATTTCCACTTTCTCGCCGACGAAGGCGTCATCTCCGACAGCGACCTGGCGCTAATCCGCTACGTCGAATCGCCTAGCGAGGCGTGGGAGGCGATCCAGACGTTTCATGCGAATGGAGGAGCGGCGACGGACTGATTGGTGGAGAATCGAGCGAAGGCTCACCCACCACAACCGCCACATCCGCCGCCACAACCACCGCCCCCTCCGCATCCGCCCGCGTCTCCGCCGCAGCCCGCGCCGCAACCGCCGGCGGAACTGTTCGACGCGTAACGAAACGATTCGACCGCGCTGGCGGTTTCGGCAAGCGGTCCCATCGACATCGCCGTAACCCCGAACAGCCCGACCGCCAGCGCAAGATCGACCGGCGCGATCGCCGTTTCGTCCAGATTTGCGAGGTGGCGGTGACGTTCCCGCAACTGTTCGACGAGCCGCTCGCCGCGACGAGTCACCCGCTGCCGGGAGAGAAACCAAAGCGAAACGAGGACGGTCACCACCGTCGCCGCGATCAGGAATCCAACGGGCTTGTCGCGCGAGACGCCAACGAAGATCTTGACCACGCCGACGGCCGCGACGGCCCACAGTACGAGGGCGGGAACGATTCGCGACGCATCGGCAAGTGGATGCCGACCGGCAAGTCCACTGTCGACAAATTGATCGCGAAAAAAGGGAAACGCCTTCCTGGCCGCCTTGCTGAGGTCGGCGGCGTCGGCGCCGTTAAGCGTCGACGCGGCTTCGTAGACCGCGCGTTGCAGCGCGTCGGCCGTGGCGTGCAGCGGCTCGCCTTTAACCAGCCGCCGTTCGACGCCCGTCGCAAACACGCCCAGCACGGATTTGCGTTTCTCTTTGAGCGTAAGCTGGCGCGATTGCAGCATTTCGGAAATCGTGGCATGCAGCGCGCGCTCCATGCCGCCGGAGAGAAACGCGGCTTCGTTGGGCGAGAGTTGTTCGTCGTCGGCAACCGATGCTTCGCTAATCGTCGATCCGTCGTCGGTCAACAGACGTCTTGCCACGATCGCCGCCACCACGGCGAGCACGAACAGCACGCCGTAGAACATCAGAAAGTCCGTGCCGGCGAAGTCGAACGGATTGGCCGCCGCGAACAATGGCGGCGCGGCCGCGATCCCAGCAACCGCGCCCATCCGCGACCGCCCGCCCATGCGCCCCAAAAACCGCGGCTTTGGCACGATCCAGTTTCGGCTCACGTTCACCCAGCGGTTACGCAGATCCTCGCCGAAGCGGACGCGGGCCGCGGGCCATATGTTAGCCGGCGGAGCGTGGCCGAAATACTGCTCGTAAGTCGACTGCGTCCGTTCATAGAGATCGACGAATCGCGACTGCTCGGCGATGCCAGTCGTCGGATCGTGATGAACCTTGCGGCCGAGCACCTCGCCACAAAAGTCGTGCCAGTACGATCGCGTGTAGGTGAGGTGCAAGTGCCACGCCTGATCGACGGCCTCGGACGGCGTCACGACGTGCTCCGCCACGGTCGTAAGAAACATGAACCGCTTGTACTCGTCGACGACGCGGCGAGCGTAATCGCGCGACCAACCGTTGTCGCGTGCCAACCGGGCGGTAAACGTGAGCGTGGCGTCGTCGCGGTCGATCTGAAAGTGTTCGATGCGCTGCCAAAGCGTTTGGGATGCGACGTCCATAAGCGGCTCCTGCGGTTCTCGGGATCTATCTCCCCTCGAAGCACTCGGCCCAAATAATGCGTTGCGCGGCGGCGCGACAACGTTGCCGGTCCGGCTACGGAATTCTATACCGCGCGAACGAACTACTCCACATCTACGATATCCACGCCGCGGATTCCATAGATTCTCCGTCAGCCCGGCTGGCGTACTCACTTCTCGTCCGACAATCCTGGCAAATATTCCCGGCAAGGTGAATTGCCGCGACACTCGCGTGCCAACGCAGCGCTATGGACGCGGCGATGCGCCCTCGCGACCGGCCGGCAAGAACAGCTTGCCCAGTTCGACGATCGTTACCGGCGCGAGCGAGAGAGCGACGATCCACAGCCACGGCGCCGAGGCCGCCTGTTCCGTCTTGAAGACCGTTTGCGCCGCCGGGAGAAACACGACCATCAGTTGAAGCGTTGTCGAAACGCCAATCGCCGCCAGGATCGACAGATTTGTGCGAAGGCCAAGTTGCGGCATCGTGCGGCGAGGGCTGCGACAGCTAAACGCATAAGCGAGCTGCGAAAACGCGGCAATGCAGAATGCGGTGTCGCGTGCCACGGCTTCCGTCGCGGCGCTGCCGTCGTAGGCGATACGGAAGCCGACGAGCGCTGCCGCGGCTATCAAACACCCGTGCAGTACGATCCGCACTCCGCGGTCCCGAGTAATCACCGGCTCGCGCGCCGACCGCGGCGGGCGGCGCATAACGTCGCGCTCCGGCGGTTCGAGGCCCAACGCCAGCGCGGGCAGCCCGTCGGTGACGAGATTGATCCACAGAATCTGAATCGGCAGCAGCGGCGCAGGCCAACCGGCCAACGCGGCGACGAGCATCACCAGCACTTCGCTAGCGTTGCACGAAAGCAGGTAATGAACCGCCTTGCGAATGTTGTCGAAGATGCCGCGGCCTTCCTCGACGGCGCTGACGATCGACGCAAAGTTGTCGTCGGTCAGCACCATGTCCGACGCCTCCTTCGTCACGTCGGTGCCGGTGATGCCCATCGCGATGCCAATGTCG
Source organism: Planctomycetota bacterium (assembly GCA_029259895.1). GTDB lineage: Bacteria > Planctomycetota > Planctomycetia > Pirellulales > PLA5 > PLA5. The sequence goes on from JAJDEG010000295.1 coordinate 3,518, forward strand.
GCTGCCTTCACGGCCGGCGCGTCGTTCACGCCGTCGCCCGTCATCGCCACGATGTGACCGTTCTTCTGCCACGCGCGCACCACGCGCAGCTTGTGCTCGGCCGTGACGCGGGCGTAAACGGAAATCTGCGGCACGCGGTCGGCCAAAGCGTCATCGTCCAATGCGTCCAACTCGCGACCCGACACGGCCTCGCCGGACGTCGCATCTAGAATCCCCAACTCGCGAGCGATCGCCTTGGCCGTGGCCGGATGATCGCCGGTAATCATCACCGGACGAATTCCAGCGGCACGGCATTGCTCGACGGCGACCTTTACCTCCTCACGAGGCGGATCGATCATGCCGACTAAGCCGACGAACACAAGCTTCTCCTCGGCGAGTTGCGCCGTGGCGGCGTCGGCGTCGTGGTTGTCGATTTTCAAGTCGTCTCGATACGCCAAGGCGAGAACGCGCAGAGCTTGCGACGCCATCTCAGCGTTCGCACGTTCGATCTCCGCGCGGCGGCCGTCGTCGATCGGCACCGCGTTTCCGCCCACCAGTTCGGCCGTACAGCGGGACAACAGAATATCCGCCGCGCCCTTGGTGAACATCAACGCGCGACCGTCGGCATCCGCCACGGCGACCGACATCATCTTCCGTTGCGAATCGAACGGCAACTCGCCCAGGATGCGACGCGCGTCGGCCTGCGGGTCGATGCCCGCCTTGCGTGCGGCAACGACGAGCGCGCCCTCGGTCGGATCGCCGATCACCTGCCAAGCGTCGCTCTCCGAGTCGTGCCGCAACTGCGCGTGGTTGCAGTACGCTGCGATATCCAGCAGCATCTTCAAGTCGGAGGAGATCGCTCCATCGCCCGACGGCGCTTTGCCGTCGCTCGCGATGAACTCGCCTTGTGGTTGATATCCCGTTCCGGTGACGTCGAAGCTCTGCTCCGCGGTGACGATCCGACGGACCGTCATTTCGTTGCGCGTGAGCGTGCCGGTCTTGTCGGAACAGATCACCGTAACCGCCCCCAAGGTTTCCACGCTTGGCAGCCGGCGGACGAGCGCGTTGCGGCGAACCATCCGTCGCAATCCGACGGCAAGCGTCATCGTCACAACCGCCGGCAGGCCCTCGGGTACGGCCGCCACGGCAAGACTCACCGCCATCAAGAGAACTTCCAGCGGGGGCTCGCCGCGTGCAATATGCAACGCAAAGATAATGCTCACGAGCGACAGGCAGACATAGAGCAACGTCCGGCCAAGATCGGCCAGCCGGCGCTGCAGCGGCGTCGGCTCGCGTTCTTCGCGCGCCAGCAGGCCGGCGATCTCGCCGAGCTGCGTCGCCATGCCCGTGCCCGTGACGATGGCGCTCGCCTTGCCGGACGTGATGATCGTTCCCATGAAGACCATGTTCGTGCGGTCGGCCAGACTCGCGTCCTCCGCCAGCACCTTGGTCGTCTTATTGACCGGCGCGCTTTCGCCGGTGAGTGCCGCTTCTTGAGCTTGCAGCGTAAAGGCTTCGATCACACGGGCGTCGGCGGGAACATTGTCGCCCGCCTCCAACTCGATGCGGTCGCCCGTCACGACATCGGCCGCTTCGATTACCTCGATGACGCCGCCACGAACGACGCGGGCATGCGGCGACGAAAGGTTCTTGAGCGACGCCAGCGCTTTCTCCGCGCGCGCTTCTTGAAGAAACCCAACCAGGCCATTGAGTACGACGATCGCCAAGATCGCGCCCGCGTCAACCCACTCCCGCATCACGCCGGCTATCAGCGCTGCGACGATGAGAATCCAAATGACGAGGTCGCGAAACTGCGCGGCGAGCTTCCGCCACCACGGGTCGGGCGGCGCTTCGGCCAGTTGATTCGGACCGTGCTCGGCGAGGCGGCGAGCAGCTTCCTTCGCCGCCAGGCCACGCTCGGCGTGGCTGGCGAGAATCGACACGACCTCGGCCGTTTCGCTGGCATGCCACGACGGTTGGCCTTGCGTCGAGCGTTCGCTATTTCGAGCCTGTGACGACATACAGAATCCGCGCCATCTAAAAGAAACGTGTGGCGTTGGCACCAAGCGTCGATCGCCGGCCAAACGAAGAAGGTGAAATCTACTCGAAACGATTGGATGCGGCGAGTTCACCCGCGGGAAGGACGTTGGCGAAAACGAAAACGTCCGCGACGAAATCTGACGATTCGGCCGCGGACGTGTTTTTTTTCCAGGTCGCGGTCACCTCGCCGGAGCGAGGCGATTCGCCACACCTACCGGCGACGTCGGCGTATGAATAGGGCCGTACCAGCCATGAAAGCGAGCGCGATGGAATTCGCCTCGGGCACGGCGACCGTGGCGCGTAGCGACTTGTTCTTGCTAATCAAGTACGATCCCCGCGGAGCGACGGGGAAATCCCACTGGAACGCCCACGTGGCGTCGAGGTTGCCCAACGGACCGAGCGTGTTGTCGAGCGTCGTCGGCTGATCGTCGGCCAGCCGATCCTCCAATCCGCCGGCCGCCTGATGCTCGTTCACCTCGAATCGCGTCGGCGGCGGCGTAACGACAGTCTCCGAGACCTCCGCACGCGGATCGGTTTGCAGCGCCGTATTGATCGGCGTGCCCGACAGCACAACGGTGTCATCGCTTTCCGTGCCGCCGAGATCGAAGTCGACGTACTGGAAAAAGTGAAAGTCGATCGTCTGATCCGTAAGATTGACGACGCGAATGACCTCTTCCAGGCTGGCGTTGCCGCTACCGGTCGCACCGCCGGTTAGCGTGTAGCGGACGGACAGCTCGAACGTCTCCGCCGCGTCGCGATAGCGAAGCAGCAGCGCGTCGTCGCCCGCGGTGCCGTCGAAGTCGAGCGCGACGGCCTGCAATTGCGTGAGCGTGTCGATCGGCCGTTCGCCAGCCGCCGCGCCCACGCGATACCAAAACCACTGCTGGTTGATATGGTTGACGCCGTCGACTTGCCAGGAGAACAGCCCCTTGTCGGCCGGCGCGTCTCCAGACTCGGTGGCGAACTGGGCCACCGTGTTAAAGTTCTCCAGCGTTATGACCGTCGCCGACGCGGGCGAAGCGGCAAGATACGTCAGCCCCACGGCCGCCGCAACGGCCAGCGGACGTGCGAGACGCGAGACACAGTTGTCGATTGCTTGTGTCGTGGTGTTCATCTTCATCAGCACCTTTCCAGCGAGAGTACTTCGATACCATGTTGTCAAAACGAACGAACGAACGAAAACGATTCGCAGCCAGCGATTGAGGAAAAACAACGATGCAGTTATGTGCGACGATGACGGCAGAGGTCGCCGGAGACGCAACTAGGGCGCGTCCCGGCGACACGACCGTCGCAAAGCGCAAAAATCGCGCGTCGCGCCGGTCGTAGGCGGGATAAGTTGGCGGGCATTCGCGAACGCTACGGCAGACGGCGATCGACGTCGGCTTCGTTGCCGATGTCGTCGCTCGGTCGAGATCATCGCTCGGTCGAGTTCCGCCCCGCCGGCATCCGATGCCTTAACGAAGCTGCCTCGACGAAGCGAAAACGCCGCCGCGTTCACTTGCGTTTCACTAGCGGCCCTTATTGGTTGGTGGGCAGCCCAGTCGTTGCGGCAGAGGCCAGCAAACTTCAGCCAGACAACTGCAACCTCCGTGACAGTCCGATCGCTTTGTTCTACGTGTCGCCGCGAGCGATGGTCAACCCGCGTTTGCCCGTTTTTCACGAGCGATAGCATCGCTGTCGGAGCTGACATCACCGCCGTAGCGTCCGCTGGGAGAGGAAATGTGAATCTCGGCAAGATCGAAGCTTCCCTGCGCTGCGCTGCTTGCCTTGCCGGCACCGGCGATACACAATCCCGGCAGCGATATTTTTTCTGCAACTAGCACGACGAGGCTCCGCCATGACCATCCATCGCCGCCAATTCTTGACGACCTCCGCCTCGCTGGCCGCCGGCGCTACGTTGTTCGCGCCTGCCATCCATGCCGCCAAGCGAGCGAAACGCTATCGCACCGCGCTCGTCGGAAGCGGCTGGTGGGGAACGAACATCCTTCGCGAAGCGATGCGCAGCGAGAAGTGTGAATTGGTCGCCCTCTGCGACGTCGACGAGAATCAACTCAGAATCTGTGCCGAAAAAATCGGCAAGGTCACAAGCGACCAGCCCAAGCACTACGGCGACTTCCGCGACGTGCTCGACGAGCAGAAACCCGACATCGTCATCGTCGGCACGCCCGACCATTGGCACCCGCTCATCACCATCGCCGCCGTGAAATCCGGCGCACACGTCTACGTCGAGAAACCGGTAGGGCACACCATCGGCGAAGGCTGCGCGATGGTCAAAGCCGCTCGCGACGCGGACAAAGTCGTCCAGGTCGGCACACACCGCCGCGTCTCGCCACATAACATGTCTGGCATGAAGTTCCTCAAGGAAGGCAGCGCCGGCAAGATCGGCATGGTGCGATCGTTCGTTCACTATCCCGGCGGTCCGGGCGAGAAAACGCCTGACGCCGAGCCGCCCAAGGGCCTGAATTGGGATATGTGGTGCGGTCCAGCGCCGCTGCGGCCGTTCAACCCGACGATGCACCCCAAGGGCTTCCGCAACTTTCTGAATTATGCCAACGGCACGCTCGGCGATTGGGGCATTCACTGGATGGACCAAATCCTGTGGTGGACCGAGGAAAAGTTTCCACGCAAGGTTTATTCCACCGGCGGGCGACACATCAAACAGGACACCACCACTGCGCCCGACACCCAAGTCGCCACCTTCGAGTTCGACTCCTTCACGGCCAGTTGGGAACATCGTCAGTACGCCGACAACAACGCCGAAAAGCACAGCATCGGCTGCTACTTTTACGGCACCAAGGGCACGTTCCACATGGGCTGGCTCGACGGTTGGACGTTCTACCCCTCGTCGAAGAGCGGCAAGATCGTCCACGAAGATCCCACGCTCCACGAGCCGGACCTGCAAAACATCCGCGAGCTCTTCGCCGACTTCCTCGACGCCATCGAGAACGACCGTACGCCGGTCTGCGATATCGAAATCGGTCATCGCTCGACCAACATGAGCCTGCTCGCAATGCTCTCGCTCAAACTCGGCCGCAGCCTCGAATGGGACGGCGTGGGCGAGACGATCGTCGGCGATGATGCGGCAAACAAACTTCTCCGACGAGAGTATCGCGCCCCATGGACTTATCCAGAGGCGTAGCATGACAGGCAAGAAACGCACGACGGGCGGTCGACGGAGCTGGAATTCGCTGGGAAATAGATGATGCACCAACCGACGAAACCGCCACGCCCGTCCCCGCCGCAAGAGCAACCACCGTCTCAGCAAGCACCATCGCGTTCGTCGCTGGCCGTTTGGCTGGCCCTCGGCGTGGGCGTGCTGATCGTGGCCGTTCTTGCGTCCATCGTCGCCTTGGCGATGGGTGCGCCGCCCCTGGCCGCCGCGATCGCCATCGGCGGCGGCGTCTTTGCGCTCGTCGGCTTTCAATATCTGCTCTGGGGCTGGTGGCTCGGTCCGAAGCTCCGCCGCGAGGCCGAACGAGATACGCCGTAACGCATCCCGCCGAATCGGTGTTCCAGCCCGTGCGGTCCTCGCGCGCGATCCAGGGCGCGACCGCGCGCCGACGCGCATAGAACCACCGGGGGATCGGCGGTTTCCGTCCCCAAGAAAGCCCGAAAAAACGCCCCGAATCGCGGCTTTTCTGAAAGCGCAAAGAGCCCCGTTTGAAGTTCCGCGTTGGCGCGCCGTTTGCCCCTCTATTTTTGACGGTCGCCGCAAAGAAGCGCGGTCGCCATAGCGGGCAACGAATCCTGTCAACCGAGAACGGAAGGTGCGTCATGTTGATCATGGAACTGGAGAACGATGAACGACAGTTGCTACTCGATGTGGTCGAGGAGCGGCTGCTGGGAATGGGGCCGCTGGTTCGGCATTGCCTGACCGAGAAAAGGCACGACGAACTCCTCGCCGAACAAGCGGCGCTGTTGCGGCTCGTCGACCGGCTCCGTCCGATGGTGTTGGAAGAAGCCTGCTGACGAATTCGGCGGCCTTGGCCGTCGCCGGTCTTGGTCGCCGCCGCATCGAGCGAACGAATACCGCGTGAGATTTGAAACGTGAGATTCGCAAAAGCAGTGGGAACGAATCGAAAGGATCGAGAAGTTCAGCACTGTGCCGCCGGGCGGCGCGGAGAATTCCGGCGGATGATTCCGGTGCCGCCCAACGTGGACCGCGAAAAGGTCGAAGCCGAGTACAAGGATGGTGTGTTCCACGTGATGATCGGCGAAGCCGTCGAGGTCGCGCGGACGGAAATCCCCCGTGAAGGTGCGATGAGCATCAACGGCGGGTGAGGTGTCGGGGGCGTCATGCCGCGGCGCGTAACGTCGCCGCGGCCACGCGAGGACGGCAAAGATCGGCTCGCAAAGCAGCCGTGCGTCGCCC
>JAJDEG010000296.1 GCA_029259895.1 Planctomycetota bacterium
AAGTCGCGTCTCTCGTCTTGAGGCTCCTTTCTGACTGATACATTTCGAATCCGTGCAGACGGAAGCTTCGTGACGGTGTAAGCCTGCGGCGCTTCGTCCTCGACAAAGGCAAACCGGCCGAAAGACCGGGGCGCAAAGCTAAAGGGTCCGACGGGTTTTCTCGTCGGGCAGCCTAGCTGCCGAAGGGATGATGTTCGTTTGGTTGTGGCGACGTGCGAAAGTGCGTGGCGGCGGCCGGTGGCATCGACAACGTCAGGGATTGGCATCGAGGGGAAGGGCGCAATTAAACTTGTAGGGTTTTCGCCGGGGCCGAGCAGGCTGGCGACCACTTCGGTGGTTGTGGCCATCGGCGGGAACTCGTGCACCTTTGATTTCGGGCCGGCATTTGGCGACGCTTTTGTGCTTCGCCGCCGGACCGTGCAACTGGAGAGAGACGTACGCTATGAAAGATTTCGCCCTGAAGGTTCGTCGGTTTTTGGCGTCGGAAGATGGCCCCACGGCCGTCGAATACGCCGTGATGCTGGCGTTGATTATCATCGTCTGCTTGACGGCGATTAGCTCGATCGGTACCGAAGCGAACACCACGTTCTCGACGGTCGCCGACTCGATCAAGAACGGCGGCGGTAGCTAGTCGTTCCTAGCCGCGGCAACTGCGGTTGCTTAGCGGTCGGCAACAACTCGTAACTTCGCGTCCCTCTCGGCGTCCTCGTCGACGTCGAGAGGGACACTCATTTTCCGACTAGCCACTCGCTTGAGAGGTCTATTATGCAGAACATGTTCAACAAAGTTCGTCGTTTCCTCGTCTCCGAAGATGGCCCCACGGCCGTCGAATATGCCGTGATGCTGGCGTTGATTATCATCGTCTGCTTGACGGCGATTAGCTCGATCGGTACCGAAGCGAACACCACGTTCTCGACGGTCGCCGACTCGATCAAGTCTGGCGGCGGAAGTTAAGCAAACCGCGATTCACCCGTGGCACTGACCTAAGGGTGGCTGCCGCATTCTGAATCCACGAACGATAGCCCTCTCGGCTCCGCTTTGGCGCCGAGAGGGTTTTTTCGTTTGCGCACGACTTGCCACGTTGCGGTGCTACGTTGCGCCAGAATCCACAGAAAGCGGCGTACCGGAAAAATCGTGGATATTCCGCCCGCTGGACCGCGTTTCGTGACGTAGCGTTGCATAGCGGCCAATGCGTTTTCGCGGCGCTCTCGAAGGGCGTCGGCCGGACCGCAAGTTGCTTTTTGAGATTGCTGCGATGTATCCGCTCATACCCGAAGATTTGCTCGACGTCTGCATCCAGATGGCCTGCTATTTCGTAACGATGGTCGGCGCGGTGTTCGGTTGGATAATCTCGGGTCGGATGGCGTAGCCGCGATGACGGCGCTGCGGTCCGTGCTCGATTTTCTCGATTCGAGCCCCGACCGATTCGCCGTCGTGGCCTAGACTTGCTGGCGGTCGGCGCGAAGGTACGCCGGCCTGCGCCGCTTTCTTGGCGGCCATGACGTCCATCAAATCGACACGGGAGTGAGAGAAACGCATCATGTTGAATATTTCCATTTGGGACACGCCGGCCGAAGAACCGTGGACCGTTTGGCTCGTGACCGTGGTGCTCGTGGTGGCGGCCGTCATCGACGGTTGGCAACTCAAGGTGCCGAACTGGATCACGTTTCCGATGATCCTCAGCGGTTGGGCCTACAGCGCGTACGCGTTCGGTTGGGAAGGGATCGGTTGGAGCCTGGCCGGAACGGGCGTCGGGCTGGCGTTGTTGATGCCGGCCTATGCGATCGGCGGGATGGGCGCGGGCGACGTCAAACTGCTGGCCGGCGTCGGAGCGTGGTGCTGGAGCACGATTACGCTGTTCTCGTTCTGTGCGAGCGCCGTGGTCGGCGGTGTATTGGCCGTGGCGATGGTCGTTTTCCAGGGCAAGTGGAGCCACCATCGAAATCAGTTTTTTGGCATCCTCAATGAAATCTCGACGATACGCGATCCGAACCAACTGGCGGCGATCGCCGCCGACCGCAAGAGCAGCATGATGTTGCTGCCTTATGGGATTCCGATCGCGATCGGCACGATCGCTTACTTTGCGTGGATGGGGTTGCTGCTGTAAGAATCCAATTACAAAGAATCGCGAAGGGGCTTGACTGTAGGAGGCGAGTCCAATCGCCGAGGCGTCGGCTTGCGGCTCCCTCGGCGAAAGGATTCGCCTCCTACAGTGGCAGGACCGTGCGTTTTCTTTGTCGGCGGTGCCTAACCGCGGCCACACTCACCTCTGCGGACACCGGAAACAGTTGCGCTGCTAGCAAAAACGTCTGCGAAATCGCCTCCGCTGAGGCTCCACATTGGAGAGATCGTAGCGAAGTTGCCGAAGACAACGACGAGGGACCGTGATTACTCCCGCAGAGCAACCACGATTCTGACCACCGCAGGTACGTCGACCCACATCGTGCGAGCGACTTGGACGAAGCCATGCTTCCGAAAACGTCGACTCGAACGTTGCTCTAGACGGCCAGCGGACAAAAGCGTTTCGGCATAGGGCGATGCGGCTGGCGTTTCCGCTTGCGCATTGAAACACTTCCCACGGAGGGTAACGATTCTGGCAGTCGCGTGAGACATGCGGCTCTAGGCCCGCTATGTGAAGATTGCGGGCATTGGATGCCAATGTTCAATGCGGGGCCAGACGTTTTCGACCGTAGCGCGGACGCGCTGCGTGGCCGTGGAAATACCCAACCGCCAGGAACGCCGACGACATGGATGGCGCGGTCCTAGGCCGAACATGTCGAAGGGGAAATTATGAAACCAAAATCAATTCTGCTGCTGGTGCTCGCGCTAGGCTGTGGCCTCGTCGCGTCGATCGGTATTAGCCAAGTTATGGACGGGCGCGGCTCTGGCGGCGACGGCGTCGAAAAGGTCGAGGTACTCGTCGCCAAAGTCGAAATCCAGGCCGGCGACGAGATCAAGGCCGATATGGTCGCCGTGCAGTCGGTGCCGAAGGAGCTGGTTGCGGAAGACACGCTCACCAACATCGAAGATGTCGAGGGCAAACGCCCGAACAGTAGGCTGCTGGTCGGCGAAATCATCCGCCAAGCCAGTCTCGGCGAGGGGCAGGCCGCGCCGATTCCGCCGGGCTTCCGCGTGAACACGATTCGCGCGACCGCCGACCGCGGCGGGAACTTGCTCAAACCGGGCGACCGCGTCGACGTGCAGGTATACGTGCGGCAGAACGCGGTTCCGCAAATCACGGAGCCGACGCTGCAAACGTTCTTGACCGACGTTCGGGTCTATGCGGTCGACACGAAAACGTCGACGACGGAAGAGGAACAAGGGAGCGCTTCGACACGAACGGTGTCGCTGCTCGTTACGCCGGAACAGGCCG
>JAJDEG010000297.1 GCA_029259895.1 Planctomycetota bacterium
GCTCGGCCGCGACATGGAAGTCGAGCAGGGCCGCTGGGAGATCGTGCGGTCAGAGGGGACGGCGCTCATTCTGCGGATCGCGTCTCCGTCGTGCGCAGAGAAAGACTTTCGCATCGAGTTCGTCGACGAGAATCGCTTTACAATGTCGCAGGAGAGTGACGCCGAGGGTGGTCTGGCGTTTACGCTTACGCGGCTTCGCGGCGCGACTTGAAGCGAGCGGATCGAGAATTGCCACACGCTACGAAAAAAAGCCGGCGTCGCCTCGCGTTTAGGCTACGCCGGCTCGTTCTTTTTTCGTCGTGTCGAACGATGGGTGCTTGAGGACTAGCGGGCCACGCCGCCGCCGGGTGCGCCACCGCCGCCGCCACCGCCACCGCCGCCGCCGCCGACGTCCGGATTACCGTTGGTGATCTGGCCGGTGATGATATTAAAGGCGAGCACTTTGCCGACCTTCGAGAACAGCGGCAGGGCCGTGATGCGGACGTAGCGACGATCGGCCGAGATGACGGCACTGGCGCCGAGGTTGGCGCCTTCGGGTAGTGTCGTGATGACCGGGCGGAAACCGACCGCGCCTTGGATTACGGGAAACGGAACGGGCAGCACGCCGCCGACGCCGTTGAGTTGACCGGCCGCTCCGGCGGCCGTTCCCGCTCGGGCGGCTTGCGCCGTGGCGATGGCTCGCGGATCGATCGCGCCGCCGAGTTGTTGGGCGAGAAGGTTGTGGCCGACGGCCGCCTGCTCTCGGATGGCGTTAGCGACCTTGACCTGTTGGGCCGGCTCGGTGCGTCGGCCCTTTTCGACCGCGAAGCGAACGACATTCGTGCCGTCGGCGAGATCCAGTTCCGTGACCGCAGGATGAGCGTCCTTGGTGCCGTACTGAGTGATCACTTCAATCTTCACCTGGCCGGACGTGACCTTGCCCCAGATCTTGCGGAGCATGAGCTGGTATTCGCCGGCGAATGCCTGCGGACAGACGTATGTCTCGCTGTATCCTTCGACGGATGCAACGTCGTCGCGAGAAAACGTATCGCCGAGGATGACGCCGCCGCCGGTGGTGCGCGGTTGGCGGAACGAGCAAACAGTGCCGCTCGGTTCGAGGACCGAAATGTCGACGTCGGCGTCGCCGGTCCAGGAGACGCGCACGAGCACGTCGCGAGCGAGGGCTTCATCGAGGTCTTTCTTGTAAGCTTCCGCGTCCGCAGGACTTTCCTTGCGCAATTTGGCGAGCGTGGCTTGGGACTGACGGAAGGCCTGTTGGTGAACGTGGCTTTCCTTGTTCGTCCATTCCTGACGGAGCACGGCGACGGTCGCCCAACGGATCGCATCGGCATCGCCAAGGCGTTCGGCCGTGGCCATCGCCGCGATGAGAGCGTCTGTGCGGGAGGCGTCGAGCTCGGCAACCTGGCGGAACATCGAAAGCGCCCGACGGTCTAGCCCGACGCGATTCATGTAGTGAGCGAGATACAAGAAGTGGTCCACTTCGCCGGCACCGAGGTCGGCGGCCGACATCAAAGCCCGTTCCAAGTCGGCGGGCGAAGCGCCGGCGGCTTGCAGGGCGACGCTGAGCGCTTCGTACATCCAGGGACGGGGTTCGCCGTTTCGCAGGGCCGCTTCAAAAACGGCGACGGCCTCGGCGTACTTCTCTTCGGCAGCAAGGCGGCGGGCCGTTTCGCGTAGATCGCGTTCGAGATCGACGGTGGCGGCTTGCGCGGCGGATTCTTCTTGGGGGAGTTTCGCATGCCAAGCGACAAACCAAGCATCCCAAGCGGCGGCGATGGATTGCCCCTCGCTCGGCGAGATGTCGATGCGTTTGGCATCGCGTCGCGGCTCGGCCGCGGTCTTCTTCGACGGCGCCTTCAACGCCGGAGCGTTCTTTGAAGCCGCATCTTTTGAAGCCGCGTTCTTAGAAGTCGACGCATCCGCCGGGGATTTGACGACCGTTCCCTTGCGGATGACGAGGTCTTCACTGGCGGACGACGTCGTCGTGAAGGCGAATCCGCCCAACGCGGCCAACGCCAAGGAATGAACGATGAGGTTACGCACGGTATGGTTCTCCAACACAGCGAGAAAGCGTGATCTGTATGATTCGGTCGCGGCCTGCGGCCTCGAGCTTCGTTGACTTCGTTATGCGTTCGGTCTTGTGCTTCCTTGCGCGATTGCGAATGGCCATGGGACGGGGCTTAAAAACCCGCACCACCGCCACCGCCACCTCCGCCACCGAAGGGGTCGCCACCGCCTCCGCCGCCGCCGTTCATGCCGCCTCCAAGCCCGCCGCCCAAGGAGCCGCTCAGCCCTCCTGTAAAACCTGTATCCTGAATCTTAAGCACCAAGTCGGCGACGGGGTACACCTTGGTCGTTAGGACGGAGCCGGCCTTGTCGGTCGTCGTGATCATCAGCACTTCGTTTTGCACGACGTAGACGAGCTCGTGCTCTTTGAGGATCAGACGTAGGGCCGAGCGAAGTGAAATGCCGCGCAAGTCGCGGTTGAGCTCGATCGCCTCGGCATCCAGTCCAGCGTCGAGCAGGGCGCGATTGTCGATTTCGACCTGAATCTTGTGCTGCTGCTCGATTTGCTCGGTAAACTGCCGCAGCGGCATCTGGATCAACTGGAAGTCTGCGTTTTCGCCCAGAGCGCGAAAGATCTTCTCTTCGGCACTACCCTTTTTCTGCAAGTCGACCGAAGCGTATTGCTTGCGGCGGTTCGTCAGGTCTTCCCAAAATTCGGCGTCGGGATAGATGATCGGGATGTTGTCCGGGAAGGGAATGCCGGACGTGTCGACCTGTAGCAACGTCTGGTTCAAACGTTTGACGTGCTGACCGTAGACGTACTTCCAGGAGCGGTACGCGTCGGTCGATCGGGCGACTTCGCGGGTCGAAGCAGCCAGCGCCGTGTCGGGCATGAGGTTCTCGATGTGCGCTGCGACCGACGTGTCGGCTTCTTCGTAGGCACCCTCGTCGAGCAATACGCGGAACTGCTCAACCAACTGCCGCACCTTTTCTTGGTCGCGGACGAGTTTCTTCTGAATTCGATCGCGTTCGATATGTTGGCCTTCGGCAAGGCGGCGAATCGCCTGCTCTTCCTCGAAGCTGGCTTCGCGCTTCTCGGCCTGACGAACGACGACGATGACTTTGTCGATGAGTTGCGCGCGAACTTCGGGATAGAGGTCGGCGGCGCGGTCGAGGAAGTCGAGCCGCAGCTTCATGTCTTCCTTGGCCTTCGTCGGATTCGACTGCATGATCCGTCGGGCTTCGCTGATCTCGACCTCGGTCTCCTTGGCGATCAGCTCGTTTTGACGCTTCTTAGCTTCTTCGAAGTCGTCGAGGAATTCGCCGTCGTTTCGCGCGGCCGGAGGGACCGGAGCAACGTCGGCCGGGGCCGCGTCGACGGGCGGAACGATCTCCGGAGCCGCGTCGGCCGGTGCCGGGTCCGCGCCGAACAGATCGTCGGCCGGCGGGTCTTCGTCTTGCAGGGCCACGAACATGAACGGATTGCGACGCACGGCACGCGTGGCGTCGCCGCGCGACTTCGTAGACGCCGGCTGAACGTCGGCCGGTTCATCTTGATTCACGGCCGGAGACGCTTTCTCGCGAGCGGTGTACTTCGCGCGATAAGCGGTTTCCAACGCAGCGAGTTCCGGATGTTGCGGGTCGATGGATCGAAGTTCGTCGATCAGCGGTCGCGCGCCGAGAAGGTTCTCGGTGCCGACGGCCTGACGGGCTTGTTGGGCGATGAAATTGACGTTCTGTTCCGCGTGGCGACGGACGACCATCAGGCCGTGGGTGCCGATGGTCGCGAGGCTGGCGCCGCGGTCGGTGCGGCTTGTATCGACGAGGCGGGCCAAATAGGCATTGTCGTCGCTGGACTTCGCAGCCGGGGCCGTCCAAGCGAACTTCACATCGCGGCCGGCGACTTTGGCGTCGATTTCAATCGTCGCGCCGGCGGCGAGTTCGCCTGCGCCGACGTAGACGGTGTCGCGATCGAATCGCAGCGGGATCGGGCGAGCGGGGAACGTCTCGACTCCCTGGGGCCAGTTAACGGCGACGGGCCAGGCGACGATTCCGACCGCGGACTTGGCGAGATAATCGCCCGCTTGATCGGCGGCGAATTTGTCGCCGTCGAGCGCCAGCATTCCGCCCGTCTGATTGGCGACGGCGGCCAGAAGCACGTTGTCGCGCTGCGGGCCGATGGCGAAGGTGGTGACCGCGATTTGCCAATGCACGAGGTCGTCGAGCACGGCTGGCAGTTTCTTGGCAACGGTGAGATTCGCGTGGCTCACGCCGTCGCCGATGTAGACGATCGCCCGGCGCTGAGTCGACTTGGTCTCAAACACGGCCGCGCCGCTCTTGAGGGCCGCGATCATGTCGGTCGATCCGAGCGGCGTCCGCTCGCGGAGCTTCGCGACGGCGGCGTTGAGTTCCGCACTCGTCGGGGCGACGAACGAATCGGTCAGCGGTGTGCCGTACAAGTCGACGGCAATTAGTTGGACGCGGTCTTTTTCGCCGAGCTTGGCGACGAGGGCATCGAGGGTGGCGAGCGCCTTGTCGCGGTACGCGCCGACCTGGCTGGCCGACGTATCGAACAAGACGACGACGTCGGTCGCGCCGGCGGCGGCGACCTGCGCGGTCGGCGCGAGGCAAGCCGCGAAGTAATTGCTACCGTCGGCTTTGGCATAAGCGTGGACGCGGATCGTCTCGCGCTCGGTGGCCGGCTGTTTGTTAGCCGGCTGTTGCCCCGATGGCTCGGCGGCGTAAGTTGGATTGCACAGCGGCGCGGCGACGATGCCCGCGACGAGTGAAAGGGAAACCCAGAAGCGCCACGACATGGACATATCACGTCCTCCACCGAAATACGAATAGACACAAGTGCCGGCAGCCTTGTTCCGGGAAAGGCGGCCCTGACACGTGGGCATTAACGCGAATTGTTTGGGGGAAGGAATCCGATCCTTCCGAGACAAGGTGCGCAGGGCCAATAATCCGCCGAACGCGAGAGAGGAAAACCGTCCCTCGCACGCACTGCGAATGCAGCGGCGGCACGCACGACCTATACGCTTACTTAGCCTCATTTTATTCAGCCCCAATTCGTCCCGCTACCGAAATCCGCAAAAATGTAGCGCTGCGGGGGTTTGGGCGAGGTGGGTTGCCGGCACGACCGGACCGCAATGGTCGGATTCGGGGGGCTGAAACCGTTCGGCGCTTGCTCGTCGGTGCCTTGGTTGCTTAACCACAGAGGGCACAGAGGGGGGGGTAGAGGTGCGCGGAGCGGCTGGAATTTGGGGATGGGCAGGGTTCGCGGCCGTGTTTTCGTGGAATGTTTCCGAGGGGTGTTTCCGTGGCGTGTTTCTTTTCTGGGCGGTTCATGAAAAAACCTCGCACCGACGCTGGCGGTTGGCGCCGCGCGCTGGTGCGAGGTCATTGTCGCTTGGAATTGGGCCGGGCTGCGTCGCGCCGCGTTGTCTGGCGGGTTATTCAATCGGCCTTGAGACGTCGGCGGCTACCGCAGCACGCTGGCGTCCGCCATGCTGCGTAGCCGTCCTGAGAGGTTGAGGGCGGCGTGGCCGAATCGCTCGAGGGCGACGGCGGCCGTGCGAATGGCGGGCGTGATAACGTCTTGCCTGGGGTCGTCGCGATTTCGTTGTTCGTCGGCAACGCCGTCGAGATAGGCTTGGGCGAGTTGGGCTTCCCAGTCGACGAATTCCCGCTCAGCCGGTTCGACGGCGGCGATCGGCGCGAACGCTTCCGCCGGAACGAAGGCATCGATTTCGGCGACAGATGGCGGCGCGAATCGTTTCGTTACCGCGGGATGGGCCGTCGTTTCGACATTGACTGCGGATGTTGCCGCCGGATTTGCCGCAAGCTCGGGGGCGTCGCTGCTGGCGAACCAATCGCGGAGCTTTTCCGAGGCTTCGGTGCGCGCCGGTGGCGGATCGACGGTGACGACGTGCGGTCGGTTGGCGAGCCACTGGCGGGCGAGTTCTAACGCTCTCGTGGCTTCGATGACACCGGCGCTGAGCGTCTCGCGGACGGAGACGACGCCGGGGGCTCGGTCAACGGCATTGGATAGCGTCGAGAGTAAACCAGCGCGCTCCGAGTCGGCTTCGGCGTCGACTACGACATCGGCGCTTACGTCGCTGGGCAAATCGTCGGGTTCGGTCGCCTTGGGGGCGGAAGCGACGGACGAGACGGGCGACGCGTAGCAGGGTTCGTCGAAAAATGGTCCGCCAAAGTGCGAGCCGCAGGCGTCGTAATCGAGGCGAAAGCCGCTCTGGTTGCAGACGATGCAATCGCCGCCGTCGCAGAAGGGGCAGTTGGTCGACCGGGCGAGCGGTGTCGTCGATGGGCTATCGGCGGACGCCGCTGCGGCGGAACTGGCCGCGGGCTTTGTCGCGAGGTTTTCGGCGGCGCGTTCGATCGCGCCGGGGAATGCCAATTGTGCCGAAGCGACGGACGTGGCGATCCAAAGGGTCGAACCGTAAAGCAGCGATAGTGTCATGACGCTTAATCCTTCCGTGACCAAGCAGGTTGTTTCGTCGCTCGCGTGGCCGTGCTGCGCGATGGGATCGCGCCGCGGGACGCCGCGAGCGTTTTTTCGACGCGAACGCAGACGCGTTCTATTTTGTTGGGCGTCGCCGCGCCGTTCAGGTCTGGTCGGTCACTTGATCGCAGCGGTTGTGGTCCGATGCGATCGAGGGCCGCGCAGCAACATGGAACGCGCGGAGTTAACTGGCTTCCTTCGTCGGCGGCCGGTCGTGGCCCGACTCCCTTCGACCCGGCACCGCAGATGCTTCCCGCAAGAAAATTGAAAAGTCGTTGTCGTGCAGTCCTTGGCCGCGAGGGTTGCGTGGACTGGCGACGTAGTTTGGTATCGGTGCGGCAAAGCTGGGCGAATTAGGTAATTGGCCGTTAGTTTTTCGACTGCGGGTGAGTTGCACGCCGGGTTCGCGCGAACAGCGAAGCGTGGAAGTTCTGCCGGATCGCACCGTGCGTTAGGGGCGTATGGAATGTGACGACGCATCGAAGGTGGCTTATCGTTGGCCCTTTGCTCGATTCGGGGGGGCGGCTTATACTCGGCCGACCGAACATTTTGCGATCCACGACTGTCGCGCTTTCGTGCGCGGACGAGCGTAAGGATCGCGTGGCCGCGCGGTGGTTTTTCAGCGTAAACTGTTTTCCGCACGGACGTTGTGGCGTGTCGCGGCACGCGATGGACCGGTGTCGGTTGCGCCCTGGCGGCGCGTTCCCAATTGGGGTGCAGGCAATCGATGTCGACGGAAGCTTGGATCTCGATCGGCGTGTCGATTGGCGTGATGGTGCTGATGCAGCGCCGCCACGCGCTTTCGCCGGACGTGCTGTTCTTGGGCGGATTGGTGATCGTGACGCTGTGCGGGGCGATTTCGCCGGAACAGGCGCTGGCCGGGTTTGCGAATACCGGCGTGTTGATGGTCGGGGCGCTGTTCGTGGTGGCGGCGGGACTGCGCGATACTGGCGTGCTCGATTGGGTCGGCACGCGGCTGTTGGGCCGCGTCGAAACGGAAAGTGTGGCGATGCGGCGGATCGCGGTGACCGTGCCTGTGTCGGGCTTTCTGCCGAATACGCCAGTCGTGGCGATGTTGCTGCCCGTGGTGGTCGACTGGTGCCGCAAGCGGAGCGTGTCGCCGTCGCGGCTGCTGATTCCGCTGAGCTACTTCTCGATTCTCGGCGGCTGCTGCACGCTGATCGGCACGAGCACGAACGTCGTCGCCAACGGGCTGCTCAAGGACGAGTATCAACAGGATGTCGCCCTGGCGGAGAAGGATCCGCGGATGGCGCGGTACGAGGAAACCTTTCGCCACGACTTGCGGCCGATGAGCCTGTTCGAGATCGGCAAGGCGGGCTTACCGTGCGCGTTGATCGGGGCGGGGTTCTTGTTGCTATTCGCGCGGCGCATCTTGCCGGAGCGGCAGGACATGGTGAAGAAGCTGGGCGAACATCGCCGCGAATACCTGGTCGAGATGTTGGTGCGGCCGGAGTGTCGGTTGTGTGGGCAAACGGTCGAGGCCGCCGGGCTGCGGCATCTGCCGGGGTTGTTCTTGATCGAAATAAATCGCCAGGGCGACATCATTACGCCGGTCACGCCGCAAGACACGATTCATGCCGGCGATCGGCTGGTGTTCACTGGCGTGGTGGCGACGATCGTCGACTTGGAGCGGATTCCGGGCTTGGTGCCGGCGGCGGATATGGCCTACGAGTTTCGGCCCAACGAGCGGCAGCAGCGACGGCTCACCGAGGCCGTGCTGTCGCCGACGTCGCCGCTGATCGGTAACACCGTGCGGCGAGCGAACTTTCGTGGACGCTACGGCGCGGCGGTCGTGGCGGTGCATCGCAACGGCCAACAACTGCGGACCAAGATCGGCGACATCCAACTAGAGCCGGGCGACACGCTGCTGCTGCAAACGAGGACCGATTTCGCCGAGTCGTTTCAGAATAGTCCCGATTTCTATCTTGTCAGCAGCGTCGACGGCTACGCGGCAATGCGGCACGATCGGGCGTGGCTGTCGACGCTGCTCGTCGTCGGCATGATTGCGTGGATGGGGCTGGAAAGCGTGGGGCCGAAGTCGTGGGCACAGTTTGCGAATCCGGCACTGGCGGCAATTACCGTGGCGGTGCTGATGGTGGTCACGCGGTGCTTGCCGGCGTCGTCGGCGCGGTCGGCGCTCGACTTGCAGGTGCTGGTGACGATCGCCGCGGCACTCGGTTTGGGCAAGGCGATCGAAACGAGCGGCGGGGCGGCGTATCTGGCCGAAGTGTTGGTCGACACGATCGGCGCGAATCCGTACGTGCTGCTAATCGCGCTGTACGTGATGGCGATGGCGTTTACGGAGTTGCTGTCGAACGCGGCCGTGGTGGCGATGTTGTTTCCGATTTGCTTGAAAGTCGCGCTGGCGGCCGAGATGAGTCCGCGGCCGCTGCTGATCGGCGTAACGTTGGCGGCGTCGCTGAGTTTCTTGACGCCGCTGGGGTATCAGACGAATTTGATGGTGATGGGGCCGGGCGGATATCGGCCGAGCGACTTCTTCCGCGTAGGGTGGCCGTTGACGCTCTTGGTCGCAGTGACGGCGCTAGTGGTGATTCCGTTTGCTTGGCCGTTTTGAGTTCTGAGTTGTTGTGCTGATTGTTTCACCACAGAGGTCACGGAGGACACGGAGACAATGCAAGACAAAGGGTGGAATCTGGAACGTCGAATTCTCGCAAAACGCCGAACTATTTGCCTCTCGGTTACCATTCTTCCTCTGTGTCCTCCGTGACCTCTGTGGTGAAGCCAATGTGTCGCGATTTTCTCTGGCTGGCTGGAACTTGCTTGGCCGCGTTGGCCGTCTTGTTGCATTGCAGCGCGTCGTGCGCGATTGAGTCTAGGGCCGATGAGCCGGCACCGGGGGACTTTGCGGCGGCGGCTCGGGTCTTGGAGGCCGCCGTTGTCGATGGGGCGTTTCCGGGGTGCGTGGCGACCGTCGGGAATGCCGAAGGGCCGTTGTGGACGCGGGCGTTTGGGCATTCGGCCGACGATGGAAAACAGGCCGCGGCGGAGGACACGATTTACGACTTGGCGTCGCTGACCAAAGTGGTGGGGACGAACGCGGTCGTGGCTTGTCTGGTGCGCGACGGCAAGATGGCGCTCGACGATCCTTTGGAAAAGTTCGTGCCGGAGTTCGTCGAGGCTGGCGAAGTTGCGCATCGGGCCGCGCGGCGGCGGGTGACGATCGAGCATTTGCTGACGCATTCTTCGGGGCTGCCCGCCGGGCGGCCGCTGTATAAGACGGCAAGCACGTATAAGAATGTACTCGCCGAAGCGGCGCGGACGAAACTGGCCGCGACGCCGGGCGAAAAGATGGTGTATAGCGACCTGGGATTCATGCTGCTCGGCGAAGCGGCAGCGCGTGCCGGCGGAAGGCCACTATTGGAGTTGGAGCGGTCGCTGGTGTTCGAGCCGCTGGGGATGCGGAACACGCTGCGGCGGCCGGGCGCGGAGTTGCTTTCGCGGATCGCACCGACCGAGCGTGTGGCGGGAAGTTTGCCAGACGATCGGAAGTTCGTGCATGGCGTAGTTCACGATGAGAACGCGCGAGCGGCGGAAGGATTGACCGGACATGCCGGGCTGTTTTCGACGGCAGCGGACGTGGGACGCTTTGCGCAAGAGTGGCTGCGGGCGCTCGACGGCAAGGGCGACGTGTGGCCGCGGGAATTGGCGAAGAAGTTCGTGACGCGGCGCGAGCTGCCGAAGGGATCGAGCCGGGCGTTGGGCTGGGACACGCCGAGCGGGCGGAGCTCGTCGGGGACGAAAATGCCAAAGGCGTTCGGACATACCGGATTTACCGGCACATCCGTTTGGATCGATCCCCAGCGGAGGATTTATGTCGTGCTGCTGACGAATCGCGTGCATCCAACGCGGGCGAATCAGAAGATTCACGCGGTACGGCGGGATTTTGCAGATGCGGCTGTAGGGCAGGGGCTGGGGGCTGGGGACTAGGGGCCGGGGGACGCGAGGCCGTACGGCGCGTTGGTCAAATTGCCTAATTTGACACTTTTGGGGTGGCTATTTAGAATCGGTGTAAGCCTCGGTTGGTCAAGCACTTGGGGCGTTGCGCCGTTATTGCGGCGGGCGAATTGCTTTGTCGTTGTGCTTTATTCGGCGCGGCGGGAAATAGTTACCGGCCGACTGAGCGAATCCTGTCTCGTTGGCGGCGACCGGTCGCGCTGGCACTTCGCGTTGAACATCCTTTCGGAACAGAGAACCATCGGTCGCGGCGATATTCTTGCCGCGGCTCGACTGACTATCGTGGAGACCCGTCATGGCGGAAAGAGAACATCAAGGCTATCAGATCGCGCTGGTGATATTCGTGATGCTCACCGTGCTGTTGAGCATTACGACGTTCATGTTCTTCAAGAAGTATCGCGAAGAGCAGCAGAAGGGCGAGCAGGTGACGCAGGAGCGCGAAAAGGCCAGCAGCGAGCGCAATGCGCTGTCTGACCGATTGACGGTTTACGCGGCGCTGTTGGGATATGCCAAGGACGAGCCGATCGACACGATCGCTCAGAACAACACATCGGATCGCCAAAACCTGGGCGCTTATTTGACGAACGGCGGCGAGCAGGCCGCGCCGGTGGACGAGTTCGACGCTGGTTTCAATACGGGCGGGGCGACGGAGATTTCTAATCCGCTGAACTACCGCGAAGTGGTGAAGCAGCTCAAGGTCGAGTTGGACAAGCAGGGTGCGTCGAACGTTCAGCTTGCGGCGGACAAGGTAGGCCTGGAGGGCACCGTCGCCGCGAATCGGACCGAGGACAAGGCGAAGATCGACGCCCATCAGACGGGTATGCAGTCGGCGCAGACGGAGCTTACCGGCGAGCGCGACAAGTTCAACACGGGGCGGACGGACCACCAGGGACAGGTTGCTACGCTCGTTGCCGCACTGACGAAGAAAGACGAGGACTCGCGATTGATCGACACGACGCTGAACGAGCAACTCCGGCTCTTGAAGGAGAAGGATCGCAAACGGAATGGTGAATTTCTCAACATGCGCGACGAGTTGGCGAAGACTCGGCCGCGACATTTTGAAACGACCGACGGCAAGATCACGGCCGTGCTGCCGCGCGAGCGGATGGTGTACATCAATCTTGGTTCGGCCGACGGTTTGCGGGCGCAGGTGACGTTCAGCGTTTATTCGCAGGACAGCGCGAAGCTGGTCGCGTCGGAAAGCAAGGCGGAGATCGAAGTGACGCAGATCAGCGGCCCGCATTCGGCGATCGCCCGCGTGTTGTCGGATTCTCGCGGCGACCCGATTCTGCCGGGCGATGCGATCTTTTCGCCGGCGTTCCATCCGGGGAGCCAGATACATTTTGCGATCGTCGGCATTACGGACATCGACGGCGACGGCGACAGCGACCGGCAGCGGTTTCGCGACTTGATTGCGACGAACAACGGCGTGATCGACATCGAAATCGAGGACGACGGAAAGGTCTCGGGTCAGATTAAGCCGCCGCAGGTGACGGCGTCGACGCAATACTTGATCCAAGGAAACGCGCCGAGCGACGAGAAGGTCTTGGCGGCATATTCCCGCGTGATCGGCGAAGCGAAGGACAAGGGGACAGTCGTGTTGACCGTTCAGCAGTTCCTGAACATGGTCGGCTACAAGACCGACGAGCGAACAGTCGGCCTCGGCAAGGGGGCGAACCCACGGGACTTCCCGCCGAAGGCGTCGTCGAGCGCTTACGACAAGCCGGGCGCGGCGAAGTTTCGCGAGCGCCGTCCGCAGGCGCCGGTGAATCCGTAACGGCCGGTTTTTGGAGCAGTTGACGACGAATTTGATTGTTTACGGCCATCGCGCGGTCTTGCGCGATGGCCGTTTTTCGTTGTGTAGCCTACTGGTTCGCGTTCGATCGGGGCGGCGATTCCTCGAGCGATTCCTCGTTCGGCTGGTCGCCGCCCGATAGACTCTAACCGCGATACCCGTCGTGGCATGCGATGCACGTCTTGCCCATCGCGCTCATGGCGGAGCGGGCGTTGGCGGCGTTGTTTTGTTTGACGGCGTCGACGACGTCGAGGGCCGACTTTTTTAGTTCCTTGGAGTAGCCGAGGTAGGTATCGTCGTCGGCGTACTCGAAGCCGTCGCGGGTGATGACTTCGGCCAACGCGGCGACGAGTTGGGCTTCGTGAAGAATCTCGTCGGTGTTCTTCTTGAACTCGCCGGCGCTGGCCGTCCAGCCGTTGAGGCGTTCTTCCTGAGCGATTTTTAGGCGACGCATGAGCGGCGGGCGGTAGGCGACTTTGCCCCAGGTCGCTTTCGCCTCGCCGTCTTTGCCTTTGAGCGTTTGGCCGGCAATCATGCTGGTGAGATCTTCGCGAGCGGCCTTGGCCTGGTTGAACGCCTGAATCGAGCCGACGCGCGAGCCGAAGCCCGCGGCGGCGAATTCCTCGCGGGCGGCGATCGCGTGGCGCTGCCAGCGGACGTCGCCGTCGTATTCGGCGACGATGGCGAACAGGACGGCGAGCATCGAGAAGTGGTCCTGGCCGGACTTGTAGCCGCCGCCGGCGTATTGCTGCGGATTGACGACGGCTTCGTTGACGCCTTGGGCGATGCGTTTGACTTCGTCTTCGATGATTTCGGGGGCGATGATTTTGGACCAGGCGAAGATGCCGCCGGATGGGGAAACGTCATCGGCGTTGCCCGACGGAGAGGCGGGGGCGTCGGACGATCGTTTCGTGTAATCGGGGCGCTTGCCGACCAGGGCGTCGCCGGCGTTCTCGAAGAAGGCGCTCTTGGAGCGCTCGGTCCACTGGGGCGGGCGGGCACGCTCCGGCAGCGCCGCGGGCGGCTTGCCGCGGGAGGGCTGTTGGGCAGCGAGGGTCAGCCAAGCGGTCGCCGTTGCGGCGAGCACGCCGAGGGCCATTGCGATCGTTCGCATCGCGGTTGTTCCGGTTGGTTTGTACGGAGTCGACCGAGCATCGAGCAGTGCATCTCTAATGATACAGCGCAACGCCGGACTTAGCTCTTGCGATAGAGCACGCTGGCGAGGAGCAGCAGAATGGCCATGACGCCAAGAAGCACTTCGGCGGTGGCGGCCGTGGTGGCCGTCGATCGGTCGAACGTGTCGGCGGCGAAGTGGAGCCCGACCGCGGCGGCGAGGGCGAGGACGCCAAACAGCAAGGGCGGGTTTCGCAACATTCGTCCCCTGTCGCATTCGTCGTGAGTCGCGGGAGGCCGTGGTCAATGGAGGAGAATGTAGTCGATCGGCGGCGGTGGATGCAATCGTTATCGCGGTACGCGACGATAAGTTGGCCGGGTGATCTTGGCCGGGTGGAGGAGGACGCGGGGCGGCAGGTTTTGGCGGCGGCGTGTTACAATGCGAGGAGCCGTGCCTGCTGGGGGTGATTTCAGGGGGGCATGCGGCGGGAAAGGGGCGATTTCCGTCGCGTGCGAATAACCGCAAACCGTGTAATGGTATTGGGTTACGGCCTTATCAATGCGAATGCAGGTCGCGGCGGGATTCGCCCTGCGTTGAGTACAATCTGTTGGCGCACGCGCTAAGCACCATGTCGCAGCAACCCAAAGAAGTCGGGTTCGACGCGGCTCGCTTGATCGTCGAGTATCAGGCGGGTGTGTGGCGATATTTGCGGGCGCTGGGTGCCGACGCGGCGTTGGCGGAGGATTTGAC
>JAJDEG010000298.1 GCA_029259895.1 Planctomycetota bacterium
GCCTCGGTCTTGATTGCCGCGTTTCACGGGGCGGCCGGTGTGGCGATCGAGTACGTCAATGCCTTCGAGGCCGCGCGAGAGGCTGGCGACCGTAAGGCGACTGCCCGGTACCTGACCGGCCTGCTGGACTGCATGTTCGTGGCCGAGCAAGCCAGAACGCGGCGAAAGCTGGCCGATGAGAAGCGCAAACGCGAGCGGGAGGCCCTGCGGCGCGCCGAACGGAGAAAGTACGACTTTGAGGACGACCTATTGCCGTGACGGCCGTCGAGCAATGGTCGCCGGAGATATGGCGAAAAGTCATGGTTCTGGCTCGTAGACGCGATTTGGCGCTGACAGCACAACGCCTCAACAAGCCGGCGCAAGTCGTAAGGGAGAACGGCGTTGCGACGGATCGCGGCGGCTCGGCCCCGCGTCAATGGCCCACCGCGAACCGCATGTCCATGCAGCTGACATGCATGCGGGAATGCCGAAGCCAATTACGACCGCGTTCCGTCGGCACCGCGTTTCTTTCGCCGTGACGCAGGTCGTTTTGCCCAACTGGGAATGAACCACTGGCGGCCCGATAGATACGCGCCGGGAACGCGGCCGGCGTGCAGCCATTCCCAGGCGGTCGGCCGAGCGACGCCACAGGCGCGGGCGAAGTCGCCGAGCGAGAAGTAGGGGCGGCGTGTGGTCATGGGTGGCTAACAAGCGTTCGGTAAAGTCGGTGCCGGCGGCGAAGAGCGGTGAGGATGTGAACGCGGTCGGCGGGGACGCCCTCGTGTCGCTCTTGTGCGAATGGGCGAGACGACGCTGCGAACATTATAGGAACGACCGGCCGCGACAAGATCAGGGACAGCGATACACCAAGCTTGGCGCGAAGGCCGAGATACTTGGAAGTTCGGTCGGCTTTGCATCAAACGTCAGTAACCGCGTATCTCACCCGCCGAAGTTCGTCTGCGATGTCGCGATGCCCGTACCGTACCGGTCTGCAACCGCATGTGGTAGGTACCGTGGCTGCATTGGACCGTGACGCGGTGGATCATCGGGGAACCGGCCACGCACGAAGAGTGCAATCGCCTGTTGGCGCCGTTTCCGGGGCTGCGGGACTTGCATCCGGGGAACGTCATCGCGGCGCGGGGCGGTGGTGGATTTTGGAGTAAAGACTTCGATTGAAAGGCTCTGTCGGCCAAGGCGTACAGCGTTTCTTACAGGTTGGGCGTGTCGCAGAACGCCGAATGGTCCTTGAGCGGCAGGCCCATTGGGTTTGTCCCGCGCGCCGCCTCGATTTTCTGGCCGTCGCGCCGAGGGCAGGTTATTCTGGTGGAATCCCTGCGATTTCACGACGAAACATACGAACAAGCGAAGGAATTAGAAACTCCCGTGTAAAGAACTCCTTTCCTACAAATTGCTTCACTTGGAGCTTCAAACGAGACGCCATCCCGTAGCTGAGGGGCCGAATCATGTTCTCGTGCCGGAACGCACTTCTGACGTTGGCAGTTCTGCTGGTACCCATCGAGGGGCGAGCGGTCGAGAAGCAATGGGGCGGTCGCGGTTTTTTCGGGTTCGGTGATCCGGACAATTGGGCGCTGCCGGGGGAAGAGCCGCCGCTGCCGCCGCCAGGGGCTGGCGATGATGCGCTGTTTACGCCCACGACGGGGGCGTTCTTCGTCGATTTTCACGCGTCGCAGGCGAGCAACCTGGCGACGGTGACGGGACCGTATCGGTTTGTGCTGAACGGGAATCAGTACACGACCGATTTGAACGTCACGTCGACGGGCAGGTTGACGCTGGACGGCGGCACGGTTTTGGCCGAGGCGTTCGCGGTTGGCGCGGCGGCGGGGGACGATGCGCAGGTCACCGTCGAGGGCGGTAGTGTGCAGGTAACCGGCACGGATGGTTTGATCATTGGCGGCGCGGGACGCGGCCGATTTACGTTGACCGACGGCGCGACACTGACGACGCCGAAGATTCAGTTGGGAACGGAGGAGACGGGCTGGGGCACATTGAGAATGCAAAACGGCAGCAGCCTGACGCTGCCTGGCACGACAATGCTTGGCGAGGTCGGCGTCGGTACCGTTGCCGTCGAATCGGGAAGCAGTTTGACGTTTGGCTCCGTGCAAATTGGGGACGCGGGCGGCTTGTTGGTTTCGGGTAGTGATTCCTCGCTGACGATTCAGTCGGGCGACGTGACCGTGGATGGTTCGCTGGACGTGTTGGACGGCGTTGGTCTGGCGCTGCCTGGGAATCTCTTCGTGGGAGGTTCCTTGGACATGGAAGGGAGCCTGACCGTGGCCGGCAGCGCGACGATCGGTCGCAACGCTTCGTCAACCGGGCGAGTGGAAATCGACGTGCATCAGCCGTCGAACTTCGTCGTTAACGGCGATCTGACGGTCGGCAGCAGTGGCGAGGGGGAGTTCACGGCCGAAGCGACGGCCGACTTCTCGCTGAGGGCCAACGATCTCGTGGTCGGCGACAATTTCGACGGCAGCATGGACGTTTCTTATCAATTCGGAGACGGAAGCGTCGTCACCCAAGTCACCCAAAACGCCACGATCGGCAAGAACGCCTTGGGGAGCATGTTCTTGTCTGAAGTGAACTGGGAAAATGCGAATGATCTGGTCGTCGGCGATCGCGGGAACGCGCTGTTGTCGGTGCTGGGTGGGGAGATTTCGACGCAGAATGCTTACTTTGGTCGCCAGGCCGGCTTCCAGGTGATCGGCGAGTTGTTGGGGAGCGAGGTGAAAGCGTTTGGGTCGATGGTGATCGGCGGTAGTGATACGGCGGCGGGAAGCCCCGTGATGCTGCTGGTCGGGCAGGGGGCGACCCTTGCCGTGGGGCAGCGACTGACGGTTCATGCGGGCAGCACGTTGTTTATCGACGACGGAGTGTTGACGTCGGATGTTGGTCCGATCGTCGTTCCGTCGCCGGGTGCCGGCGGCTCGCGTGAGGTTGGCTCGCCTGGTGCCGGGGCAAGTTTCGACATCAGTGGCAATGTGGAATTCACTGGCGGCGGGTCGATCGACGCGACGAACCCTGGGGATCAACTGATCATTTTCAATGGAGCGACGTTAAAGAAAAGCGGCGGAGCGATGAAGACGGCCACGATCAATGCGCCGATTGGCGTCGCCGATGGCAGTCAGATTATCGTCGAGCAGGGGACGCTGAGTCTGCGCGGCGGCGGACAGTTTGCGGGGACAAATGGAATGGCGTCGCAACCGTTTATCGTCAAGCCGGGCGCGACGCTGAGTCTGGCGTCGAGCAACGTGACTCCGAAGACATATTCGATTCTGAGCGGCAATCAACTCATGGCCGGCGACAACGGCCTTGGACTTGCGTCGTCGATGACGGTTGGCGACAACGCGATCCTGTCGATCGCCGCAAACGCGAAGCTTACGGCCAAGGCCAATGCGACCACCGATGGAATCAACAAGGGGTTCGTTCTGACGGGCACCGGTCGCATCGATGGAGGCGGGGAATTTGAGAACGCAGATTGGTTCGAATGGAACGGGGGCGACATCAGCGTCGCGACATTTAAGAATTCGGGGGTCGCGAGAATTGCAGGGTCGACGCCGCGCGTTCTCAGAGGGAGATTTGAAAACGCCGCAAGCGGAATTGTAAACCAAGATGCAAAGCTGATTCTGACCAACGGAGCGCGTGTCGACAATCAAGGCGGCGCATGGAACATAAAAGCCAACATCGAGGACGTATTGGTTGGCGGAAGTTTTCATAATTTGGCGAATGCAACGTTTCGCTTTGAGACGCCGCTGCAATCGACGGCAACGACCGTCGACATATCCACGACGTTTTCGAACCAAGGCCAAGTGTTCGTTGGCCATCTTCCCGCCACCAACTCCGGCACGGGGACGTTGTCGTTCAGCGGGAGCGTCCAACAGGCCGTCGGCGATGCTTTAGTCGGCGGGAAGTGGGATGTTTTTCACAATGGCGCGTTGGATTTGAAAGGAACGACGATCAAGAAGTTGGGCAATAGCACGGGCAGCGACAAGACCGAGGTCAGGCTCGTTGGCAACGGCGTATTCCAACGGCTGGAGCTTGAAGACGTTCGCAAAAATGGGAAGTTGACGCTTTCGCAAACGCTGGACGTGCCCGGCACGTTGGTGAATCGCGGGTCGATCGACGTGGGAAGTGCTCACGGCGCGGGAACGCTGCGGATCAACGGCGACTTCGAGCAGCGCGGCGGTCTCGATGTAGGCTTCGATTCGACCGCCGACAGCGTCGAGGTTAGTAACGGTGATGTGACGTTGTATGGAGGTTCAGAGACGGACATATATGGCCAGTTGAGAATGTTTACCGCGGGCAAGCGTTTTCGCATTGATGGGGGCAAGCTCAGTGGCTTGGGTACGATCAACGGGGCGAAAGTGGAAGCCGTGCGCGGTCAGTTGAAGACGCGGGCGAGCAGCCTCGTCGTGGGCGGCGGCGTCCAAAGCCCGATTGCCGGTGATGTGGGGCCGCTCGGTGCATTTGCCGCGGGTCCGGCGGACGATCCGCCGAGCTTTTTGACGTTCGGCGACGGTTACTTTCAGGGGGCGGAAGCGACGCTGCAAGCGGAGATCGCGGGGACGCTCCCGGGCGTTGGGTACGGCCAGCTTCATGTCATTGGTGCGGCCGAATTTGAAGTTGGCGCGAGCATTTCGCTGAGCATCGTCGACCCGAACGACCCCGGAGCGAATCCCAATCCGTTCCTGCCCGACGTTGGGGACGTGTTCGATCTGGTCGTCGCCGATTCGATCGTGGTGCCGGACGAGAACGATTTGAATTCGTTGCTCGAGTCGCCGCTGTGGTTTTATTTCCAGCCGAGCATCTTCGACCTGCCGGACAGTCGCCAGACGCTGCGGTTGACCACGGTCCGCGATCTGTCGGAATTGGTTGGCGACGTGAATCTCGACGGGCGGGTCGACCGCGCCGACGCCGCGCGGATGGCCGGCAACTTTGGACTGGTCGGCGCGACGAACAATGATCTGGACAACGACGGCAGGGTGGGCGCGAGCGACTTGGCAATCTTGCAGGCGAACATGGGGCAAACGGCCGCGGCTGCATCGCCGGCGAGTGGTTTGGCGGGTCGTTCGGCGGCCGTGCCGGAGCCTTCGTCGTTGCTGTTGGCGGCGGCGTTTCTTTCGATGGCGCCGATTTGCAGAAGGTGGGGCGGATGCCGACGGACGCGCTGTTGATTGACGGGCCTTGATTTACGTGCACTGGGGCGGCGGTATGCGGGTTCCCATTCACTCCCTCCCCGGCGGCGGCGAAAGCCTCGGCATCTGGCGGCTGGGTCCGACCGGCATCAAACGCTGGTCGCCGCGGGTTTCGCCCGCCGACGTTCGCCTTCGCTGCCGGGTCTCCCGCGAAATCCCCGTCTGCAATCGGATGTGGTACGTTCCGTGGCTTCATTGGACCGTGGTCCGGTGGATCATCGGCGAACCGGCGACTCATGCAGCGTGCAATTGGCTATTGGAGCGGTTTCCGGAGCTGCGGGACTTGCATCCGGGGAACGTGGTAGCCCTCCAACTCCACGTCGCAGCAAGCCGCTCGTCAGAAGGGTGTGTGTCAGCATTTCCAATGGGTGCGCAGTTAATCGGTTAGGAAGAAAGAGCCAGCTTGCGTTCGATTTCGAACCGTTGAGTGTTACGGCCTCAGATCTTCGAGGATGCAACCAAAAAAGGAGTACCCATTTGGAAATTAACAAATACACTGTTGTGTGTATATCCAGGATCGCTCCGAACGCAATTCATCCGAACGTTCGTTGCGACTCTTCGATTCAGTCTTACGTAACCAAAGAGCGCAGCGGCACTTGGCTACCGCTTTCCCTCCATACGCAATTACTATGAAGGATAGATGCCGAGTAGTTATCGGAATCGCCTGCGCAATCGCCAGCCACCGCGAATTACGGCGAAGAATCTGTGTTTGCGTTTTCGCAAGAAGTTCGAGCTGTCGGGTCTCGCCGCGTTCGAATAATGCCGGATCCGATAACACAATCGCAGGATAAGGAAGACGATAGGAGCGAAGATTGTGAAAACTATTTGGGAAAATTGGATTGGTATTCATTGCGCGAAGCACGTCAAGCGACGACGCGGCCTCCCGCACGAAATCCATCGTGCCGAACAACTTGAGGACCGGCGCGTACTCTCATCTCTGGCCGAATATCGCATCGACGGTGGCGATGTCTCGCAATGGATTGGGCACACACTCGACGACACGGCGACGATCGCCGCGCTCTTGACTTCCGCCGAGACGACACGGCGAAATGCACTCGTCGAAGGCGCTGCGGCGGTTGGTGTCCCGAATGTCAGAACGCCGACGCAGTTCGATCCGATCGCACGGCACAGCGGCGTCCTGAACAGCTCGGTGCTGGCCACGGGCGACACGACGGAAGTGCCCGTCGCGACTTTGAGCGCGACTTTGAGCGAAACGTCTTCGGCGTCGGCGTTCGATCGTTATCTCTCGTATCAAATTAGCGGCGAACCGCGCCATGCACCGGCCGACCTGTTCTGGCTGGCCAACGCATTGCCGGCGGATGCGCTACCTTCATTCGACCGCATCGATTCGTCGCTTCTTCGGCTGTATGGCCGCGAACGGCAAGGGTTCTCGGCTTCGCTCGCCGAGCAGACGATTCACAATACGCCGTTTGCGGCGGCCTTCAATAGCGATGGCGTGCGGCCGGTCGTAATGATCCACGTCGACGACGTGGCGGCCGCCGTGCCGCGACTCGAGGCCTCTGGCGTACAGGTCGTCAGCACGTACGACAAGCACGGTTACCACGTCGTGAACGCGTTGATGCCGATCGAAAGCATCGACGCGCTCGTCGCCATGGACGACGTTCGGCACGTTGTCGCCACGCCTCGCCCCGCCGTCGATGCCGTCGGCAGCGCGACAAACCAGGGCGAAGCCACGATGCTCGCCGACCAGATGCGGCGCCTGTTCAACGTCGATGGCACTGGAATCGACATTGGCGTCATTTCCGACACCGTGAGCCGCGTCGGCAACGGAATCGACGACTCGACAGCGTCGGGCGACATTCCGTTTGGCGCGACGGTCGACGTCCTCGATGACAATCCGCTGGCTAGCCCGTTCTTTGGTTTCACGATCAATCCGGGCACGGACGAAGGACGCGGCATGATCGAACTGATCGCCGACGTTGGCAGCGGCTTCGACTACGCATTCCATACCGGGTCGTTCACGCCCTTCGATATGGCCGGCGCGTTCGATGAGTTGCGCAGCGCCGGGGCGGACGTCATCGTGGACGACATCTCGTGGGACATCGAACCAATCTTCCAGGACGGCGCGATCAATCAAGCTGTCAGTGAGGTTTCGCAAGACCACGGCGTGCTCGTGTTCGGCTCGGCCGGAAATCAGAACGGCGGTGGATTCAATGCCTCGTGGAGCGATTCGGACAACGACGGACGGCACAACTTCAGCGGCACGGACGAGACGTTTGACTTTCAGCTCGGTGCCGGCGACTCGATTACGATCACGCTGCATTGGAGCCAGCCGCACGGCTTGGGCACGCTTACCGACCTCGATATCGAGTTGCTCAACAGCTTCGGCACACGGGTTCTGGCAGATAGCAATAACTTGAATATTGGGCTGCTATCGTGGGATTGGCTCAGCTTCACGAACGATACGACGAGTACGCAAACCTACAAACTGCAATTCGTCGAGACGTTGTTCACGGATGCGACAGGCCTGGAACTCTACATGATCATGCGCGACGGCAACGGCACGTTTTCGCCGATCGACAACTACACCAACGGCGAGCCGTCGATCAGTGGCAACCACACGTCGCCTGAGATGTTCACGATCGCCGCCCACCCATACACTACTGTCGCCGCGCTGGAAGGATTCAGCAGCCTCGGGCCGGTGCGGGTGTTCTTCAATCCGGATGGATCGACAAAAAGCTCCATCGAGACGCGCCAGAAGCCCGATTTTGCCGCGCCCGACGGCGTCGACACAAGTTTCTTCGGCTCGCCTGATGCCGACGGCACGGGGTTTCCAAATTTCTTCGGCACTTCGGCGGCCGCGCCGAATGCCGCAGCCGTCGCCGGACTCTTGCTCGATCAGGCGGGCGGTGCGGACTCGATTAGTCGTAGCGAATTGGCATCGTTGCTTGCACTAACCGCCCGCGGTCCGTTCGCGGGCACTTGGAACAATGGTTGGGGACGCGGCGCGGTCAATGCCGTGCCAGCCAGTATGGTCAGCGCCGGGCCTCGGTCGCCCGAATCGTCAATTGCGCTGAATCAATTTGGCGACGCGATCAAATCGTTCACTATGTTCGGCGACGACGACATCGACGGCTTCCGATTCGCGGTCGAATCGAGCGCCACGACGTCGATGAACGTCCTGCTAACGACGGCCAACACCGATCCGGCGGTCGTCCTGTGGGATGACGATGCGGACGACGTCGAAACGATCAACTTTGGCACCGGACTGTCGGCGAACACGACCCGCTCGCTCGACGGCCGCAAGAAATACCTGCTCGAAATCTATGACGAATCGCAGACGACGAGCGGGACGACGACGATCAACGGAATTCTGTCGATTAACGGCCCTTCGCCCGCTGTCACGACGTTGACGTCCAATCTCTTCGGCAGCGCCTCGACGACGGCCAGTCTGGCTGCCAACGAAGCAGATTATTACCGCGTCGTCGTCCCGGCCAACGCCAGCGGCGGCGGATTCATCACCGCGTCGCCCAGCATCGCCCTTAATACGACAATCCACGTTTTCGATTCCGTGGGCGATGAAGTCCTGTCCAGCGACGCGGCGGGCACGGGTGCACTGGAAACCGTCACGTTCGGCGGTTTCGCGCCCGGTGAGGAGTACACGATTCGCGTCGGAAGCCGCGAATACGCCACATCGGGACTGTACAACTTCGCCGTCAAGTTCGACGTTGTATTGCCGCCGAACAATACCATCCGGGGACGCAAGTTCAACGACGCAAACGGCAACGGCGAACAGGACGCCGGCGAAGCCGGGCTTTCCGATTGGGTCATCTACCTCGATCAGAATCAAAACGGTCAGCTCGATGCAAACGAAACGTTCGTTCGTACGAATCCCGCCGGCGACTACGAGTTCACGGGCATCGCATCCGGCACATACTTCGTCTCCGAGCAGCAACAGCCCGGCTGGACGCAAACGTTGCCGTTCAACAATCCGAGCTTTGAATCGGCAACGTTCGTCGGTTGGGATACGATCGGAAACGCACGGGTTGTGCGCGGCGATGTTGGCGTCGATCCGACACGCGGCCAGTTTCAGGCTATGCTCTCGACGGGCGCAGGCGCGGTGAGCCAGGCCGCGCTCGAGACGTTTTCGGATTACGTCGCCGGAAGCCTGGACGGCACACCCGCAGGCAATGCGATCGAAGGTTCGGCCCTGCGCACGATCGTTACCGTTCAGCCCGGCACGGAAATCGGCTGGGACTGGAACTTTCTCACGAATCAGGCGACGCCTAGCTCGAACAACGATTTCGTCTTCGTCAGCATCCTATCTACTCCAGGACTAGGATCCCCCAACGCCGTTCTCGGCGATACGAATTCGACATTCATTCTCTCGGCCAGCAATTTCGTAGAGGAAACTGGCTATCAGACGTTTTCGACGACAATCAACTTCAACGCGACTTTGGCGATCACGCTCGGTGTCGTCGACGAGGGGAGTAGCACGATCGACTCGGCCCTGCTCGTCGACAATCTGCGCGTGGTGCCCGCGACGGGCGTATTGCCGCCCGGCACGCACCGCGTCGTTCTTAACGGCACCAACCAGATCGTCTCCGGCCGCAACTTCGGCAATCGCCCGACGCTGCCGGCGGAAATCCACGGCACGAAGTTCTTCGACCGCGACGCCGATGGCGTACAAGACGCGGAAGACTACGGCCTAGTCGACTGGACGGTATACGCGGATCTCAACGCCAACGGCCGATTCGACGACGACGAACCGTTCGACATCACCGATGGCGACGGCGCGTATGCCATCGTCGGCGCGCCCGTCGGAACCTACGCCGTGGGGGAATTCGCGCCGGCAGGCTGGACGCAAACCGCCCCGCGCCATTTCGACGACGTATCTTCCGTAATGATCACGGAAATCGATCTCGACACGCCGGACTTCATCGAAATCGCCAACCTGTCGCGGAGCGCGGCCAAAACCGTCGATTGGCGGGTCTTTGTCAGTAGTTCGTCCTCAAATATCAATGCCGTTACCCCGGTGTCCTGGACATTGCCGGACCAAATAAACGTGGGCGAAGTCCTCTATCGGACCGATTCCGGCGGCGATAACTACTGGGGCACAAACATCGGCTGGGGCAACGGCAATCCCGGCTGGGCGATGATCCTGGACAGCGCGGGCAAGATCGTCGACTGGGTCGGCTGGGGTTGGTCGGCCGCGGAGATCGCACTGTTCAACGTGAACGCCGGTCCATTCCAAAACGTACGGCTCGGCAATAACTGGTCGGGCGCGACCGTCGTCGCTAATGCGCGCCGCGACACGATCCAACGAATCGGCGACGACGACACGAACACCGCCGCTGACTTCACGTGGTCTGTCTCCGACAGCAAAGGCGCGTTGAATGTCGGCCTCACGGCAGCGCTGCACGGCGTCGAAGTCCTGCCGGAACAGATCGTCACCGATCTCGACTTCGGCAGTGCGCTGCTCGGGAGCGTGAGCGGAACGAAATTCAACGACACCAACGGAAATGGCCTTCGCGACGGCGGAGAGACCGGTCTGGAAGGCTGGCTGATCTACGTCGACGAGAACCGCGACGGCCAATTTGCCCACGCTGGGCGCGTCGACGCCGATCGATTCCCGGTCGGTACGGTGCTCGGCGACATCGTTCCCGGCGTTATCCTGACGGCCGTCGGCACCAGCCCAGGTGGAACGGACGTGACGGGAACGAACGACGCGTTCTCCTCGAGCGGCGGCCGCGTGTTTCGCAATTCGGCATCCACGACGTGGGTCGAAAACGGGCGCGAACTGCGCGGCGATTTTCCGATCGGTGTGGCGATGGTGGCCATCGACTTCGTTAGCGACGATTCGTCGGACATAGGGAAACTCGAAGTCTACGACGCCGGCGACAACCTGCTCGACACCTACGTTACCGCAGACCTCTCGACGGGCGTCGTTGAGACAATGCGAATCGACCGTCCCGCCGGCGATATCGCCTATTTCCTGGCTTTCGGCCAAGGCGGTCAATCGGGCCGGCTCGACAACCTCGTCTTCAACGTCCGGGAGCGGCACATTGAGCCGGATGAGTACGCCACCGGTACGCCGCTCGACGATGCCGTTGATGCCGTCACGCTCAGCGTGGAGGGAGGCCTCACCGACAACACGGTTTCCGTCGGCACGGGCACGGCGACCACCGGCACGCGCGTCTTTCGCAATGTGGCCAGCACGGCCTGGTCGAGAACGCTAGCGGCGTTACGCGCCGACTTCGACCGCAGCGTGACGCAAGTCAGCATCGACGCCGCCGGACCCATTCTCACGACGTCCGTCGCACTCGAAGCATTCGACCGCCAAGGAAACCTGCTCACCGTCGACACCCAGACCGTGTCGTCTGGCCAGCAACGCACGCTCACCGTCGCCCGGGCCGAGGGAGACATCGCCTACGTGCGGGCCTTCGGCGTGCAATTCGGCGTCAATCTCGACAATTTGCGATTCACCGAACTCGGTTCCACCGAACGCTACGACGTAACCGCGGCCGACGGCACGTACACGATCGACCACGTACCGCTCGGAACCCACGACGTTCGCGAGCTAAGTCAAGTTGGCTGGATGCCTACGTCGCCCTCGACCGACGGACACACCGTCGCGCTCAAGCTCACCGCTCCCAATGCAACAGGCCGCAGTTTCGGCAATGTGCAACCGGTCCGCATCGAAGGGAACGTATGGTACGACCAAGACCCTGACGGAATCCGCGATCCGAGCGAGCCGCCGCTGGCAGGATGGCTCGTGTACCTCGACGGCAACGGCAACAACACGTTTGACCACGGCGAAACGTCGACGCTTTCCGCCGCTAACGGTTCCTATGCCTTTGTTGACCTAGTGCCGGGTACGTACGGCGTCGGACAATTCGTCCGCCCGCAATGGACTCAAACGTCTCTTGGCTCGCCGGTCGTCGACCAGTCGCAGTTGGACGGTTCTGGCATCATCAACGCGTTTCACGGCACGAACAATTGGGCACAATCTTTCATTCTCGGTAAAAGCGGCAAGCTTGACGCGATTGAATTATCGCTCAGTGAAACCGGTTCCGGTGGCGACCTGATCGTCGAAGTCCTCGATCTCGGCGGCGGCGATCCCGCGTCGGCACCCGTGCTTGGATCGGTCGCCGTCAGCGAGATGGCGATCGGGTCGCAGCCTGTCACCTTAAATGCAAATGCGATCACGGCGACGTTCGTCGATCTTTCCAGTTTGAATCTAAACGTTGACTCTGGCGACATATTGGGCGTCCGGTTGTCGACCTCGCGCACGCTCCCAAACTTTTACGCGGTGCGGCGTGCGACGACGGACCAGTATCCGGGTGGAACGAACTACATTAATAACAATCCTTCGAACGGCGATCTGGCGTTCAAGCTGTTCGTGTCGTCCGCCGGACCGACTCACCTCACGCTCGCACCGGGCGAAACCACATCGTCCGTTGACTTTGGCAATCACGCGGACAACCTCGTTCGCAACGGGAACGCCGAGGAGCCTTTGGTTGGTCTGGAGATTCCGTCTTGGACCGAAGTTGTCGGCACCAACTGGCGTTATCGCAACACGAACCCCGAGCCACAAGACGGCGAAAGCTACTTCACGGCCATCGGCGGTCTGCCCGCCGGATCGACGGCCGAATTGGCTCAAGATGTCGACGTTTCCGCGTTCGCGTCGACGATCGACGCCGGCACCCAGGCGTTTTTGTTCCAAGGTCATGCTCGCTCGCTGCTGACGATTCCTTCCGACCGGACGCGGTTCGTCGTCGAATATCGCGACGCCGGCGGTGCGATGCTCGACTCGTTCGATACAGGTCTGTTCGCAAGCGTTAGCAGCTGGCGGCTGATCGCCGACGAGCGGGTCGTTCCGCCTCAAACGCGCACGGCCAGGGTCCGGATGCTCAGCGACCTCGGACTCGGCACGAGTGCCGACGGCTACTTCGACAACATCGTCCTTGTCCCCAGCGACGTCCGCGGACCGATTGGCAACATTCAAGCCAGCGCGACGTCGATCCTTGCCGGCGAGCAAGTCGACTTCGACGCCGGCTTTTCCGTTCACGGCCGGCCCTTTGGCGCCATCGCCGGCTACGATTGGGATTACGACTACGACGGCGTGGTATTTGATGTTGACGCGACCGGGCCGACTGCGTCGCACGTTTTCAATACGGCCGGAACGCGAACGGTAGCGCTGCGGGTTCGCGATTTCGCCAATCCCCCGGCCACGCATGTCGCGATGACGACCATCGATGTGGCCTCGTACGTCGTCGGTCGGCACGTGCTCTACAACCGGTCGTCGTTTACCCGCCAAGGTCAAGTCGCTAGTCAGCCCTTCCGCTGGGACGTTAGACAGGGCGGCAACGGGCACTACTACGAAGTCGTCAAGGCGGCCACGGGCATTACATGGTCGACGGCCGCCGCCGCCGCCAAGGACGCCGGCGGGCACTTGGCCACCATCACGACGCAGGCCGAAAACGATTTCGTTTACAACTTGATCGGCGACACGTCCTTCTGGCGATACGACAGCCTGCAAAACTTCGGTCCCTGGATCGGAGGGGTTCAGCCCGCCGGATCCGACGAACCGAACGGTCGATGGCAGTGGGTCACCGGCGAACCGTTCGAGTATACCAATTGGTTCGGGGGCAGACCGGACGAAGCGACAGCTGGCGAGGACCGCGTTCACTTCTACGCCGGCGCGTCGCTGCTTGCCACGACCGGCCCGCAGTGGAACGACAAGAACGGCTCGGCCGAGACGCAGCTGCCGGTGGCATACGTCGTCGAGTACGAGGGAATCGACGCGGCGATCGCGCCGGACAAATCGCCTTTACTCCCCGGCGAATTGGCGACGACCTCCAACTACACGAGCTACAGCCGCGGACTCAACGGCGTGATGGTCGATCTGGTCGGCATCGGCGATGTCGCTTCGCTGTCGGTCGCGGACTTTGCCTTCACCGTCGGCAACGTCGACGACGATGCGTCGTGGGTCGCCGCGCCGCCACCGAGCCAGGTTTGGTTCGTCGCGATCGCGCCGCATGTACATCGCGTCGCGTTCACGTGGAGCGACAACTCGATCGAGAACGAATGGCTCGCCGTGCACGTCCTGGCCAACGTTAACACCGGGTTAAGTCGGGACGAACGGTTCTATTACGGAAATGCGATCGGCGACACGGGCAATCTTCCCGACGATTTCCGTGTCGATTTCGCGGACCGCGTGCTGATCGCCGCGAATTTTTCGGCTACCGCCGCAATCGATGATCCCTACGATATCAATCGCGACGGCCGAGTCGACGGCAGCGACGCTGCCATTGCAGCCGGTGCCGAAAACGGGCTTACCGGCGACTTCGACCGCGACGACCTCGTCGGCGTGGCGGATGTGTCCCAATTACAAGGTCGCATCGGCGCCCTTGGCGAAAGCGATCCGTATCTTGGCGATCTTTCGGGCGACGGCATCGTATCCCGCGTAGATGCTGCGCAGTTATCGAGCCATTTCGGCAGTGCGGCCTCGGCAGCCATGCTCGATGCCAGGTTGCGTCGCATCACTCCGGTTGCCAGTACGCTAACACCCTCCGCCGAAGCGTTGGTCGCTGCTGCGTTGCGCCAGCTTGACGGCGAATTGGATCGTCCGTATCGGTTAATGGCGGCTCATGATGCAATGCTTGCAATGTCGCGTAGCGCAGCGAACCGACGGGCACCCGTGGCAACGAGTTTCAGCCTCGCTGCGTTGGCCGTCGATCGGATCCACGCCCGCCACGCGATGCGTCGTAGCGCGGCGGGCCAAGACCCCGAAACCGTCCTGTGCAACAAATAGATCGAGCAAGAAACGAAGCGTTGGAAGCCGTATTTCGCCAGCGGACTCGAAGACGATTAGCGGCTGATGATCCATCGAGCGATAGGAAAAATGGGGAAGGCCGCATGCCATGAATCGAACTCGCCGCAACGGCGCAGAGCGATCGCGGGTTTTTCGCGGTCGACTCGCGATCACGCCGCCTTACGGTAGTAGTGCTTCAGCAAGCCGCCCAGCCACTGCTTGCAGCCGATCGCGGTGAGCGGTACAGATGATAGCTCATCAACGGTCTTGCATCGGTAACTGCGGCGAGCGGGCCCATGCCAACAAGTTCAGTGCAAATCGCTGCAAACTCGACGGCACCGATATCGGCACCACGCAAAAACCGCCTGCCGCAACGCTAAACGCCGCATACGTTTACGCCATTCGCGCTACACACTGGAGATGTGGTGCCGGGTAACCGGTTGCGAGTCGACTCCCGTGCCCTCAGCTTCTGAAAGTCCCGATGCGAATTGCGTCCGCGTTGTTTCGCTTATTGTTCGGCCCAGTGCTGCATCCGAATTGAAAAACAGTCGATTCGGGACGGCGTCGTCGACGCAATCAGTGCGGCGCGATCACGTTGTAAACCGTCGGTCGGCTGACCCTGACGGCTCGGGAAATCGCCGTGATGGGTGTGCCCTCGGTATGTAATCGGCGAATGATGGCGATTTGCTCAGGCGTCACGCTCTTTCGTCGGCCGGGCTTGCTGCCGCCCCAGCGTTTGCCGTTGGCCTTGGCAACTTGTTGGCCGGCGACGATTCGCTCGCTGCGGACTTCGTTTTCGTAGGCGGCGACGCTGGCCAGTACGTTTGCCATGAGGCGGCCGGACGGCGTTTCGAGGTCGAGGCCGTCGCGAAGCGAGACTAGACCGACTTTGCGCGCCCGCAGGTCGTCGAACAGCGCCGTGAGGCCACTGGCGGTGCGGCCGAGGCGGTCCAATCGCCAGCAAACGAGCTTGGCAACCTTGCCGGTGGCGATGGCGGCTTCGAGCTTTCGCCAGCCGGGTCGGTCCATGTTCTTGCCCGTGGCTTTGTCGCGGTACCACACAACCGGTGTGCCGTCGGCGTAGGCCTCTACCCAGCGCTTCAGGTCG
>JAJDEG010000299.1 GCA_029259895.1 Planctomycetota bacterium
GCTCGACCTGCCGGTGATCGTGGGGACCGGCGGCACGAGCAAGGTGGAGTTGCAAGCGGCCGTCGAAGTGTTTCGCCGCCACGGCACGCCCATCGCAATGATGCACGGCTTCCAGGGCTATCCGACGGCCGACGCCGATACGCATTTGCGACGATTGGCGACGCTGGCCGGCGATTTTGGCTGTCCCATCGGTTTTGCCGGTCATGCCGACGGCGCGAGCGACGGCGTGAGTGACGGTGTGAGTGGCGACGCGATTTGGCAGAACCTCGTCGCTCTCGGCTTGGGCTGTTCGATCCTGGAGAACCATCTCACGCTAGACCGTTCGCCGTCGCGTACCGATTATCATTCGTCGCTACTGCCGGACCGATTCGCACAAATGGTCGCGTCGGTACGTAAAATGGAAGTGGCCCTCGGCGGCGGCGGCTACGACCTGGGCGCGGCGGAAGCGAAGTACCGCGCGACGTTTAAGGCGTACATTGTAAGTAGTCGCGACCTACCAGCAGGGCACGTCCTGGACGTAGCGGATTTCGCCTTCAAGCGGGGCGGCGGCGGACTGCTGCCCAACCAAGCGGACAAACTCCTCGGCCGACCGCTCGCCCGCGACGTTTCAAAGGACACGCCGTTGGCCGAAAGCGACGTCCGTTAGCGCGGCACCTTGAGTTTCTGTCCGCCGACTACAGCCTCAAGTCTACAGCCTTCTGCCTGCCCATGAAGATTGCGGTCCTTCTCGCCGTTCGCACGGTTTCCACTCGGCTGCCGCATAAGATCATGCGGTTGGTCAAGGGCCGATCTGCGCTGGAGCATACCGTCGAACGGCTGCGGCGGTCGAAGCGCTGCAACGATGTGATCGTCTGCACGTCGACCAGCGGCGTCGACGACATCGTCGCCGACACGGCCGCCATGCACGGCTGGACGTGCTTCCGCGGCAGCGACAACGACGTGATGGGCCGGTTTTACGAAGCGGCCAAGAAACACGGCGTCGACCTCATCGTCCGTGCCCAGGGCGACAATATGTTCGTCTGCCCTGAGCATATCGACTCGATGATCGACAAGCATCTCGCCGCCGCGGCCGATTGGGCGGTCGTCGACGGCCTCCCCTGGGGCATGAAGTCCGAGACGATTTCCTTCCCCGCCCTTGAGCGAGCCTACACCCACGCCGAAGACACCAGCATGTCCGAGTACATGACGTGGTACTTCGATCAGCCGCAGTATTTCAAAGTTCTGCATATCGACGCAGACGAGTCGTATCGCCGGCCGCAGTATCGCGCCACGATGGACACGGCGGCCGATTTGAAGTTCGTCCGCGCCGTATGCGACGAGTTCGACAAGCCGCCGGCCGAAATCACCACGGCCGAAATCGTCGCACTGCTCGACCGCCGGCCCGACTTGGCCGCGATCAACGCGCAAACGCCGGACCGCATCGCCGACAAATCGATCCGGGCGAAAGTCAACACACGGATTCTCGACACGCCGCGAACCACGGAGCTGCGCGTCGCCGATTCCGCTGAGATTCGGCCATCGATGGGCGCAAGCCTCGCCCGCATGACCACGTTCGGCTTCGAT
This sequence comes from Planctomycetota bacterium, assembly GCA_029259895.1. Taxonomy (GTDB): domain Bacteria; phylum Planctomycetota; class Planctomycetia; order Pirellulales; family PLA5; genus PLA5. The sequence continues at coordinate 1,564 of JAJDEG010000299.1, forward strand.
CCGCTGCCGGCAATCGAACTGGCGAGCGGCCGCTGTATCGGCGACGAGTTTCCGGCGTTCGTCATCGCCGAGATCGGCCAGAACCACAATGGCAGTGTCGACATCGCCAAGCAGTTGATCGACGTCGCCGCGATGCATCAGGCAGACGCCGTGAAGTCTTGCAAACGCGATCTGTCGTGCGAACTGACCGAAGAAGCGTGGAATCGACCCTACGACGGCCCGCAATCGTTCGGACGCACCTATGGCGAGCATCGCCAGGCGCTCGAGCTTTCGCCGGAGCAACACGCCGAGTTGATGGCCTATTGCCGCGCGAAGGGGATGGAATACTTTTGCTCGGCCTGCGATGCTCCCAGCGTTGACGTCATGGAGCACATCGGCGTCAATCTGTACAAGGTCGCCAGTCGCGACTTGACGAACCTGCCGCTGATCGAAAAATTGGCCCGCACCGGCAAGCCGATCATTCTCGCCGCTGGCATGGCCACGGAAGAAGATGTCGCCGATGCGCTGATCGCGATTCGCAAACAGCACAACCAGGTGATCGTGCTGCAATGCACGTCGGAATACCCGACGCCGTACGAAGACTGCAACCTGCTGGCGATGCACACGATCCGGCGCAAGTTCGACGTGCTCACCGGCCTGAGCGATCACACGATCGGCATCATGACGTCGTCCGTGGCCGTGGCGATCGGGGCCTGCGCGGTCGAAAAGCACCTCACGCTCGCACGGTATATGAAGGGGACCGATCACGCATGTAGCCTCGAACCGGACGGGCTGCGGCGGATCGTCCGCGATATTCGCAATTGCGAGCGCGCACTGGGCAACGGCGTGCTCGAACCGGCCGAAGGCGTTCGCTACGCCCGCGAGAAACTTGCCCGTAGCGTCGTGAGCAGCGTCGCCATTACGGCCGGCACCGTCATCGCGGAAGAAATGCTTTGCATGAAGAGTCCCGGCACGGGGCTAAAGTGGCGCGAACGCGATCAGGTCGTCGGTCGCCGGGCGAAGCGGACGATTCCAGCCGATACCCTGGTGACGCGCGACGACGTCGAATAGTCCTCGCCGATCACGTTGCGGCGAGACTTTCCGGCATCGTTTTCTCGCTTGTATTCCCTCAGTGGCTCCGTACTACTTTTAACTCGTTCGCCGTTTCTCGCCCGTTTATGCAGACTTAGGCCGGTTCGTTTCTTAACGCAGAGACTGCGGAGGTTTCGCAGAGATCGCGGAGAAGACTCGGAAACCGCGACCCCCGTCGCGCTGCGAGTTGCTCGAATTTCATCGCATGAATTCTCCGCGAATTATTCCCGGCGGTCGCATTGCTTTCCCGAATTGCCAAATAGCAACGGCGCGCAATCCGGCCGCCCCGTCGATCTGCCAGACCGCCTGGCTTGATTTCAAGCCGATAAACTGCAACGATTCGCCCCCCAACCACAACCACTGAGCAATGCCGTTCGACGCCATCATCTTCGACATGGGCGACATCTTCTTCGACGCCACGCCGTGGCGTCGCGCGGTGTCGGCGGCGCTCGTCGAACGAGGAGCGCCGATCGACTTCGCCGAGTTCGTTCGCCGCTGGGAAGCTGAATTGGTGCCGGTCTATCTCGGTCGCAAGCCGTATTGGGATGCGTTCGTGGATTTGCTTGCCGGCTTTTCGCTCGATGCGGCTCGTCGCGAGGAGGTTGCGGCTATTGCTCGCGAGAAGGCCCGCGCGGCAGAGCGGCGGACACTGTTCCCCGGCGTAGCCGAGACGCTCGCTGAGCTACACCGCCGCGGCGTCAAGTTGGCCGTGCTCTCCGACACGGAAAGCCGCGAGCCGCGGGTGCGCGAGCGACTCGCGGCGATGGAGATCGAAGACTATTTCGATGCCGTCGTCACCAGCATCGACATCGGCTACGTCAAGCCAATGCCTGAAGCGTTCGCGGCGGCGCTTGGCAGGCTCGGCGTCGAAAAGAACGCAGCGGCGTTCGTGGGGCACGACGAGGACGAGCTTACCGGAGCAACGGCGTTCGGCCTGACGGCGATCGCCTACAACTACACGCCCGGTGTGGCGGCCGATCATTACTTGAATGATTTTTCGGAGTTGCTCGGCGTTGCCACGTCACGCGACAACTCTTAATTGCGAAGCGGCATTCCGCTTCCTCGTCGCATCATGTTCAGAATAGCGTTCGGCGAAACGCGCATTTCACCGTGTGCGGCGATCAACTGAACCTCGGCGTTATTTGGGAACTCGATTCGTCCCGTAATTCTGTCGCCGTTGGACAAACGCACTCGAAACGCATTCTCGCCGTCGCTCCGTTCGATCGATTCAACGAGCTTGACTGGCACGGTCATCGTCCCCAGCTTCGTTTCGAGGTGAAATTGCGGCGGACGAACCGACTGCGCGACGATCCGCGAACCGTCGTCAAGCTCGACGTCGAAGCGCCCCGTATCGGGGATCAGATAATTTCTCGCGGCCGAGATCGCTATATAGGCCGTGAGATCGACGAACCCGAGGCGTGAAGGCATTGCGTTTCGCGGCTGAATAACTTTGAACGCGGCGGGCTCGACACTCGGCGATAGCGGAAGCCAACCTCGCGGCCCCGTCGTCCTCAACTTCGGTACGTACGGGGATAGTTGTAGTTGATCGAGAACTTGTTCTACGCCGTCTGCCCGCCGGGCGATCGACAACGCCAACCGCCTCTGCTCATCGTTCGCCACCGTTCCGCGTAGGGTCACGACGCCCGTTTTGACGCCGACACCAACGCTGTAGTGCTTCATGCCACCGTTGCGCAGGTTCTCAGCAATCTGCTGAGCATTTTCGAGATCGCCGGCGTCGGAATCCGCTGAACAAACGAGTAGCAGTGCGGCCGCTACCGCGATTCTCGCGCATCGTCTCGTTATCAATTGCATTTCGCTACCCTCGGCTGGTCGTGGAGGTTCTCGCCCGAGTGAGTATTGATGAACTCTGGATTCCCGGTCAATCGCAGTTGTGGATAGAGCGGGCAGGACGTGCCGCCCGACGCTTGCCGATTTTCAGGATTTTCTCCCACAAAGCCCCTTTACGGGCCGCTTGCCCCTAGCTAGCTTGGAGGCCTTAGCGAGTCTCGTCGCGCATCAGGCACAACGGCCTTCCTTCTAACCGTTGGCGCGCGAGGCCCACCCTATTCGCGCGGTGTCGTTGGCTCGGCGGCCAGCGGCGGGACGCCGCGCTCGGTTCGTTGCTGCGCGAAAGGTGGATTCTTATGTTGCACCGAAAAGTGCTGGCGCTCGCGGTGTGCGCGGGCGTCTTGGGGCTGATGCTCGCCGTACCGGCTTGGGCCAACGAGGAGCCGGCGGCTCCCCTGACCGTTGAACAACGGCTGGAGAATATCGAAAGTCGCGTCAATATGGACGACGATGAAGGCGGCACGATCGCCGACGCCGCCAGCGCCGGCCACAACGCCTGGATGCTCACTAGTTGCGCCCTGGTGCTATTCATGACGGCACCGGGCTTGGCGATGTTCTACGGCGGTCTGGTGCGCAAGAAGAACGTGCTCAGCGTGTTGATGCAGTGCGTGTTCTTGATGGGATTGATGACCGTGCTTTGGGCGCTCGTCGGCTACTCGCTGGCGTTCGGCGGCGGACTCACCGACGACGGAAAACCGGACCCGGATGCGGGC
>JAJDEG010000300.1 GCA_029259895.1 Planctomycetota bacterium
GAGGGTCAGACCCCTTTTTCAGCCGGCTGTCAGGCGGCTTTTTGGCCGTAGCGCGTGTGATAGCGGAGGTGGTATTGTTCGGCCGCCTCGAGCGGCAGCATCTGCGGCTGGCCAATTTGCATGCTGAGGTGCACGGTCTTCGCCACGTCTTCGGTCATCACGGCAGCCTTGAACGCAGCCGCAACGCTCGGCCCCCATGCAAAAACGCCGTGATTGGCCAGCAACACGGCCGGAGCGCGCGTTCTCGCCGCGAGAACAGAACGCCCTAGGCTTTCCTCGTCGCATTGGGCAAACTCGGCGCACGGAATCTCCGCCCCGAATTCGTCCGCGATCGCCGTCAGGCAGAGCGGTATCGGCTCGCGGCAGGCAGCGAACGCCGTGGCGTAATTGCTGTGCGTATGCACGATGCCGCACACGTCGTCGAGGTGACGATATAGAAACAAATGATGCGGCAAGTCGACACTCGGTCGGAGCTTAGACCCCATCACGCGGCCCGTATCGAGTTCGACTTCGACGAGCATCTCCGGCGTGAGCTTCTGGTAGTCGACGCCGGACGGTTTGATAACGATGCGGCGGCTGTCCCGATCGAGTCCGCTGGCGTTTCCCGAATGCATGGTCACTAGACCGGCCGTCGGCAAGTCGCGGTTAACTTTGCAAACTTCCTGGCGCAAATCGGCGATCGACATGATGATTCCCTTCGCAGCTTTCGGTCCACATCCTTGAATTTTTCGTCGCGACAAGTAGCGTCGCGTCAGGCCGCCCGACGTTCGTATTTCGCGCCGGTGCGGAGCATATGAGCCACGTTGATCGGATTCTCGGCCAGCAGCACTGCCGACGCGGCGACGACATACTTCGCCTGGATACTTCCGATATTCGATTCCTTAACGCCGCCGTCGAACATGACATCGAAACCGTAGCGAACCCGAAGTCGATCGAGCGTGGCCGCGATTTCGAGCGCCCGCGGCGACATCGCCTGTCCCGACACGCCGGGCTGGCGGATTCCCAGCACCATGACGAAATCGACATGCGGCAAGTACGGCATCAACGACGCCAGCGAATTTCCATCTCGCCACACCAACCCAACCCGTTTGTCGTGCTGCCGGCAATCGAAAATCAATTCCCAAAGGTCGTCCTGGGCGTCGACGTGCAGCAAATACCAGTCCACATAGTCCCAGGTCCGTTCGACCCAGTGTCGCGGATAAAGCGACATCACGTGGAGCGAAACCGGCGTACTGGGCCACAGCCGGTGAACGTCGTCGAGCTTGTCGAGACGAACCGGCGACGCGCCGGCGAGCATCGTTTCGTCGATCAAGTCGACGTGAACGTGGTCGCAATTGCGTCCGACGCGGGCAAACACGCCGCCAACGTCCTCGGCTTCATTTGCGTATACGGCGATGCCGAAGTCCCGCGCCATGTCGAACGTGAAGCGGCGATGCAGCGAGTAACCGATGATGAACAACACGCCCGCCGTTCCCAAGCGGAGCAATCCATAGTGGTCGCCGACGATCACCGCGGCCCAACGCACGACGGCCATATTGAGCGCGAACGACATCCCCGATATCGCCGCGTACCATCCGAACGTGCGCAGCAAATGATCCCACGGCACGCGAAAGTTCAACGTGGCGTTGAGCACGAAGCTCAACGACATGCCAACGAGGAAAGCGATTGTAGAGGCGGCTGGCCAATTCCACGAACGCGGCCACACGTAGCGCATCAATGCTAGTTCGATCAAGATCGATGCGAATCCGATCAGCGTGAAACAGGCAAGGTACCGGTAGCGATAAACGAGGTAGGTCCAACCCCGGTGCCGTAGCGCATCGATGCTGAATCCCGGCCCCGAACGATACGACGAACCGGCTACCGCGTTCTCGTTCGCACCAACTCCGATCGCATCGGACGGATCGAACCGTAGGCTTTTTCGATACGGAAGTTGTAGTGTGTTTTCGGCCATTTCCGCTCTGCCCCGCCGGACGCATTCTCGGTCTTGTCCAAGTTGCCCATTCCCCGCGATGCTTAAATGCCGCGCGTACGGTCTGGGAACATGATCGGCGCAGCAGCGCGCAGCGCTTGAACGCGCATGGCAAGATTTGCCGGTTTCGTAAGCTGTACGCCCCGCGACGTTGCGCCCCGCAAGGGATACGTTTCAGATATTGGCGGTTGGGGCGGCTTAGGAGATTTCGCCGGAGGCAAACCGAATCATGACCGGCGGAATTGGTCTACGACCAGCGCGGCGTGCGCTGAGCGCAAAAAAAAACAAACTGCCCCGGTTCAACCGAGGCAGTTTGCGTACCGAACCACTGCGCGGCCCGCATGCCGCGTGCGATTTTTCGTCGTCGTAAACCCGCTTACTTCCGTCGGCGGCGTCGGACAGACGCCCCCATGATGACGATGCCCATGCAAGCCATTGCCAGCGTGGCCGGTTCCGGCACGGCGGCGATGCTTTTGAGATTGAAATCGACGGCCGTATCCGGAGTACCGTTTCCGTTGAAGATAAAGCGAATGCTCGTCGCGGCGGCAAGCGGCGCTTGAGCGTCGAAGGCCGCGAAGGGCACGAAGAATTCAGACTCGTTCGCCGATTCGGGAATCGCGCCGACATACGTCGCCGGACCGCCGGCGCTGGTGACTTCGATTCGCAGACCAATGCCGGTTTGGTTAGGCGCCGGGTCGACGCTGCGGAAAACCAGCATGAACGAGTTGTTTCCCATCGCGGTGAAGTCGATGCCGCCCAAGCCGAGCGCGTTGGTCAGCGAACCGGCCGCGACTTCGCCGACATCGAGGCCGTCGTATTCCAGCGTCGCCATGACGCGGGCGGTCGACGACGACCCGAAATCGAATTCGCCTTCGGTGCCCGGGCCTTCTTCGTCGACGTCGCCGATGACTCCAAAGGCAGAGACGCCCTTGGGCGTGCTGGTCACGCGAATTTCAACGTCGCGTTCGCCACCGAGGATCGTGCCGATCTGCGGCGTATGTTCCATGATGAAGGGGTTCGTCTGCGTGAACAGCGGGATGCCCCAGCCTTGCTGGCTTTCCGGCAACGGGAAGTGATTCGCGTCGCGGAAATCGTCGATCAAGATCGTCGCGGCGTGCGTCGGCGCGGTAAACAGGGCGACTGCCAGCAGGGCGAGTGCAGTGAGCGTTTTTTTCATGGGTGGTTCTTTCGCGGGTGGTTCGGGTAGTTTTTCTATTCGGTTCGATACGAGTTCGGTTTGAGGACAATGCGTGCTTCTTGCACCTGCCGGAACCACGCATGCGCGCAGCCTGAGCGCAGCGGCTGGAGAGCTTGTTCGACGAAGACAGGAGCGGCCGGCGCGAGCTATCGCGCGAACCTTACCTGACCGCCGAGCGCGCAAAACCGCGAACTCAGAACGGATCCGGCGACGGAAACAATGGGGGAAGCGCGCGGCGAGAACCGCTAGCTAGCATTGGGCCAAGGCCGTGCTACCAGGGACGCCACCGCAGAAAGAATTTTGCGGAAGGTGGCGTCGGCTCTCGCCTGGTTGTCACTAGCTGCCTTGAAGGGGTTCAGAGAGTGCGGCCGTCGAAAATGCTGAAAAGGCCGGCTTTTTTCGGTAATTCTCAATCGCACCCAGCGCACAATGCGCCGAGGACTTGAACTCAGATTAACTCGCCCGCAGCACTCTGTCAAGCAAGTGGGGAACAAAAAACGATGAATGATGGTGGGGCGGGGGGCATCGGCGAAATGCCGCGTTTGGCCGTTGCCGAGCCAGATGGCTAGAATGACTTTGGCCCTCCGCTTATGGTTCTGCGGCCACGATTCGCTCGAATTCTTCACCGATAGGTCTACCAACGATGCCGACAAGCCCCGGTTTCCCTGGCCAAGTTCGCTTTTTCGTTTGTTTGGCGCTTATGGCTATGGTGACCGGCCTCGCCACCGGCGACCGCGCGTCGAGCGCCGAACCGAAAAAACAACGGTCGGGCGAAGTCCGCTACGAGCCGCCGACGAGCGAGGCCGGCGTGCCCGAGCAATTTCGCCTCGCCGCGCATACATTCCACTTCGACGAGGAAATTCGCAGCGAGCCGCGCGACAAGATGTATACGTCGCGCGTGACGTTTCCCTCGCCCCTGAGGACGGAACACGAAAACAACAATACCGTCCATTGCGAGTATTATCGCCCGACAAACGTGGCGGCCGGCGAAAAGGTGCCGGGCGTCGTCGTGCTGCACATTCTCGGCGGTGACTTTCCGCTCTCGCGGCTGTTCTGCAATGCGTTGGCCCAGCAGGGCTGCGGTGCGTTGTTCGTGAAGATGCCGTACTACGGTCCCCGCCGTCAGCCGGGCGTTTCGCGGCGAATGATTTCCGCCGATCCGAGCGAAACGGTGGCCGGCATGCGGCAGGCGATTCTCGACATTCGTCGCGCCCGCTCCTGGCTCGAAGCACAGGACGAGATCGACGACGAGCAACTCGGCGTGTTCGGCATCAGCCTCGGCGGCATCACGGCGGCGCTGGCCGGCACGGTCGAACCGCGATTCGCAAAGATTTGCCCGATGCTTGCCGGCGGAGACATTGCCGAGGTCGCTTGGGAGTCGCCGGAGTTGGCGCGCGTGCGTCGCGAATGGGAAAAGAAAGGGCAAAGTCGCGAAGAGATTCACGACCTGCTGTTGACCATCGATCCGGTGACGTACGCGGCGAATCTCAAGGGCCGCCAGGTGCTGATGCTCAACGCCAGCCGAGATGAGGTGATTCCCCGTCGTTGCACGGACTCGCTGTGGGAAGCGTTCGGCCGGCCGCGGATCGTGTGGTACAACGCCGGGCACATTTCGGCGCTGCGCTATCTGCCCGAAGGGCTGCACGAGGTCGCCCACTTCTTCGCCGCTGGCCAGCGGAAGTAGTTCGCCCATATTCCATAGTCGTGCCCGCCCGGCATGCGTTCCGTCCTTGCGACAAGCGGTGGTTTGTCGTAGTCTGCTGGGCCTTCCCGTTCGTCTTCTGCTGTCACCATCGCTGGCCCTTCGTACCCATGCTCGACCGAAAATTCATCGTCGAAAACGCCGACGCCGTGAAGCTGAACTGCGCCAATCGCGGCGCAAGTGCCGATATCGATCGCTTCCTCGCGTTGGAAACGGATCGCAAGGACAAGCAAACTGAAGTCGAGCAGCTCAATCAGCAGTCGAACGAAGTGAGCAAGACGATCGGCAAGGCCAAAGACCCTGCCGAACGCGAGAATCGCAAGGAAGAGGGCCGCCGCCTGCGCGAGGCCAAGGAGGCGGTGCAGCGCATACTCGACGCCACCGTCGAAGAGATGGACGCGATTCGCGCCCACATTCCGAACATGACGCACCCCGACGCGCCGGTCGGCGGCGGCGACGATGCCAACCGCGAGATCCGCCGCGGCAAGACGCCCGTCCGCACGTTCGACTTCAAGCCGCTCGATCACGTACAACTCGGCGAGAACTTGAGCCTGTTCGACCTCGAAGGTGGCTCGAAGGTCGCCGGCCACGGCTTCTACTTTCTCAAGAACGACGCGGTGCTGTTGGAATTGGCGCTGCAACGGTTCGCTATCGAAACGCTCATCCGCGAAGGCTTTACGCCAACAATAACGCCCGACCTCGCCCGCAACGAAATCCTGCAAGGCATCGGTTTCATTCCGCGCGGACCGGAAGCGCAGATTTACAGCGTCGAGAACACCGACCTGAGCCTGGTGGCCACGGCCGAGATCACGCTCGGCGGATTGTATGCCGACACGATTCTCGAACCGGAGCAAATGCCGATCAAGATTTGCGGCATCAGCCATTGTTTTCGCACCGAGGCCGGCGCGCACGGCCGGGCCACCCGAGGGCTGTACCGCGTGCATCAATTCACGAAGATCGAAATGTTCGCGTTCACCGCGCCGGAGGAAAGCGATGCGATGCTGGAATATCTACGCGATTTGGAATGCTCGATCTTCGACGCCTTGGAGATTCCGTACCGCGTGATCGACACGGCCACCGGCGACCTCGGCGGACCAGCCTATCGCAAGTACGACCTCGAAGCCTGGATGCCCGGCCGTGGCGAGGCAGGAGAGTTCGGCGAAGTCACCAGTACGTCCAACTGCACCGACTACCAATCGCGCCGCCTCGGCATCCGCTACAAGGCCAAAGGCGAAAAAGGCACCCACTTCGTCCACACACTCAACGGCACAGCCATCGCCATCAGTCGAGCCATCATCGCGATTCTGGAGAACCACCAGCAAGCGGACGGTTCGATCGTGGTGCCGCAAGCGCTGCGGGACTGGGTCGGCAAGGATCGCATCGTGGCGGCGGGCAAGGCGTGAGGTTGTAGGCGCGAGGCTGTCCGCAGGCAATTTCTCGACGCCGGCCGCAGCCGCAACACGGTGCGCCCTAATCTTCTGCCGCGAAGCGAAATTTCGCCACGATCGGAAAGTGATCCGAGTAGAAACGCCCGTCGTCGGTCTTATCATCGACGATCCGGTAGGCCGTCACAGCCCAGCCGTGATCGACGAAGACGTGATCGATGCGATTGCCGTCGACTGGCTTGTCGAAACCGTTCCAGGTGGTGTTCGGTCCCTCAGGCTTTTCGACGAGGCCGTGGGCGTCGCGGAGAATCGCCGATTTCTTACCGTTGTCCGTGGCATCGTCCGACTGAGTGCCTTCGACCAGCGCTTTGTACGGCGTTGATTCGGGAGCCGCGTTGAAATCGCCAACCAGGACGATCGGCGCGTCGCCGGCAATTCCGAGAAGCTTCCGACGCAGTAATCGGGCGCTTTCGAGCCGAGCCTGCCCGCCGCGGTGGTCGAAGTGGACGTTGGCGAAGAGTAGAGCTTGGCCGGACTTCTTGTCGCGTAGCCGCAGCCAAGAAGCGATCCGCGGCAGCGCGGCGTCCCAGCCCTTGCTGCCAACTTCGTCGGGTGTTTTGCTGAGCCAGAACGTTCCCTTATCGAGCACGTCGAAGCGGTCGCGGCGGTAGAAGATCGGCGCGAACTCGCCGTTTGCCTTGCCGTCGTCGCGGCCGACGCCGTACCAGTCGTAATCGGCCAGACGCTCCTTTAGATCGTCGATCTGGCCGGCCAAGGCTTCTTGCATGCCGACGAGGTCCGGCCGCTCGCGCGCGATCAGCTTCGCCACGTCGTCGCGGCGATGGGGCCAGGCGTTCTTGCCGTCAGCCGGATTGTTGAATCGTATGTTAAACGTCATCGCGGCCAATTCGGTCGTCATTGTTTTCGTCTCGGGTGCCGACTTCGCGGATGGAGATGCGTCCCGACCCAACAAACGCATCGGCGCGACGACGAACAGCACCGTGAGCAGCACCGTCGCATAGACGGCAACCAGCACGATCGTCGCCCCGCAGAACGCCGGGCGGCTAGGAAAGCGTCGAATGGAGGCCAAATTGGCCGCGATTTGGGACATGGCTCGCATAGGACGCAATTCTCCGCAGGTATACTCGGCCGCCCACCGATTTGGGCGACACCGCCAGTATGCGCTCGTTCCGCCAGGGCCAATAGTACGAACGAGTCGCGGGCAGAGAAAAAACTTTGACCGCCGCGGCAATTGGCTCTACGATGGAGCATGTCTGGCGGTCATGCTCTGCGCTGGCGCCAAAGGGTGCGTGCGCGGTTCCTTTAACGCGGAACGGAGAGGGCAAGCATGTTCCCACCACACGAATCTGATGTTGCGCAGCTTCCGTACCCGCCGACCGACGCTGGGGGCGCGAATAGCGGTGCGCCATCGCCGTCGAATCCAGCGGCGGACGAAGGTACGCGGTGGCAGGTGATCGGGCCGCTGCCGCACGCACTGGCGGTGCCGCCACCGATTGCCGATCCCGCGGCTGCCGATCCCAATCGGGTCGTGGAGGCGGATGCGGCGTCGGCCGATTCCCGTCTCGTGCCGCCACCGGCCGTGGTTTCCGATGCAAGTTCGGCGATACCGGCTCCGTCAGCAAGTTTCGTCGCCGTGGTGCCTCCTCCGCCTGCGATCGCCGTACCGGCTGCGTCGGTGGCAGTCGAAGGCGCGGCAGTCGAAGACGCGGCAACCGAGAAATCCGTCGGCTCGGCCCTTGGGAATGGCATGCGTGGCGCGTCGACGCCGTCGGCTTCACCCCCGACATCGGCTTCACCCCAGACTTTGGCTGCCCCGTCGCCGGCCGAAAACGTGGCTCCACCCGAAGTCTCACCGGACCTGATCGAGCCCGCGCGACTTGGCGATGTGCCGTGTTGGCTGGTGAGCATAATCGTTCATCTGGCCGTTCTCGTCGCGCTCGCCTTGATTCCCGGTTGGTGGGGCGAAAAGGAAAAAGGCCTGGCCACGGCGCTGCGGTTTGAAGATCGGTCGCTCGACGCGCTGGTAGAGAACGAGGAGCCGCAGATCGATGAGGTCGACCTGACTTCGCTGGACATGGCCGAATCGCAGATTATCGAGGCGGCCGAAATTGACGACGTCCTCGATGGAATCGGATTGGAAGACGATCTGCTTGCCGCGGAATCGGACGCATTCATGCCGCCCAGCGAAGCCGACGCCATGCTGGCCGCAACGTCCGACCAATTGCTCAACGTGGCGACTGGCAGCGACCTAAGCGGACGCGGAACGGCGGGCCGCGGCGCTTTGGTGCGTAGCGGCGGCGGTACGGCCGCGAGCGAAGAAGCCGTGGCGCTGGCGCTGAAATGGATCGTTGCCCATCAAGCGAAAGACGGCGGCTGGAACTTCGATCATCGCCAGGGCACGACGTGCGGCAAGCGGTGTGGCAATTCCGGAAACGCCCGATCCGCACGAAACGGAGCCACGGCGATGGCGCTGCTGCCGCTGCTGGGGGCGGGAAACACGCACAAATCCGGCCGTTACCAGGAAAATGTCGACCGCGGGCTGCGATTCCTCGCGCTACGCCAAGACGCGAAAACCGGCAGTTTTCATGAGCCGCAGGGCGACATGTACTCGCACGGTTTGGCCGCGATCGCCATGTGCGAGGCATACGCGATGACGAAGGACCGCAAGCTTCACCAGCACGCCCAGGGCTCGCTCAAGTTTATCGTCACCGCGCAAGACCCAGTCGGCGGCGGTTGGCGGTATGCCCCGCGGCAAGCGGGCGATACGTCCGTCGTCGGCTGGCAAATGATGGCGCTGAAGAGCGGGCTGATGGGCTATTTGGACGTGCCGCCGAACACGATCAAGTTAGCCGAACGCTTTTTGGACCACGTGCAGGACGGCGATGGCTCGCGCTACGGGTCCTCGAATTCCGGCGGCGAACCGGCGACCACGTCGATCGGCCTATTGTGCCGCATGTACATGGGCTGGCGCCGCGAGCATCCGGCGCTCGTGCGGGGCGTCGAGTACCTCGGAAAAACAGGGCCTTCAGACCGCAACATGTACTACAACTACTACGCCACGCAGGTCGTCCATCACTACGGCGGCGAGACCTGGAAGCAGTGGAACGCGAAAATGCGCGATTCGCTCGTGAAAAGCCAGGAAAAGACGGGGCACGCCTCCGGAAGTTGGCACATGCGCGATCGTTTCGTTGGCCAAGGAGGGCGGCTGTATTGCACGGCGATGGCGGCAATGATTCTGGAGGTTTACTACCGCCACCTGCCCATTTACCGCCAGGAGAGCATCGAGGAGCGATTTCGAGCGTCGGAGTAGGGATTTCGACGTCGCGATAGGAGGTTTCTGTTCCCAATGACGCTTTTCAACGGTGTTTTTTGCGTCGGTTTTTGCCGCGTTTCGGTCTGGTGGAGTTGGCCGGCGAGGCGGAATGGGATGGATTGGAAAGATTTTGCGGATTTTTTTCTCTGGATGATTGACATTCCCCCCTTGAGCAACTAATCTCAACTGCTGGATCGACTGTCATACATTCAACCTGGTTCTACGACCCTGTCGGGAAAGTCGAGGAGTTCTCATGAAGTTCGCGTCTCGGACACGTTTGTTCGCGCTCGCCGCTGCAGTGTTGGGGCTTTGCTCCAGCGTTTCTCAGGCCGCGGTGGTCACGCTCTCTCAAGATAATTCGTCGGCCACCTTCCATACCGAAGCTGCGGATGGCGGAACGTTGGGCCTGAATAATTGGACGGTCGACGGTACGAATCACATGTGGCAGCAGTGGTTTTGGCATCGCACGGGCAGCCAAACTCGCGAGTGGCCGGTTGACGGCACGGGCCCGCTGGCCCACGTCAGCACCACGTCTTTGGATCTCGACGGTGACGCCGCGGACGATTTTTTGATCGCCAAGTATCGCGACGGGGAAACCTCAATTACGCCGGAAACGTTCAGCATTGAGATGCGTTACCTGCTCACGGGCGGGTCGGCCGGATCGAACAATTCCGACATCGTCGAAGTCATCCGCATCCAGAATCACGGCAATGAGCCGATGGACTTTCACTTGTTCCAATACGTCGACTTTGATCTGAACGACAGCTTTGGCGACGACAAGCTGGTACTCAGTGGCTCGCCGGTCAACACGGCGACGCAAAGCGACCCGATCAACATCATCGGCGAGACGGTGGTCACTCCGCCGCCTCAGCGCTGGCAAGCCGCCTTTTCTGGCGTCATTTCCGCCAGGTTGGGCGATGACGACATCGACAACCTCGACATGTCGGTCGGCCCGATCGTGGGCGACGCAACTTGGGCGTTCCAGTGGGACTTCGCTGGCGGATTCCGCATTCCGGCCAACGGCGTCGCGATCATCAGTAAGGACAAGAACATTCGCCCCGGTGAAGGCGGAATCGTTCCCGAGCCGTCGACGATTGCCCTGGCTGGCATGGGCCTGATCGGCCTGCTGGCCGTGTCTCGCCGCCGTCGCAAGGCTTAGTCAGAATCGAGCCGACAGTCCGATCCTCGACTTTCGCAGACCGCCGGATTTCCCGGCGGTCTGTTTTTTTTGCCGGGCGACGTAGCGACCGTTTTCGCATTCGTTCACGAATGAACGACTCACCGCTGACTCATACTTCCCGGATAAATGGAATATTCTTTCCGGTTAGGTGGTTTCAACCGGTTTTCATTGGTTTACACTGTGTGATAATTGGTGGTTGAATTGCAAATTCTTCCGCAACACATTCATTTTGATCCGGAGTGCCGCTCATGAAAGTCAAGTCGATTTCGTTCTTGGTCGTGGTGGCGAATGCGCTACTTGGCCTGGCGGCGACGGCAAACGCCGCGACGTTCTTTCCGATTTCTTCGGTGGAAACGACAACGGTCAATTTCTTCTCGAAGGAGAACCTCATCCAGGGTCCAGGCGTCGGCTTCGACGCCGCCGAACCGCACAACGCGACCGGCGCGACCTGGGTGACCGACGGCTTCTCGCCGACGTATTACGATGCCCGCCCGGCACCGGTGATTACGCTCGACTTGGGGCAAGATCGGCCGCTTACCGAAATCAGTACCTGGGGTTACGCGGCCACGAATGCCAACGGCGTGCGTGACTTTAGTCTGCGATTTGCGACCGACGCCGACGGCGTTGGCGGATTCGGCACGTCCATCGGTGCGAATCCGTCGTACACGATGTTGATCGACCCGGTGCCGCGACAGTCGTTTCCTTTCGGCGATACGTTCAACGCGCGTTACGTGGAGCTAACGGCAATCAATAACTACGCCGGCCTGGGGCAACCGGGCGGCGACCGCGTCGGGATGGGTGAGATCGCGTTTGAAGGATCGGTGCCGCCTCCGCCGCCACCGACCGGACCGGGCATCATTCGACCGATTTTGCTTAGCAGCGCCAACGACAATTCGTTCAATGTGGCCGTGCCCACGAAGATGGTCGACAACTCGGGCATGACGCCGGCCGTAAACACCGGCGATTCGTTGGCTTCGGCGTTGAGCGCGACGCACGTGTTCGGCGGCTTCGCCGAATCGTGGGTGACCAACGACGTGGCCCCCGACTATTACGGCGGCCCCAACGGAACGCCGACGTTCGTATTCGATCTTGAGGTCGACACCGTCCTTGATGCGATGGTGCTGTGGACGTACCAAAATGACGGAGGCGGCGGTGGTCGCGTCGGCAATCAGGTCCGTTCGGTTGAATTGCAATTCAATACCGAGGCGGAAGGCTCTGGCACATTCAGTGGCCCGGTGTCGACGATCTTCGCCGCGCCCAAGCTAACGGGTCCGAACGACGCACAAGGATTTGGCCTCGAAGCCACGGCCCGTTACGTGTCGATGCGCGTGACGGACAACCATTTTGGCGATCCGGACGGTTTCGGGGTCGATCCGTTGGTCGGCGGCGATCGCGTTGGCATCGGCGAGGTCCGTTTTCATGGCACCGCGGTGCCGGAGCCGGGAACGACGACGTTGGCTGCGGTTGGTTTCGCCGCGTTTGCGCTGATTGGTTTGCGGCGTCGCAAACGACGCGTCTAGGCCGCAAACGGTCTGGAATGAGAAAGTTCCACGAGAAATCGAACGATTCCGCTGGCCCGTTTTCGCCCTCGATGCGAAGACGGGCCGCGTTTTTGTGGTCGCACGGAAATGTCACTGGCTGGGCCACGCCATCGGAAAATCACCCGTTT
>JAJDEG010000004.1 GCA_029259895.1 Planctomycetota bacterium
GTTGTACATGATCTCGTTGACGATCACGCCGCCGACCAGCGGATCGGAATTCGCCCCGCCCGGCGTCGGCGACACGAGCGGTACGAAGTCGCCGTCGCCAGTGCTGTTGACGTAGCGTCCGTACGACATGTTGGCGCGCGAACCACCTAAGGTTTCGCTTTCGCGATACCCGCCGACCGCAACGGCGCTGCCGGGCGAAGAAAGATAGATCGTCCCGCCAATCCCGCTGAGCGAAAAGCCATCGCCAGGATTTACAGCCGGTCCGTAATCGACAGTCTCAGAAAATACCGCATATCCGCCGGCCGGAATGACCGTGCCCGCCGCAATGCCAAACTTACCAAGTACGACCGGGTCGTCGCTGAGCCACCAGCCGCCGACGTCGAGCGGCGCTGCCGAGACGTTTCGCAATTCGATCCAGTTGCCCGCAGGCGTTGTGCCGCCGGCACTCACTTCGTTGATGACGACGATGCCAGAGGCGAATCCAAAATCGGCCACACCTGGCGAACCATCGACCGTTTCACTGGCCCGCCAACTCGCCTTCTTGCCCCAACTGACCTGATCGGCGGCCGGATCGAGAATCACAAGCGAATACCCTTCGCCGTCTGTAATCGAGTGCCAGGCATCGTCGTAGCTGAAGTCGAGAATGGTCTCGCCGAACGCCCCTTCCAAGCGAAGCCGTTCGCCGCCGTTGTCCAACTGGCCTGTGAATTCGCCGAGGATGCGCGCCGCACCGCCGTAGTGTGCGAGATACACGGCCTGGTTGCGGACGATGACCGCCCTTTCGCCCGCCGCGAGTGTCTCGTCAGGAAACGTGAAGTCGATGCCAGCGGCAAAACGGATGTTCTTTACCGAAAGCGGTTCAGTGGAAACGTTGACGACCTCGACATACTCCAGGTCGCGGCCGCTGCCAGCGGCGGCGTCCGGCGGATGGTACATCAACTCGCTGATCCGCAGCGGCGGCGATGATTCGCGGCGGAAGATGGCATCGTTAGCGGCGCTCCACACGCCGCCGCTCAACACGCGGGCCTTAACCTGCGTGGTCGTCGAAAGCGCGATCGGCGAGCCATCCCACAGCACCGCCGCGGCCGACGGTGCGTTTGTCGCCACGTTGCGCGGATCGCTGCCGTCGAGTGTGTAGTAGATTTGCCCCGCCAGCGCGGACATCGACAATTCGAAGCCCGACACGATCGGCCCGCCGTGCTGGCTGTACGTCGGCGCGACCACGCTGGGATAAAGGCTATCTGCCCGCCATTGATTGAGCACGACGTCGTGCCGCGCGGGGAAGAATTGCGTGGTCAGGCGATTGATTTCGGCCAGCCATTCCACATCGCGCGTGTAGGGCGTGGCACGGCGCGTGTCGCCCCAGCGAGCCGACTCGCCAACGATCGCCCGGTCGATCTCCGCGGCAATGCCGAGGTAGCGGTCGATGCTGGACTGCGGCGCGAGCGCGCCGTCGTTGAAGAAATGCTTGTGAACGTGATCGGCGAACTGAAGGCGGAACGTGGCACTGCCGCGCAACTCGCCATACAACCGCGCCGGAGTGAGATCGGCATTGCCGACGCCGAGTTCGGTGCGGTCGACGCTCGTTTCCGACAGCGAATGCTCGCTATCCCACAAGAAGAACTTGAATTGACCGCCCGGCTCGCGGGGACGAATCGCGTAAAAATTCCGCGGCCCTTCCAGATTGCCGATCAACACGGGCGCGTCGACGTTGCCCGTGTAGTGGGTCATGATGATATAGTCGATCAGGTTGTCGATATCGAGGTATTCCTGGATATCGGCGTACTTCTGGTCGGCGGTGCGACCGGCGTCCTTGGCGATCGCGAACATCGCGTCCCATGCGACCTGATCGCCGGCGGTCGCGTCGGGCGGGTTGCCGTGCTTGATGGCGTCGTAGTCTTCCTTTTGGCCGCCAAAATGGGCCTCGGCATACGACTCGTCCGGCCGTTCGACCGCGTTGTACATGCCCCAATACAAGCCGTTGATGTAGACGTGGACGTAGCGGCCGTGCGACTGAGGCTGGCCCATGGCCAAACCGCTTTCGCGCGAGAACTGATCGCGCATGTAGTCGGCACGGGTTTGCTGCGTGGCGCTGTTGTGCGTCCACTTGTAGTTGTAGCCGCCGCGCAACATCAGCCGATCGAACTCGGTAACGTCGGTGCTCTCGAAAAACGGAAAGTTGAGTTTCGGAGCACCGTAAATCGACTTGAATTGCAGGCGGAGCGATTTCTTGGGCGTGCCCGAAAGCGTGCGGCTCACTCCGCCAAAAATGCGCACCCCGGCGTCGATTTGCTCGGCCGATTGCCCATCGAAGTTCAAGAATTCGACGGACACGGGCCGCTCCCAAGCCACGCCGCGCTGCTCGGGATTGACGTAAATGCCGGTCGTCGCATCAAACAGGTTCGCGATGTCGGTGACCAGCGAAATCGTCGGCACCGACTTGAGATCGTCGGCAAACGTGGCTTGATAGAGTGGATTGCCCGTGACGTCGGGGTCGACTTCGTAGTTGGCGGCGATGTTCGCCCAAGTTGTCGGATACCCAGCTTGCACGTTCGACTGCTGAGCAACTTGGCCGAGGAACAGATACGTCTGCGTATCGACGTTCGTGGGTTGATAGCCCGACTTTAAGGCCACCGCGCGAAGCGTCGTCGTGCCGGCAACGTGAACGTTTGCCGTCGGCCTCGTGCTGGCGTTGGGAGCGGGAACGGCGGTGCCGTTTGTCGCCGAGGGCGTGCTGCCGTCGGTCGTGTAAACGATGGTCGCCCCCACCGTGTCGCTGGCAATCGTCACGTCGAACGGCACGTCGAAGAAACCCCGCGTCACGCTGAACTTGGTGTCTTCGACAAAACCCTGCACCGACGCGGAATTCGGTTGGCCAGGCGTGGGCGTCGGAAGATAGCCGACTTGCGTCGCGCTGGTGACGACGCCGGCCACCAACTCCGGCAGAATCAAAAAGTCGGAGCTATCGACCGTGCGGTTGAGGCCGTGAATCGCCAGGATGTTCATGCCGGCCACCAGCGACGAACGAAACGCCGACACGTCGTACTCCTCAAAGGCGTCGGCCTCGTGGTTCGCCGTGTTGGCGAACGAATTCCACGCTGGCGTACCGGCAAAAAACTGCCGGCTGATCTCCTGCCCGTTGAGGAACGCGATGTAGCCATCGTCGTACAACATGCGCAGCGTCAGCGCGGTCACCTGCGCCGGTTCGACGACGGTGAACGGAATCCGCATGTAGACCGACGTATTGACGTTCTGCATCGAGGCCGCGACGTTCGTACCGATCTGGCTGAGATAATCGAGATTGTCGTCGTAGCCGACGCCCGTCGTGGTTCCGGACGTCCAACCGGTCAGCCCACCGGCGGCTAAGAACGCGGCTTCGTCGCCACCTTTCCAGGAGTTGCCGTAGACCGAGTCGGTGGCTGCGGTGGGCACAATCGCGTTGACGGCCGCGCCGCTGGCAATGAGCGCCGTCGTTGTCACGTCGTTGCCCGGGCCGTAGGAAATGTCGGTAAACTGTTGGGGATATGCCGTACCGCCGGGACCGAATTCGGAAGCGACCGTGAACCCGTCGGGCATCACGAGCGCCAGATAGTCGCCGTCGGCGTCTAGCTGGAAGCTGGTGTGCAGATTGCCGAGCGGGTCGAGCGCGCCCGGCAAACGATTGGACGCGAACACGACGAGATACTCACCGGCGTCAACTTCGGCGGCTGGCGTATCGGGGAACTGCCACTTCGTCGGCACTGCCGCGTCGTCGGTCAAATACCAGAGGGCAAGATCGATCGTCGCGTCGCCGGCGTTGTATATTTCGATCCAATCCGAAGCGTCGCCATAGCCGTCGGTGATCCCGCGGTCGTTGCTAGCGAGAAATTCGTTGATGACCGGGTCGCCGGCCAACATCGCTCGCTGTTCGAGCATTTCGCACCGCCAGTTGGTGCGACGGCGACGTCGGATGTTTCGACCACCGATGCCGCGAAGGATGCCAGATTTTGTCATTCGGTTGCTCGCAGTTAGATCACTGGTGAACAATAACGAAATGTTTGAATCGCCGGGCGATCACTCTCTTTGCCGCGTGGCCCAGGCCGCCGCGCGGGCGATCCACGCGGCCAGGCCGTCGGTTTGTTCCGGATGAGGGCTGAAACAGATGACGCGTCCCTTGCCGCACACTCCCGCAACGATCGCCGGCGAGCCGACCATGATTCCTTCCGGCGAGCCGTTTTGCGCCGTTTCGGTTCGAAATCTCGCCAGAATCTCAAACTCGGCGACGGCGACGGACGGAGATCGCATCAGAATCGGTCCGTTGGCGTAAAGCACGTCGAGCAACTCGTTGTCTTCGCCGAAAACCTCTCTCCCTTTGTCCGTTAGTTGCAGCTTTACCGTCGCCCGTCCTCGCCGCCATTTCGGCGACACGGTTCTCGCATCAACCACGCCGAGTCCCCAAGAGAACCCGTCGCAAGCCAAATACGATCCCGCGCAGATTCCCATGTAGCCGCCGCCCCGGTTGATGAACTTCGTGACTTCCGTGCGTCCCAGGTCTTCGAGGGCATTTGCCTGTCCGCTCCCCGTGCCGCCGCTAAACACGACCAAATCGAACTGCTCGAGAACGCCGCCGCGAATATCCTCTGGACCGAGACGTTCCGCCATCATTCCCGCGTCCGACACGATCTCCAGCACGCGGGGCACTCCCTTGCCGCCAGTTCCCTGAGCGTCATATACGGCGACTCGCGGTGATCCGTTTTCGCCGCGCGGCTCCGTCAACAAATTCGCAGACACGTCGCGATCGATCATCTGCAAATGCGACAACAAGCATTGCATCATCACGCGGTGTTGCCGCGCGCGCGCCGAGACGGGCTGCGACTTTGTCGTTGTTTCCAGAATCATCGACCGCGCGCCGAGATGCTCCGCCGCCGCGCGGGCCAGACTTCCATTGACGGGAGGGCCACGAATGCCGAATCGCCGCGTCGGCTCCACGACGTGTTCGTTCACCGCCGCCAACATTAGCGAGGTCGCCCGTTCCGCGTCCGGGCCGGTGCTGGCAATGATCGTGCTGCCGACGCTCTTGGCATTCTGCGAATTGAAATCATAGCCTTCATGCAGATCGATGACCCAATCGGGCCGATACTGTTCGACGAGATCCCAGATCGCCGTAGCGAGTTCGCCGCGGGGCGATTCTCTTCGATCGGCGCGAGGGAAATTGCGGTTGAGATTGCGCGAGGACGCGTCCACGCCTCGCAAATATCGCGACGCCGCCGCCAAGGCAACCACGTTCGCTCGCGGTATGACAATGAGCTTGCCGCGCGTGATCGGCCAATGTCGAATCTGATTGGCGGCGACCGCGCCAGCCGGTTCGTTGCCGTGAACACCACCCACGACGAGGACGGTTGGCCCGGCCGTCGCGGCACGTTGTACAAAGCACTTCGTTTGCCAAGGCGTACCGTCGGCGATCGTCGCCGTCGTCCGTGTCGTCGCGGCTGGCTGGGCAAGCGACGCTCCGGGCGATGCCGCTAGCACGACCCACAACAGGCCGAAACATGCGCATCGTGCAAGTTTCGTTTCTAGCATTACGCTACCGCGATTCAAAAAACTGCCCTCCGCGAACCCGCCCAGTGAACGGTTCGCGAAGGGCATCGTCGCATTTTTCACATCGCCATCGGTAAATCAACGTCGTCGACGGAACACGCGGCCGACACCAATCGCGCCAACCGCGACGACGACAAGCCACATGCTCCCCGGTTCGGGGATTTGGGCCAGGTAAGCGACTTCGCCGCCGGACAGAGCGAAGTCGTAAATACGGAAATCATCCCATACGCCTGCGCCAAAGTCATTGCCGCCGTCGCCGCCTGCGATAAACACCGTCGAGTCCGGATGAGGAATCCAGGGGCCCGTGCGCTGGTCACGCAATTCACCGTCGACGTACAACTTCACCGCCACGTTGTTTTCGTCGCGTTCCCAGGAAAAAGCGATGTGATACGTGTTCCCGACGCCACCCAAATTGTCCAAGTCGAATTCGGCGTACGAGTTGGCGTCCACTCGTCCCCGCAATCGCCCATCGCCGTAGATCCACATCTCCCAGTCGTTGGGCTCCACGGAGTTCGTCCACAGCGACTGGAAGTTGTAGTACTTGTCCACAGCGAAGTGAAACGCGATCGTGCCGTCGTCCGGCAACTCGTAGGCGACGCTTACGCCGTCGCCGCCCGTCGACGCATCGGGGTTCTCGCGCAAGTCAAGACCTTGTCCAATCTTCCCGGGGCCGTAGGGCACGTCGTTTACGCCGGGCGTGTCCAACAGCGTGCCGTCGAGCGCGCTGCCGCCGGTGCCGGAATTGACCAGGTTGCCTTCAAATCGATAGTGGATCACGGGGCCGACGGCGGGCTGCACGGGGATGATCGCATCGTCGGGAACGAATGGCAAATTTGGATTTGCCGCACCGACGGCTTTGCCGACGCCCGAATTATAGAGGTACGTGGCCTCGGATCGCCCCAAGGCGCGATCCCACACGGCGACGTCGTCGATCGCGCCCGGAAAGAAATTGGAGCCGGGATTGCCCGGAACCGTCAGCGGATTCGAACCGATGCCCGCGATTTGCCCCGTCCGCACCGCGTCGACCAAACCGAGGTTGAGGTGACTGTCGACGCGCATGCCGTCGTAGTAGATTTTCGCCACCGCGGCGCTGCCGTCGTAGACGCCCATCACGTGGTGCCAGCTTCCGGTGCTTAGCATCGATTGTGGAATGCCGGGCCGTTCGGCCGTTTCATCGCTGTCGGTGACCTTGAATCGCAGTTCTTGATTGCCGCGGTCGAGATACAGGATGTAATTGTCCTGCGCCGAATCGAAGATGCCGCCGAACGATTCCGACAATGCGGAAGGCAACGTGTCGAGATTGACCCACGCCGAGACCGTCACGGCCGAAGTGTTGATGTCCAAGTCGAAGCTATCGGAAAGCAAAACATCTTGCGTGGTGCCGTCGAACCGGAGTGCGCTCGTGCCGAGCTTGGCCGCAGCGCCCGAAAGCCACGTTGGAGAGTTGCGCAGTTGCCCGTCGTCGGCTTCGATTCCACCCGGAGCCAGATCCAATGCCGTGATGCCCATGCCCTCGTCGAGAGGCCAATAGGCGACCAGTCCATCGTGAAGATTGTCGGCCTCGGCGCGACGCGCCGTAACCGCACTGAGATGCGCCAATACGGCAATTGCCGCAACGACTCGCCAAATGTATTTCACACGCATTAGTCCAACCTCCAAACAAGAGAACCGATTTCTCACGCGAGGATAGCTCAACCAATCCGTGATTTTGCCAGTCTCGCGTCAATTACAGGCGCATCGTCGCACGATTCGACGCCTACCATCCTTGGAGTGTACTTGGGTGAAACCCTGAGTCAATCCTCGCTCGGCAGGCGCCGTCAGAGTCGCACGCGACGAGTTTTCTATCGGAAGCGGGCTTTGCGCTGCAGGTTTTCGCGCTAGGAACAAGCTGTTTACCACTGCCGCCCAGCGCCGCCGCTCGACCACGTTCCCCGGACGCAAGTCCGGCAGCTCCGGAAGCTGGCCTGCTAATGTATTTGCGGCTTTATCCTACCACTGAGCAAGCCATAGGGAAGGGCGATTCGTCTGTTCCCTTGGTTTGGTGGCTCGACTGATACAGTGAGCTGCTGATCGGGTCCGTTCGGCCAAGGCATTCCGCGATCTGTTCGTGATCGTGTTTCTGCATGTCGGGAGTCGGCGTGTGTTCGTCTCGCCGTCGACGGTGCATCCGTACGAGACCTGGGTCAAAGAACAAGCCGCCGACTTCTCGAAGCACGTAAAGAAGGCCAAGCTGCCGGCCGACGTCTTGATGCACGACCGCGACACGAAGTTCACCGCGGCGTTCGACAAGTTGCTTCGGGAAGGCGGACTGCGAATCAAGAGAAAAGCCTATCGGTCGCCCGATCCGTGCCGTTGCTTACGATACCTGCCCGTTCGATAAGACACTGCCTGCGAACCATTTGGCAGTCCGCGGTAAAGCACGAATTCATTTCTGCACAGGGCGCCATTTTTCTGTTGCCGTGCGCGCTGGACGCCTGCTTCGCCGGTTCGTACCGGGCTACTACCGTCATGTCATCGAACAACGCTTGCAGTTCGCCAGCACAACGTCTTGCACTCGAAGCCAAAGTTGGCAGAACGACCGATAATCTAATTGCGACGCAGCCTCCTCCGCCACTCTCGAGGGCATACCGCAACGAACGCCAGCCCGACCGCAAGCAGCACAATCGAGCCCGGCTCCGGCACGGCCGCGATTGGGGAACCGCCCACGAGAACGGACAGATGCGACTGCTGGATCGCGACGTCGGCCATCGTGACGCGGCCGTCGCCGTTGAAGTCGCCGTCGTCGAACGTCGCGCCGCTGGTCGTGCCGAAGTTGCCGACAAGCATAGCCACGTCGGCGCGGTCGACGTCGCCGTCGTTGTCGATGTCGCCGGGGATTCGCGTCGACGATGTGGAGAGAATCAGCGACAGGTTGTCGGCGTAACCATCGTTGTCGACTCCGACGAGCCGCGTCATGACGAGCGTGACTTCGATCGCGCGGGTGCCCATGGGCAAGCCGCCCGCGTCGCTACGCAACAGCAGCGACGTCTGGTTGCCGCGGTCCGTTGGAGTGACTGGGCCGATCTGGCCGAACGTGAGCAAGTCGCCGTTGGCGTCGAGAAAACGGGCGGACACGCGGGCCATGTCGGTTTCGGCGTCGCGGCCGCCGAGATAGGCGCTGAGGTCGTAGGAAACTTCGCCGGCGTCGATTTGCGACGCGAGATTGGCCACATCGACGATCTGCGTAATGCGGGCGTCGTCTTGCGTGCCGCCGATGAACATGTTCGCACCGCGCTCGCTCGGCCCGGGAGCGACGAGGGATGGCCAGTGCCCTGCGCCGTATTCGACGACGGTCATGCGCGGGTTATTTTCGCCGAGGCCCGGATCGGACCAGCCGGAGACGTACTGGTCGAACGTGCCGTTGACGGCGAACCCGCGGTCGTACTCGGCGTCGCCGTTGAACAACAGATTCTGGCCAAACGCGGCGACGGGAGGCGAAGTGGCCGCGAAGCCCACGGCGTGCCCGTCGAGGTCGCTGAAATGACTCTCGGCAATGCCCATGTGCGTGAGGACGGTTCTCGCCACGTCGACATTTCGCGGCGGCGGAAAGATTTCGCCGGCGGTGACGGACGGGCCGTTCATGATGAAGGGGATCGTGCGCCGGATGGGCGTGTTGCCGCCGTGCCCGCTGCCAATGCCGCCATGATCGGCGACGAGCAGCACCAGCCAATCTTCGCTGGCGAACGTCGGGCGATTTTGCATCGCGCCGAGCATCTGGCCGATTTGTGAATCGACTTGCTCGATTTCCGCGATATAGACGGGGCTGTCGGGTTGGTAGCAGTCACCGCACGAATGGCCGGCGTGATCGACGTCGAGCATGTGAATGAAGATCGCGTCGGGATCGGCCGCGTTCATCTGATTGACGACCTGGTTGACCACGGCCACGTCGTCGTCGTTGGCGTTGAAGTTGATGTCGGCCAACGTGGGTTGATTGCTGATATTCGGCCACGAGATGGCACGCATCGTGTTGATGTCGGAGTCGAACGTCTCCATCCGCGACAGGAAGTCCGGCCAAGCGGCGAGGTTATGGCCCGCGTAGCTATTCGTATTCACTAAGTGGCGATCGCGATGGACGCCGTGCAGGATGGTCGACCAGTTTGGCCCGCTGAAGGTGAGGTCTTCGCCTTGGGCCGTGAAACTAAACGCTCCGCCGGCAAGAAGCGAGTCGATGTTCGGCGTATTGGCGACGCCGATGGCGTCTGGGCGCAGTCCGTCAACACCGATGACGAAGACTTTCTTGTCTTGGGCCGTGGCGCTCGACGCGGTGATAAGCGTGCCGAGAATCACGGCGATCGAAATGCCGAGCGGCGGCAACACACGGCTTCCCAAGCGACGCAGCTTCGCCGCACCGCCACAGAACATACCGCCACAGAATATCGCGACGAGCACCAACGACCAGGCGGTTGGTTCCGGCACGAGCGCGCCGGCCTGGGGCGAACCGGGAAGGTTCGGAAGGGATAGCGAAAAATCGTACGTCACGAACGCGAACTGAAAATCCTTGTTCTGCAATCCGGCGTTGGGGAAATCGCGGGACTCGATGATGAACTTCGTGTTCGTAGCGTCGGTCGCATAGGTGATAAAGTTGTCCTCGGCCGCCGTGACGCCGCCGGACGTCACCAGCGACGCATGATTGAGGATCAGCACGCCATCGGACGGGAGCAGACCGTCGATCGACAGTTCGTAAGTTCCCGTGCCGAGTTGCGTGACGGAAAAGCTCCCCACGCTCAGCGCCGGATCGATGCCGCCATTGGCGAGAACCTTGCCGGCAATCAGGTTCTGCGTGTCCTTGGGTATGTAGACAAAACTAAAGTCGTCGTCCTCGAAGTTGGGAAAATTGCCGCCGTTGTCAATCACGCCGACTTCCCACGCGCCGTCGGGCATGGCGGCGACGACGGCCACGTTGTCCTCGTTCGACCCGCCAACGGCGAACAGGAAACCGTCGGTCTGCGAGTTCTCGCCGGGGATGTCGATGCGATAGCGGCCGGCGGCGATCGAGTTGATGTTTTCTTGGGCGAAGTTATTGGCGATCTCAATATTGCCGCCCAAGCCGCCAATGTGCGCGCCAGTCCAGCCGCCGGAAAACGGAAAGAAGACGACGGCCACGTTGCCGTTCGTTTCGCCGCCGCCGGTTACTTCGCTGGTCGCCACGCTCAGGGCGTCGATGAATCCGAACGTTGCCGAATTGAACGCGCCTTCTTGCACGACTTCGGCGGTGAAGAATGGTGCCGCGACGCGGTTCTCGTTGATCGTGGCCAACAATATCCCATCGGTCGCGAGCAACCACGTGCCGTCGATTCCTAGGGCGACGTCCGCTACGTTTGGCGGCGTTTCGATCGTGAAATTCGATCCGACCGGACCCGTGCGGGCGACCATCCACACCGACGATGCGTTGTCCGACGCGATCGGCACGGTGATCGTCGCCGCGGAAACCGGCACATCGACCGGCGGACGCGGATCGCCGCCGATCGAACCGTCGAGGCCGTATTTGGCGGTGAAAGCGTCGACGTGCCCAAAGACCGCCGCGTCGTCGAGCGCGCCGGACCAAACCTGAATTTCGGCGATGCGGCCGTCGAACAGATCGCTCCCCTGCCGCAGACCAATGTTCAGGCCCGCGCCGCTGGAGCCGAACATGCCGGGCTGGCTGCTGATGGTCGAGGCGGACAGCCCACTGTTCACGCCGACTGTGTAATTCGCGCCATCGGCCCTGGCCCAGAACACGCGAAACACGTCGTCGTCCTGGACGCCGCCGGCGTGCAATCCGTTGACCGTGTTGAGCCGCGGACCGTGCGTCTCCATGCCGAATGTGGCGCCTGGCGTCGACCCGAGCACGTTCATCCTGCCGACACCGATGGCGGTATCCAGATCGTTCCAACCGCCGGGGTCCATCGACAGCAACGCTCCCTCCGTCTCGCCGGGACTGACGGCGGCCACGATCATCACGGTGTAGTCGCCGCGGGGCACGTTGAATCCACCGGCGAACAGGTTGTCGTCCGCGCCGTCGAAGCGGAGCGCGTTGAAGGGGCCTGCGCCGAGGTCGATCTGTTCGAGAACGGGCGCGGCGGCTACCGAAGGGGCGATGGCGTCGCGAAAGTAGCCGGGACTTTGGTCCGGCCAGTAAGTGACGCCTTGGCCGAGCACGCCGCCGAGCGACGTGGCGTCGAGATGCAATTCGAGGTTTGCTCCCCTCGCTGCATGGAACGGGAAGGTCGTCGCAACGAAAACCGCCAACAAGATATATAGTCGTCCGCGAGTAAGGGCACTGCCGGAACGTGACGCATCGCGACGTGGCATCAGAATGATCCTATTGTGTGTGAAGTCAACGAGTACTCGCGCTAGTCGCCACCCGATTCAACGATGCGCGCAAGACGAGATTCCTTTCGGCGAACGCGAACGGACGCTGCGAATTCATCGTAGCGTCGTTACACGTTTCCATGCGATCGCCGGCGGCCACGAACGCCGCGCCCGATCGCCATCGCCACGATTGCGACGCCCGCCAGTAGGGCCGTACTCGGTTCGGGCACGGTCACGGGCGCTTCGTACCGCAGAAACGCAAAATTCCATTGCGTCGTCTGGTCGGAGGCATTCGGCAAGTCGTGCGATACGACGATGAACCCGTTATTAGCCGCGTCGTATTCGTATACGAGGAAATTGTCGTCGGGCGCCAGCGGCAAATCGTCGCGCGTGGCCGGATTCGAGACCGACAGCATCAGAATGCCGTCGGTGTTGTCGTAGAAGCCGCCCGCGCCGTCGGGGATTTGCAACAGGTACTCGCCCGCGATCGCCAGCGGGCTGACGGTAAACGATCCGACCGACGTGTTCACGGTCGCGTCAACGTTGATGTGGCCGGCGATCAGGTTCGGTGCGTTGTACGGAACGTAAACCATACTGAAATCGGCATTGCCGGAGTTGGGCCAATCCCCTCCCTGATCCCACACCCGCACTTCCCAGCCCGAGCCCTCGATCATCATCGTGGCATAATTCGAACTGTTTTGATTGTTGGCGTCGACGACGAACAGCAAACCGTCGGTCGCGGAGTTGACGCCGGCGATCGACAAGTCGAAGCTCGCGGCCACGGCGTCGTGCGTAACGGTGACGCGGTCGAGATTTCCAGCGAGCTTTGCGCCGTCCAGACCGATGTGCCCGGCGATCCAGCCTTCGCTGAATCGAAAGTATGCGAGCGAGGCGGGAAAGTTCGACTCCGAACCGCCGCCCGTGATGTCGCCCATCGCGAGCCAGGACGTTCCCGTTCCGAAGGCGTCGCTTTCGGTTACGGGGCCAGTGACGCTGATGAACGCACGGGGATTCGCATTGGTGCCAGGCGGCGCGGGAATCGCAATCGTGTTGGGCACGGCCATCATCACGCCGTCGGTCTGCAACAGCGGAGCGCCGCCGACGGAAAGCGTGACATCGCCGAAGTTGCCTTGTCCGAGAGAGAGATCGAACCCGGCGCTTTGCCGTTCGACCGTCGCCACGGTCGAGGCGTTGCTCGCACCCGTGATGTTCACATCCGCGATCAGCACTTGGGCTGACACGACGGCGGGCCGGCCGACGAAAGTAAAGAATATCAGTCCACAGCAGACGGCAAGCGTTGCGGATCTCATGAGCGTCTCCGAAGGTTCACGAACTTATTGGCGGCGTATCAGCGGCGGCATTCGCGCGATTCGATCAGATTCCGTTCGTTACGCGGAGCGTGGACGAGTCGTTACCCCTCCCCGCATTAAGCGGAGTATAACCCGACGAATTCCGCAGCGAAACCATTAAATCGAACAATTTTGCTTTGATTTGTTACGAGGGCAAGGTGTTGGCTGGCGACCTTTAGGCGGACGACAAGATCGCGCCGCCGGCGTCACGTGGTTAGACGCAGGGCCAGCGCGCATTCTGCGGGCTTTAGGACGCGTGGGGGAGATTGCGCCAGGGGTATTGGCGCGATACAAAGTTCTCTGTGGGTGCATCTCATGGAGGGCTTGTCGTGGCGCGGGCGCAGATGGCGATCGACGAAGTGTTGTGTCATTTTGAGGAGTTGGAGGATCCGCGGTCGGAGATCAACCGCAAGCATCCTTTGGTGAGCGTGGTTGTGATTGCGATCATGGGCGTGCTTGCTCAAGCTAGCGGTCCGACAGGCA
>JAJDEG010000031.1 GCA_029259895.1 Planctomycetota bacterium
GTCGATGGCTGACGTCCTCAAACTCGTCTCTGGCCTCAATTGCGACGAGCACGTCGCCCGCCAGATCGGCCACTGCGGCGTCGAGTTTCGCCACCGTCGTCACGATTGCGAAGTCGCCGCGGAAATGGCCAAGACCGGCGAAAGGGCCGTCGTCCGCTTCGACACCGACGTCCAGCCGTTCGACTCGCTCGCCGATCTCGGCATGCGCGACAAAATGCAGGCCACGCTCAAAGAGCTACTCGCCGCCAAGCAGGGCGTGGTCGTCTTCTCGTCGCTCCCCAAGCACGGCCTCTCCACCACCATCGACGTCGCCCTCGGCTCGACCGACCGCCTCATGCGCGAAGTCTACGCCCTCGAGCCAGCCGATCGCCCGGAGCGACACATCGAAAACGTCACCGTCGTAAAGTACGACGCGGCAAATAAGAAAACGGCCGCCCACGCCCTCCCCGGCCTGTTGCGAATGTATCCAGACGCCATCGTCCACCGCGATTGGGCCGACGCCGAATCGGTGACGCAGCTTTGCCAGCTAGGCGCGGACGGAAAACTAATCGTCGGCAGCATCGCCGCCAAAGACGCCCTCGAGTCGCTGCTGCGCGTCCTCATGCTCCGCGTGCCGCAAAAAACATTCGCCGAGGCCATCACCGCCGTCGTCGGCCAGCGTTTGGTACGTAAACTCTGCGACGCCTGCAAACAAACGTACACGCCGACCGAGGCGGAGCTGCGTTCGTTCGGTATCCCCGCCGGACGCGTCAAAGAACTCTATCGCGTCCCCGTCCCCGACCGCACGAAGAAAAAACGCGATTTGCCGCCCTGCGAGCAGTGCGAAGGCATCGGCTACCACGGCCGCACCGCCGTGTTTGAATTGGTCGTCGTCGACGACACCATCCGCCGCCTCCTCGTCGAACAACCCAAAATGGACGCCCTCCGCACGGCAGCCAGAGCCGCCAAAGTAAGAACGCTCCTCGAAGAGGCCGTGCTCCTAGCCGTCAGCGGAGCCACATCCCTAGATGAAGTCACCCGCGTCTTCAAATCAAACAACTAAGCGCCGCAAACCACCGTCGTAGCCGTTGCGGTCGTAGGGTGGGTCGAACGAAGTGTGGCCCACCTACGCGCGCCGCAATAACGAAAACAACGAACCGGCCAAGTCAAGAACCCAACCATGCTAATCGTCTTCCTACTCCTGATCCTAATCGGCACCGTCGCCTGCCTCTGGAACCGTGGCATCTGGGGCACCGCCCTCACGCTCATCAACGTCGTCTTTGCCGCCCTGCTCGCCATGAATTTCTTCGAGCCGCTCGCCAACAATCTCGGCAGCCCAAACTCCAACACGATGGACTTTGTCTGCCTGTGGGCGCTCTTCGCCCTCTTTTTCGGACTCGTCCGCTTGGCCACTGACCTGGTCTCGCGCGTGAAGGTCCGCTTCCCCTACGCCATCGACACCGCCGGTGCCGTCGTTCTCGCCCTCTGGACCGGCTGGGTTCTATTCTGCTTCACGCTCACCAGCCTACACGTCTCGCCGCTCGCGCAGTCACCGTTCCTCGGATCGTTCATGGAAACGCCAAACCAAAAGATGCTCGGCGTAGGACCGGACCGCCTCTGGCTAGCCTTCACGCGCCAAGCATCGCTCGGCGCATTCAGCGGCGGCGACGAAGGCTTCGATCCCCACGGCGAGTTCGTTTTCAAGTACGCCGCACGCCGACAAGCGGCCGACGATGCGCACCGCGCAAAACTAAAGAAGAAATAGCCGCGCCGTTGGATGATCGACGCCGCGGCAGCCGTTTCGCAATGTCGCCATCGTTGTGGCCGCTCGTGTTGTTGTGGCCGCTCGTGCTGTTGTGGCCGCTCGTGCTGTTGTGGCCGCTCGTGCTGTTGTGGCCGGTCTCCCGACCGTTCCACCGGACTGTTGTTGTGGCCGGTCTCCTGACCGTGCCACCACACAACGTAGAAACTACGCCTCGACCCCGACGACCTGCCGATAACCGGCCGTCTTGAGAATTCCCACAACCTCATCCGGATCGATGACGCGACGCCGATGCCGCAGCTTGTACTGATCGATCGCGTCCGAAAGCTGCTGGCCTTCCGGCGAAAGATCGCCATAGTTGCCGGCAAACTGACGTCGCTCCGCTCCGACCGGACTGTCGTCCGAACGTCCGCGACGATCGACGAATTCCCCACCACTCGCTGGATTGCCGTCCGCCGCCGGCTTGTCCGTCGACGACGCCTCGCACTGATAGCCCAATTGCTTCACCACGTCCAGCAACTCGCCCGGCGTAATAAACCGGCGATGATGCAACACTTTATACGCGTCGACGGCCAGCCCCAACTCGCGCCCCTGCGGCGAAAGATCGTCGTAGTTCGCACCGAATTGTCGGCGGTCTCGGCCGCCTGGGCTAAAGTCCGGATAGGTGCGGCGACGGTCCGGCGTCTCGTCGAAAGCAGTGGCAGTAGACATCGCTCGACTCCTGAGCGTTACGGGAACAATGGGCGCAAGAAACCCTCATGAAGACTACGCCACCGCCCGGACTTGGCCTCGGCGAAGTCCATTGCCTAACTGGGATTCGCCGACGCGATCCCGCCTATCCGTGCGATTCTTCCGGTTGTGTCGAATGGTTGTATCGAATGATCGCCGCGACGCCATCGCGTTCGCCAAGCCGCCAGAATCGCATCACTGCCGCAACGGAGCCGCCTCGTTGAGCCGCGAACGCAGCGCCAGCCCCTGCAAATGCTGCGGATGACTATTCAGCACGCGGTCCAGCGTCTGCCGCGCCGCATTCGGCTCGCCCGCCAACAACTCCAACTCCGCCAACCGACAGAGCCGCTCCGGCGTCGCCTGAACCGAAGCTGCGCGAGCGCAAACCGCCTTCGCGTCCGTCCACCGCCCCAAATCGGCAAGAATCTGACCCTGCAGGTCCAAAGCGTCCGCCGGAGGTGCGCCCGGCGAATACGCGTCGACCAACGACCGCGCGTAAGCCAACGCCCGTTGCGGTTCTCGCCGGGCAAGCGACACCACGGACAGCCGACGCAGAATCGCCGGATTCTCCGGTTCCAAACCGGCCGCCCGCGTGTAATCGGCGACCGCCTCGTCGTAT
>JAJDEG010000301.1 GCA_029259895.1 Planctomycetota bacterium
CGCGCCCGGCTTGATCGCATAGACAGGTCGATGCGCGTCGCCGATGTATCCCGAGGAAATGTAGAGCATGCCGTGCGCCGCGAACGGCGAAGGAATCACCAGATTCGACATTCGCCCGTCGAATTCCCACAGCAGATTGCCGGACAAGTCGTACGAGCGATTCTTGTCCTTGCCGCACACGACGATCTCCGTGCGCTTGTCGTTCTTCCAAACGAACGGCGTGGCCCAAGTGCTCTTCTCTTCGCGCTCGGTTCGCCAAAGCTGCTCTCCGGTTTCCGCGGCGAACGACGCCACGTACGAGTCCTCCTGATTGTCATAGAGTACGATCACTTGCCCGTCGTGAACGACGGGCGAAGCGGCCGCGCCGTAGTCGAAGAAGGTTTTCTTTGGGTCGATGTCGTTTTTCCAAAGTTGTTTACCGTCGAAGTCGAAGCAATACAGCCCCAAGTCGCCGAACAGCACGTACAGTCGCTCGCCGTCGGTCGTCGGCGTTTCCGCGGCATAGGTGCTTTTCGGATGCCGCGGCACTTTCGGCTCGCCAGCGTGCGCTTCACGTTTCCATAGTTCCTTGCCCGTGTTCAGGTCGAAGCAATACACCAGCCAGTGATGCACACCCTTGGCCGGCGTACGGACGCCTTGGCCGAGATACAGCCCTTTCTTCGGCGTTGCGTTCTCGTCGACTTCGTCGCTGACCACCGTCGTAAGAAAGACTTTGTCGCCCCACACGATCGGACACGACCAGCCCCAGCCCGGCACGTCGGCCGCCCACTCGACGTTCTCCGTCTTGCTCCAAGCGACCGGCAGCCGTGGGTCGTCCTTCGCAACGCCATCGGCATTAGCCCCGCGAAATCGCGGCCAGTTTTGCTGAGCATCCGCCGAGTGGGCAGCGAGCATGGCGACGAGCGTCGAAGCCGTCACGATCGCAGCAGTAACAATGCGCATATCGGTTCGTCCTTTACATGACCAACGGGGAACGAGTTATCGACACGCGATCCCAAGTATACCCGTGGCGCGGACGACGAGCGAGCAATGCCCCTGCGGCGCACGCCAACGTTCGCCGCTCGCCGCGTCAATGATTCAACCGATTGCGATATCTCTGGCTGACGCGCTGCAAGATCGCGCGATCTTCCGACGACAGCGAGCGAATGCCCGACTGATGCAGCCGGGCGAGGATATCGTCGGCGCGCCACTCTTCTTCTTCCTCTTCCAATTGCCGGCGGCGCATTCGCGCCGCTCGTCGCCGTTCGAGCCAACGCTGCAGCATGCCTGGGTCGCGCCGTCGTGGCTCGGGGGGCTCGTCGTCGTCGCCGAATTGTTGCGAGAAGTCGAACCCCAGCCACTCCTCGCTTAGTTCGCGCTCGTGCAGCCGCTCGACTTCCGCCTTGGCACTGAAAAAGAGCACGATTGCGATCATCACGATCGGCAGCCACAGCGGCGGAACGTTCAGTTCTGGCGGAGGTTGTGGAATGAACCACGCGGCCACGCACAGCGCGACGGCCGTCACCTTCGCGACCAGGGCGACGATCAGCACCGAACGCCGATATCCGACGAACGGCCACAACATGGCTCGCAGCACGATGCCGCCGTCGAACGGCGGCGCCGGCAGCAGGTTTGCCAGCAGCAACACCCAATTGATCCAAAACAACAACTTGACCGCCGACAGCCACCAGGCGTCGTTAATCAGATCGCCGGCGAAGGAAACGCTCAGCAAGTTCGGCACGTCGTCGTCGCGGCCGGCCAGAAGCAGGCACATCATCGACAGAAAAACCAGGCCCATGTTGACCAGCGGCCCGGCAACCGCCACGATCAACTGCAATTGCGGCTGGGCTGGCGCCGTCATCGGAACGAGCCCGCCCAGCGGTCCGAGCACCATTTCGTTGACGCTTCCGCCGACGCGCTGCGCGGCGATGCCGTGAGCCAATTCGTGCAGCAAAACGCTCACCAACAGCACGGCCAGCGCCAAGGCGCACGGTCCAAGCAGTTCGGCGTTTCCCGTGCCCGACGCCAGGTACAAGATGCCCAGCGCGAACAGCAAAAAGAACGCGTGCAGCCGGACCTGCACTCCGGCAAAGCGGCCGAGATTCACGCTCCAGAACGACCAGTCTCGCATACCGCTTGCTCCACGGCGGCAGCCAACACAACGGCGGTGACGCGGCAAGCAAACCGCCGCGAGGCAACCGTAACCGAAACGTCTCGTGCGTCGGCCGCCACTGTATTATGGTATCAGTCGGCCAAACCGGAATCAATTGAAATTCGGCCACGCCGGAAACCCAGTGTTCGCCCGAATCGCTGAGTTTTCATGCCGCCGCCGCCGACCGATTCACAAATCGAGGTTACTCCAGTGAGCGACGACGAATCGACTCCGCCGGACGAGGAACTTCTGAGCGGAAAACGTTTCCGCGTCGTACGTCGCTATCGGCGTCTCCGCTGCGGCACTGTCCTGTCGCGGGAAATCGTCGTGCATCCCGGTGCCGTGACGATTCTCCCCCTCATCGACCGCGATCGCGTGTGCCTGATCCGCAACTACCGATCCGCCGTCGGGCGTACGCTGTTGGAACTCCCCGCCGGCACGCTCGAAGCCGGTGAAGACCCGGCCGTGTGCGCCGCCCGCGAGTTGGCCGAGGAAACCGGCTATCGCGCCGGCCGTCTCGAGCGGGCCTGCGAGTTCTTCATGTCGCCCGGCATCCTCGACGAGCGGATGTACGTATTCGTCGCTAGCGAGTTGACTGCCGGCGAATCGGCCCTCGAAGTTGGCGAGGAGATCGAGCGCGTCGTCGTCGCCTGGGACGAAGCGATGCGCCTCGTCCGATCCGGCGACATCCAGGACGCCAAGAGTCTCGTCGGGCTGATGTGGTACGATCGTTTTCGCTCGTAAAAACCGGCGTTTCTGACGAGAATTCAATGTCCCGGTCGTGCCGATTACGCTGGTCGGCGTACCCAGATTGGGCGTCTGTTAGCGGATCGGGGCAAAAATCGCGCTCCTGCGCACAGTCGCTCGCGGATCGACCTATATTCCTCTAGGTCGCCGCCCAACCGGCCCGAGAATCTCCGCACGGCCGCTCTCTCCGTAGGGCTGTCGCGAGCGACATCTAACATTAGGATCTCCTCAAATGTCGAGCGCCGTTGCCGAACCGCAATCCCCATTGGCGGCCATCGCCGATACCGAGTTGACCAAGGCCACGCTGACGGCCGTCAGCAACGGACTGGCGATGTGCGAAACCAAGGCTAAATGCGTCGGACTGTCGGCGGTCCCGGGAAATGACAGCGGCATAATCACCGGCCTGATCGGCGTACATGGTCGCGTGTCCGGATTCATCACCGTAAACTTATCCGAGCGCTTCGCACTTCGCGCCGTCGGAGGACTCTGCCAGGAGGATTTTGGCCAGCTCACGTCGCAAGTCGTCGACGGCGTCGGCGAGATCGCGAATATCGTCGTCGGGGGCATCAAATCGCAATTGGCCGGCACACCCTGGGGATTCACTCACATCACGGTGCCGTCGGTCATCGTTGGAAAGGGCTATCACATCGCCTACGCCCGAGGGCTGTCTTTTCTCTGTGCGACATTTGAGAACGACGACGCAGAAGCGGTGATGCTCGAAGATCGGCTGATGCAGGTCAGCTTGTCGCTGCTGCGGCTGTAGAGCGATAGCCGCTTGCGGCGTGTCCAGAGGCATGCGACGAGCGGCACGATCGCCGCGCCCAAGGTCAGCCCGCCCGGCTCCGGAACTGGTGCCGTGAACTCGGGTAGATCGGCGCGCAAGGAAAATATCTGTGTCGCGAACAGCGATCGTCCCAGCGGATCGCCGCCGACCGGCCCTGTCGTGCGATTGGTATACACGTCGAACAGAGTACCGCCGATCTCTTCGATGCTGAAATCGTTGTCCGTGCCCAGCAACACGGAATAACTGCCGTCCGCCAGTTGCGGGCCGATCGCCAGTCCTTCAATTCGCTCCGGAATCTCGCGTCCCATCGCGACCAACTCTGCTTGAAGGTCAAGCAGGAGCGTTTTCGACACGGGCGTTACGCCCACTGGCAATGCATTCGTTCCGATCAGACTCACGCCGCTCACGTCGCTTGCGCCCGCCAGGTCGATCTTGTAGATTCGCTTCGTGCCGACCGTCAAGTCTTCCACGTCGCCGCTGAGAATCGTCTCCGGATTCACGCCCCGCGTGTCTCGCTCCATGACGAGGAATTCATGGTCGTTGAGGGCCACGATCGCACTGGCACCGACCTGCCGCCCCTGTTGATTGGCCGTGAAGTCGTTGGCCGTGCCCGGAATTCGAACGTTGATGTCGGCAATGTCTTCAAGTTGATAAATGAACTCGCCCGTGCTCGCACCGCTCGCCACGTCGAAGCGGATCAGACGTGCGTTGCGGCTACGGCGGCCTTGATTGCCCAGTCCTTCTTCGGCCAGCGGATCCTGCATCAATGCAAACAGCGTCAAACCATCCGGCGAAATCGCCAGGCCTTCTAGACCGCGATTGTCCTGCCGACCAGAAACAAGCGCCGGCGCCGTCTCGCGCTCGGCCTCGTAGTTACGCTGCCCCAGCGAATCGAGCGGCATGAATCGCGCCGGCACGTCGAACGAGCGAACGAACCGTGCTTCAGTTACACCAGCGACCGAAAACGGCGCGAACTCGTACACCGATGGTCCATATTCATCGGCGACGAAGAAGTGACGATTCGCGCCGATGACCAGCGCCTCCGGATCGATGCTCAATCCCAGCACCGAGGAATCGCCATTGAGCGCCAGCGGCGTGCGTCCGTCGAAGGTCGCGCTGCCGTCGGCCGTCTTGAATAAGATGGTCTGCTGCAATCGGAAATTGCTCGCCGCGCCGGTCGTCGGATCGATATCGAGGCGAAACTGTTGAATCTTCGGCGCAAACGCATTGAATCCGCCGCCAGGACCGCGGTCGGTCACGCCAAAGAATGAATCTGTCGTCCGGTCGTAAGCCAGATCCGAAATGAATCCGCCAAGGCGATTGTCGGCGGGATTTGAGCTGGGCGGCGAAAGGTCCGTTGCCTCGCTCGGCACGAGCAGTACGTCGACGAGACTTGTCGCCGCGGCGGCGGTCGCACCGCCGAATGGAAGAGACACAATCAGCGACGCAGCGACAGCACGAACGAGCGACCAATGAGCCATGTAAACTCCGAAGGAGAGGACGTTAAATTTCGCGCAAGTCGCCTAGGCACATATCGCACGCCTAGCGGCGGCCGCACGCAATCTCCATGATGCTTTGCGTCCGCGGCGATGTCCAGCTTTCGTATCGCCGCCGACTCGTCGTCTCGGCATCCGCGTCACTTCAAATCGGCACGACTCGACGTTTTCGGCCGAATGTGTTGCAGCAGCGACTCGATTTCCGGACGACCCGCCGGACCATCGGCGACGTGGTGCAAACGCACGATTCCCTGCGGATCGACGATGACGTCGCCGCCGAGTTGGCTCGTGTCGCCCGTCGGCATCCGCACGCGGCCGCCGCGGAACATCAGTTTCAGATACAGCCAAACAACTCGCGGGCCGTACAGATCTATCCAACGCGCCGACATCATTCCGTAGGCATGGTATAGCGACCGGTCCGGGTCGACGACGATCGGCCAGGGAAGTTGCGTTTCGTCCATGTATGCCCGCGCAACCGGACCGGTCTCGAACGTGACGACGAGCACGTCGGCGTCCAGCGCGGCGAACTCGGCCTGCCGTTCGCGCAACTGCGCGAGGTGCTCGCGGCACGGCAGTCACGCCAGATGCCGGTGAAAAACGAGCAGTAGCCAGCGGCCGGCGTAGTCTTCGAGACGGCGAACCTTGCCCTCCGTGTCGGTGAGGGCGAAATCGACGGCAGGCTTTCCGACGAGGGACATGGTCGCTCGATTGCAATTGTGGAAGTGAAATCTTGGGAGACTGTGCGGATTCCGTAAGCTTTATCGCCGCGGCAATCGTTGCCAGCCATCATCACTCTTGTCGATTGTATCAGAGGTCAAGCGCGACGGCGCTTATCGACGAAGAGAGATTTAGTGGTCGGTGCGATGAAAAGGAGACCGCTGCGTCGAGTGCCTTGCCCGTTCGCCGGCTCGAAACACGTCCATGAGCCAGCAGCGAAGCCGATAATCCTCCAAGTTTGAATTCGACATGGCTGAGTCAATTCTCAACCGAACGCCTGCATGCCAACGTCGCGGCGCTTCGCCCACGGTCGCGTTCTTCGTCGTCGCCCTCGCGGCGCTTGCGGTGATGGGCATCGCCTTCGCGCGTCGGGATGTCGTCTTTGAATCGACCGTAGTCCTCAAAGTGATCGCCGAACCGTCGGATGCAACCGTCAAGTTCGCTGTCTCCGACGCGCGTGCCGCCGTGCGAGATAGTTTCGAACGATCCGACCCAGATGCTCCTAAAGAGGCGATGCCGACGGACGAGGACGCGGCCTGGATCGTTGGGCCGACGCGAAACGAAAGATTCTGTGTCGTCGCGGTTCGTTCGACCAATGCGCATCGGCTCGCCGAACGGCTCGACGCCGCCGCACGTCAGTTCGTCGACCAGCGCAATGCGGTCGCCGCGGAAAGAGCCGAGCGGGAACTGACGGCGTTACGAAAGCAGACGACCGAGCACCGCGAGGAATCCGCCGCCGCGGCGAAGCGGCTCGTTGAACTAGAACGCCGGACAAGCGATGGGCCGGTCGAACCAGCAAGTGATTTCGCGACCGCACCCCATACGCCAGAATCGATCCCAAAGGCCGCGCCTTCAAGCCAACCCCAGCGTACGTTCGATCCCCGGTGGGTGTTGCTGCGCGACGAAGTCGCGCTGCTCGAAGGCGAATTGGCCGCCCTGCGCGGGCGCTACACGGAGCAGCATCCCGAGATTCAGCACGCATTGGTCGTACTGGCTGATCGGAAGGCGAAGTGGTCGGCGACCGCGCAATACGTTGACGGTGGCGGTGTCGACGATGCCACGCCCATCGCTCCGCCGCTCATCGCGCCCCAGTCGGACAACGTCGCCGACGCCCGCCCCGATGCGATCGAACCCGACGAGATCGAACCCGACGGGCCGACCACGCCCAGCCGCGCCGAGTTGGCTGACGAGGTCGAGGCGGCGAAGTCGACGATTGCGGCCGCCAATGCTCGGCTCGACAATGCCTTGGCGGCAGAAGACGCCGCGGCTCGAAAGTTGGTCAAGCTCGCGGCCAGCGGACCCTGGCGACACGAAGTCGGCACGTCCATCCGCGCCGCTAACGGCGACGCGGCCGAATCGCCGTGGCTGCCGATTCTTGCGACGGCGCTGGCTGCTGGGTTCGTCGCTTCGCTGCTTGCCCGCGGAATTCAGCGCATCATCGAATCGCCGACCGACGCCGTTGCCGCCTTGGGCGTAAACGTCGTTGGCATCGTGTCGACCGACACGCCACCGCGGCCGCGCGGTTTCGATCCGGGCGTTGCCGGCGCACGCTGGCTAGTCCGCGCCGCCGTGGCCGTACTCATCGCCGTCGCAGCCGTCGCGTACATGGCGATGAGCGCCAACGACGTCGACGTGAAGGCCGTAAGCCGCCATCCGCTGACCGTGCTAAGTTTGTCGCGCGACTGGCTCGCTGCCCGGTTTGGCTAAGAACCCATCCCAGAACCCGCTGTTGCGGCCGATCACCTAAGTCGCCGCACCGCCAGAATTGTCAAGTCGTCCGGCGGGTGGTCGCCTTCGTAATGCCGGCTGACTTCGTCGCCAATGCGGTCGGTGAGCGTCTCGCAATCGAGATGCGCGTTGGCGCGGATCAGCTCCTTCAACCGCGGTACGCCGAATTGCGATCCCGATAGGTCCGTCGCCTCGACGATGCCGTCGGTGCAGAGAAACAGCAGATCGCCGGGTTGTACGACCAGCGGCGGCAGCGTCTCGAAACGCGGATCATCGACGACGCCCAGCGGCAGGCCGGTCGCGTCGAGCGAGATGAATCGGTCTTCGCTGGGCGAATAGAGCAGCGCAGGCCCGTGCCCGGCGTTCGTGTAGCGCAAT
>JAJDEG010000302.1 GCA_029259895.1 Planctomycetota bacterium
ATTAGCTGCGAGGCAAGCTTGCTGCCCGGAGACATAATCTGGCCGGCAAGAATGCTTAACTGTTCGTCTCGCGATGGCCACTTGCTGACCTTGGTGACTTCTGCGGCGTCCATCGCCTGGCCGTCCATGACGCCGCCGCGCGGCTGGAGCTTTTCAAACAACTTGTCGCCGGCGAGTTTCGTGATCGTACGGGCCAGGGCGACGATGTCTTCGGCACCCCAGCAAATAGCCATCGTGCCGTTTGCGCCTTCAAAAGCCGGCGCCAGGCGCGTTCCATCGGTCGCGCGGCGGACCAAGCTGTTCTTGACCACCATCAGGCTGACATTGGCCGAACGAAGCCGCTTGCGCAGTTCGGACGTGCCCTGCGAATCCAGCCCGATCACGTCGACCACGAGCAGATCTTCGACGCCGTCGAGCCGCTTGCGAAGGTGCTGGGTGACGAGTTCTTTGACGTATTTACTCATGTCGTTGACGCCTTTGGCGGGGGCCGTGCGGGCGACCCGCGAATCGGAAACAAGGTTGCGGTCTGATTACACGGCGATGTGGATGCCGGGCGTCATCGTACCGCTGACGCAAACGGATTTGACAAAATGTCCCTTCACGCCCGTGGGCTTGTTGCCGACGATGTGATCGACGAACGCCTTGATGTTTTCGGCGAGTTTTTGTGCATCGAAGCTAAGTTTGCCAACGACGGCGTGAACGATTCCGGTCGCGTCGTTACGAAACGAGACCTTTCCGGCCTTGTATTCGCGGACCGTCTTGCCAACTTCGGGCGTGACCGTGCCGGCGCGGGGCGACGGCATCAGCCCGCGGGGACCGAGCACCTTACCCAAGGGACCAACGAGGCCCATCATGTCTGGGGCAGCGATGCAGACGTCGAAATCTGCCCAGCCGCCTTTGATCTTGGTGGCGAGTTCCTCGGCACCGACCTCATCCGCCCCGGCTTCGGTGGCCTGCTCGGCCATCGCGCCCTTGGCGAACACAACGACCCGCTTCGATTTGCCGATGCCGTTGGGCAGCACGATCGAACCGCGGACGATCTGATCGGCTTGCTTGGGATCGATACCCAATCGCATGGCGATTTCGACGGTCTGGTCGAACTTGCGCGTCTGGTACTTGGCGAGGATTTCGACCGCTTTCTCGATGGATTGCAGTTCGTGTCCAGGGTGCCCCTGAGACATCGCCTTCATTTTCTTCGATAGTGTGACCATTACTTTTTCCCGCGGTGACAATGGCGAGCGGCCGAAAAATCACGTAACAACATTTGCGACCGGCGCTAACCGACGACTTCAATTCCCATGCTGCGGGCCGTTCCCTCGATCATGCTCACGGCATGCTCGGCGTCGCGGGCGTTGAGATCGTTTTGTTTGAGCTTGACGATATCCTGAATTTGGGCCTTGGTAACTTTGCCGACCTTGTCCTTGTTCGGCACGCCCGCGCCTTTGGCGATGGCGGCGGCTTTCTTGAGCAGCGCCGCCGCCGGAGGGCTCTTGGTCGTGAAGTCGAAGCTGCGGTCGCTGTAGACGTTGACGACGACCGGCGTCGGCATGCCGTTCGCTTCGCGGGTTCGTTCGTTGAATTGCTGAACGAACTGACCGAGATTGATGCCGTACTTACCGAGCGAGGTTCCGACCGGAGGCGCGGGAGTCGCCTGTCCGCCAGGAATCTGAAACTTCGCCGTGCCCGTCAATTTTTTTGCCATAACCGATGACTCGCCGCACAGGGCCGCCGGGGCCCGGTTAGTTTACAAAAAGGATGAGCCTGCCTAGACGGACTCGACTTGCCAATATTCCAGTTCGACGGGCGTCGACCGCCCGAAGATGTTGATCATCACAGTGATGCGACCGTTGGTCGCGTCGACGGTGTTGACCTCGCCCTCGAAGTTCTCGAACGTGCCCTCGTTGATTTTCACGCTGTCGCCGGGCTTGAACGCGATCGACAGAGCGGGCTGTTCGGTTTCGACGGCCTTTTCTTTCTGTTCGATCTTGTCGACTTCCGAGCGAAGCATCGGCGAGGGCTTGCCGGCGGCACCGGTGAAGTCGCCGATGCCCGGGGTTTCGCGGACGAGGAACCAAGTGTCGTCGGTGATCGCCATGTTGACGACGATGTAGCCAGGGTAGAGCTTGCGCTTAACGATCCGCTTCTTGCCGTTTTTGAATTCGGTGACGGTTTCCGTCGGAACGATGATCTCTTGGAAATACTCCTCTAGTCCGGCCACTTTCACGCGACGCATCAACCCGTCGCGAATCGACTCTTCGCGGTTGCTTTGGACCTTGAGGATGTACCAATCGAGCGGCACTTCCGGTTCCGGTTCGGCAAGCTCGACGGGCGGACGTGGGACGTAAGGTTCGTCAGGCTCGTTGGTTTTCGCAGTACCGTCAGTTTTTGCGGTGCCGTCGGATGCGGCGTCGCTGTTGGCGGCGTCATCGTTGCCGTCATCAACTTTGCCGTCATTGCTGGCGGCCGTGCCGCTTTTCTCGGTAGAGGGCGCAGCGGCATTCCCGGTTTCCGAACCGCCGGTCGCGACAGAATCGGATGCGGCCGACTCGTCGCGCGGCAGGGGCGCATCCATCGACGACGATTCATCGGGCGCGCGGTCGGTCAGGTTTTGGAAATCGTCGACGGACATGAACTTACGGTGCAGTTTGGTCGTTGTATCGAGACGCGTTTACGTCGAATCGCGGTTGTGCGGTATTTTGGCTGTACGGTATCCCAGCGTTACGTAAGCACTGGACGATGTTGCGGTCCGTCTTGTGGCTGGGCAATCGGCGATGTCGCGGCTTGGCCTGCGCCGGTTTAACCGTTGCCCATCCCGCCGCCACGTATGCCGATCAAGTCAAAAATGTATTCCCACAATAAATCGTATGAAAACAAAACGGCCGCGAGTAGGAACACGACGAATAGCACAACCAGCGAAGCGCGGATCAACTCGGTGCGGCTCGGCCACGAAACTTTATTCATCTCGGCTTCGACGGCGATCAAAAAATCGGCGAAGCGCGGGATATTGACGACGCGGTAGCAAATCCAAATCAGGGGCGCAAACACGGCGAGGGCGACGATCGGCGCGAGGACGGTGACCGTGACCTCCATCCCCTTGGCCCAATTCCTGACCCATTCCCAAGTTTGCAGGGCGACTTCGAGCCGCCAGCATCCCACCGCCACGGCGATGGCAATTGCGGCAAACGTCAACTGCCTGGCGATACGGCCCTGACTGCGTTTGTACAGTCCGGGGCTTAACAAATCACCAAGCAGCGATCCGCCGGCCGTTTCCTTCGTCTTGACTGTGGACACGCATTAACTCCGTCCAATAACCCGACGTCGCTTCCCTGTCGACGCCGCGAATCGGTTTCTTATCGCGACCCTTCGGACTCACCCAAAAAACGCCGCGTTATCGGCGACTATCGCCGCATAGCTTTTATGGCAGGGGCGAAGGGACTTGAACCCCCAACCGCTGGTTTTGGAGACCAGTGCTCTACCAATTGAGCTACACCCCTAACGGAGGCAGTCGCGAGCGAAGCCCAATCGCCGCGGCCGCCAACACGCGCGGCGACCACTGTCGCCCACGAGATATGCTCGCCACCGCACTGGCCGCCAACGACTCACCGCCAAAAC
Source organism: Planctomycetota bacterium (assembly GCA_029259895.1). Classification (GTDB taxonomy): domain Bacteria; phylum Planctomycetota; class Planctomycetia; order Pirellulales; family PLA5; genus PLA5. The sequence continues at coordinate 3,613 of JAJDEG010000302.1, forward strand.
AAACCCCAACAGTTTGACACGTCGCCGCGGCGACCGCCAGTGCAAATCGACGAAATCGCGTTCCAGTCCGCCTCGGCCGAGGCGAATTCTCGGGATCGCAAGCACACCTTCAAATTTTTCGGGCTACGCGAGCACCTTCGTCACGACGCCCGAGCCGACGGTCCGACCGCCTTCGCGGATGGCGAAACGCACTCCTTCGTCCATGGCGATCGGATATCCCAGCTCAATGCTCAAGCGGACATTGTCGCCGGGCATGCACATTTCGGCACCACCCATCAGGTTGGCCGAGCCCGTGACGTCGGTCGTGCGGAAGTAAAACTGCGGGCGATAGCCGCTGAAAAACGGCGTGTGACGGCCGCCTTCCTCTTTCGACAGGACGTAAACTTCGGCCTCGAACTGAGTGTGGGGCGTGATCGACGCGGGCTTGGCGATCACTTGGCCGCGCTCGATATCTTCGCGCTTCACACCGCGAAGCAGGAGGCCGACGTTGTCGCCCGCCTGTCCCCGGTCGAGCGTTTTGTTGAACATTTCGACGCCGGTGCAGATCGTCTTTCGGCTTTCCTTGGAGAAGCCGATGATTTCGACTTCCTCGCCGGTCTTAACGACGCCGCGCTCGATACGGCCGGTGGCGACCGTGCCGCGGCCTTCGATCGAGAACACGTCTTCGACGGCCATCAGGAACGGCTTGTCGATTTCGCGGGGCGGCTCGGGAATGTAGCTGTCGACGGCGGCGAGTAAGTCCGCAATGCACTTAGACGCGGCCTCGTCCTTAGGCGCATCGTAGGCCGGCTTCGCGGCCCCGCGAATGATGGGAACGTCGTCGCCGGGGAAGTCGTACTTCGTGAGCAGCTCGCGAAGCTCCATTTCGACGAGGTCGAGCAGCTCCGGATCGTCGATCAAGTCGCACTTGTTCAGGAACACGACGATCGCCGGGACGCCGACCTGACGGGCGAGCAGGATGTGCTCGCGAGTCTGGGGCATCGGGCCGTCCGCGGCCGAAACGACGAGGATCGCTCCGTCCATCTGGGCGGCACCGGTGATCATGTTCTTGATGAAGTCGGCGTGGCCGGGGCAGTCGATGTGGGCGTAATGTCGACCTTCGGTCTCGTATTCGACGTGCGAAACGGCGATGGTGACGGTTTTTGTATCGTCGCGTACGGTACCGCCCTTGGCGATGTCGGCGTACGACTTGAAGCTGGCCAAACCTTTGGCGGCCTGGACGGACAAGAGGGCGCCGGTGAGCGTGGTCTTGCCGTGGTCAATATGTCCGATCGTCCCCACGTTGACGTGGGGCTTGGTCCGCGAAAAGACGTCCTTAGCCATTGGTTTTCGAGTCTCCCTGCAATTTCTGGGTCTGACAAATGCGTAACGTAAGGTTTTAACAACCCCAGGAACCTTTTCCTAGGGAGTCGGATCGCAAAAATATCGCCGGTCGCCGATCTGTCCGATTTGCGTGGTCCGTAATGGGGTTTTCTGATGCGGGCCGCAACGTGCTGTCGCGACGAGCCGCGGACAAATCGGGCGTCAATACCATCTAAAGCTGCTGATGGGACTCGAACCCATGACCTCGTCCTTACCAAGGACGTGCTCTACCAACTGAGCTACAGCAGCGGATCGGATGCTGTGGGCCGTTGGCCGCTGGCAACCGAACGCGAAGCGGGTGAAGGGAATCGAACCCTCGTCTTCAGCTTGGAAGGCTATTGCTCTACCATTGAGCTACACCCGCAAATTGGGCTTGGCACCGGCCGGATCCGCGCGGCTGGCGTTCAATCGCATTTCGCCTCAATGACACCGGACACGAACTATTGATAATCGGCTCGCGCCGCGGAAATTGCGGCGACTTTGCGCAAACCATTCGGGTTCTCTTGAACGCCAACGGTACGGACGGTATCTAAAAATGGGAGGTACAGGATTCGAACCTGTGAAGGCATTGCCAACAGATTTACAGTCTGTCCCCTTTGACCGCTCGGGAAACCTCCCGCTGCGACGTTTGCTAACGCCGAACCTCTTGCACTAACTCGTCTTGCGGCCTCACTATTACGGCCTAATTCGTTTCGCGGCCGAAACTTCGGGCGGTCGACCGATTCCAGTTTTGCCGCGGACGGGCTTCCGCGGACAGGCGTCGCCGGAACCGCAGATGCGCGAACCGTTGCCACCGACGTGCGCCGATTCCGCATCGCACCACGACTATCCGCCGCTCAATCAGCTAGCGGAGGGACTTGAACCCACAACCTGCTGATTACAAATCAGCTGCTCTGCCAATTGAGCTACGCTAGCGCACGTGGCGATTGCGAAACGCACCAATATAGCAGAGGTGATCGCGCGGGCAAGACCGGAGCATTTGGCCGATGTATTCGCCATTTTTCGCGTAGAATGTGCTCGGTTGGCGGGCACGTCGGTCGGCTTGCGGCGAGCAGGGGCGTGGCGTAGACTTACGCGACCATGCCGCCGGCGTGGACGTAACCCCAATGATGGCAATGGATTAGCGTCGTGCAATCGAGCGACACCGCGTTTCAGCAGTGCATACGCCCGGAGTGTGGGAAGCGATACGCGCTGGGCGAAGCGTTGGTGGCCTGTTCGGCTTGCGGCGGGCTACTCGACGTGAGCTACGAATGGGATCGACTGACGCCGCCGAAGCGGCTGGCCGATTTGCAGGGTCTTTGGTCGCGGCGGAGCGATCCGCTGGCGTTTAGCGGGGTGTGGCGGTTTTACGACTTGCTGCCGTTCGCGCCGCGGGATCGCGTGGTGACGGTCGGCGAGGGGCAAACGCTGCTGCAGTCGGCCGACAGCGTGGCGAAGTTCGTCGGCTCCAATCCGGGAAGGTTGTTCTTGCAGTACGAGGGGATGAACCCTTCGGGCAGCTTCAAGGACAACGGCATGTCGGCCGCGTTTACGCACGCCCATTGGATTGGGGCCAAGCGAGCGGCGTGTGCTTCGACTGGGAACACGAGCGCGTCGCTGGCGCTGTATTCGGCCGTGAGCCGGCTGATGCAGGCCGTGATTTTCATCGGCTCGGGGAAGATTTCTTACGGCAAGCTGTCGCAGGCGCTCGATTTCGGGGCGCTTACCATCCAGATTGCCGGCGATTTCGACGACGCGATGCAGCGCGTCAGAGAAGTCAGCCAACGGCTTGGGATTTACCTGGTGAATAGCGTGAATCCGTTCCGGCTCGAAGGTCAGAAGACGATCATGCTGCGCGTGCTCGAGGCGCTCGGCTGGGAAGTGCCGGACTGGATTGTCGTGCCGGGCGGAAATCTGGGGAACTCGAGCGCGTTCGGGAAGGCATTCTCGGAACTCAAGATGTTGGGGCTGATCGACCGCGTGCCGCGGTTGGCGGTGATCAATGCGGCCGGTGCGAACACGCTGCACGGTTTGTACAACGGCCAGGGCCTGCGGTGGAATGATGGGAACGTGGATCAGGCGAAGATCACCGCGTTTTATCGGACGATGGACGAGGAAAAGCGAAGGGCGTCGACGATTGCCAGTGCGATCGAGATCAACCGGCCGGTGAACTTGGACAAATGCCTGCGGGCGCTGGCGACTTGCGACGGCGTGGTGCGTGAGACGACGGACCAGGAGATATTGGACGCCAAAGCCCAGGTTGGTGCGGGAGGGTTGGGCTGCGAACCGGCCAGCGCGGCGAGCGTGGCGGGGGCGAAGCAGCTAGTGGCCGAGGGCGTGATCGGCCGCGACGAGCGAGTGGTCTGTATCCTCACCGGGCACCAACTAAAAGACCCCACGGCCACGGTCGCCTATCACACGACCGACCAGGAGCAGTTTAACAAAGTCCTCGGCGAGCGCGGCGTAAAACGAGCCTCCTTTGCCAACCGAGCCGTCGCCGTATCTAATGACCTCGACGAAATCGAGCGGGCGATACAGCTTGATGGGTAGCAAGGAATGTAGGGTGGGGGGGGGGGGAAAGGGAGGGCCCCCC
>JAJDEG010000303.1 GCA_029259895.1 Planctomycetota bacterium
TGACGAGCAATATCTTGTCGGCAAGTCCCCGCGAAGCGACGTCGTCCAGAAACGCCGAAACGGCCCGGTCCAAGCTCCGCCCGAGCATCTCCATCCCGCGCACGATCGGCGGGTTGTTGCCGTCGGCGTGCATATCCCAACCCGCGCTATGCACCGTGACGAATCCACACCCGGCCTCGCACAGCCTCCGCGCCACTAGCATCTGCCGGCCCAGCGTCGAAGGGCGAAACACTTTATGGCCGATCTGGATGTCGCTCGTGTCGTAACGCTCCAGCAGCGCCGGCTTCTCCTTGCGGAAGTCGAACGCATCGGCCGCGCCCCCCAGCAACAACTCCGTCGCCTGCGCATTAAACTTATCCACGCCGTCCATCATCCCCGTCGCATCGATCCCCCGATTGATGCGATCGAGTTGCTCCAGCAACAGCCGTCGATCGTGCAAACGCTCGGCCGGTAGATTCAACTGCATGTTCGCCGCCAGCGAATCTTGCTTCTCGCCTCGGTTGCCCGCCGACTTGCGGTTCCTGCCGCGCTGACCGTTTCCAGGCTCGTCTTCGTCGTCGGCCGTGTGGTGAACCAGCGGCGCGTAAGACGGCCCCAGCATGCCCGGCGCGCTCCCCCGCAGCGCCCGCTCGCGTTCGTTGCGATATTGCCCGTCGACTTCGAGCTCGCCGAGAAAAACATTCGTCGGCAATCCCGTCGCCGGATGATTTGCCCCGCGCAACCGCGCGAATCCCGCGCCCATGCCAAAACCGGCGTCCCCGTTGTCGGTAGCCCCCTTGCCCGTAGCATTCGTGCCGCCGGAAAGAACGTGGACGTGAGCCGCGTCGTGATCGCCGACCGGGTGCTGAAACGAACGCACAACGGCCAGCCGGTCCGCCCGCGCGGCCAGACCTTCAAACGTGCCGCCAAACGTCACGCCAGAAATCTTGGTCGACACTTCCCCGGTCAGGCTGCGCACGCCGACCGGTGCATGCATGTGCGGATCGAACGTCTCAATGTGGCTCGCCCCGCCCGAGAGATACAGCAGCACGACCGACGTGTCGCGAACGAAATCGACCTGCTCGCTGGCCGCCCTCGCTCGCAGCGACAACAACTGCGAAAGCGTCATGCCGGCCAATCCCAGGCCGCCCACGCAAAGAAAATCCCGCCGCGTCGTACGATCGCAAGTCTTCGCGCCCACGTCCGTGACGATTTTCAGCATGGCAAACTCCGTGGCGGGGCTGCTCCTCGACGCCGATCGGCGTGAACCGAGGCGTTGCGAGCAGACGCAGTGCGGCGGGCTAGTCGTAGCGGCGAAAATCCGGTCGGCCCATCAGCAGGCAGCCAGGTACCGACCACTGTCAGCATCAATTCTACCCACACCCCACTTCCCAAGTCCACCGCGCGTTAGAACCGCGCAATGAAATCGAGAAACCGAGTCAGAAACGGATCGAAGAGCAGCCCCGGCAAGTCAGAACGTCGCAAGCCGTCGCCCGCAATAAACTCCCCCAATAAACATCGCCGCCACGCCCAAGGCAATTGCCCTAGGCGTGGCGGCGTGGGTGACGTGGCCGGCTCGTTCTCGTTCCTGCCGAATCCTGGTTGCCTTCCGTTGGAATGAGCCAACCGCTGCTCGAGTATTGGCCCAGAGTGAGTTCACCGCGGGCCGTATGCTCGTTGCTGGCGATTAACCCGCCGGCGGCGCGGGACTCGCCGCGTCGTCGACGTTGCCCACCATGTGCAAGTGCGTGTTGTCGATGTAGATCACTTCTTCCGACTCGTCCACGTGGTGCTGCGGAATCGGCCAGCCCGGTCGCGTGATCCGCGTGTAGTAGACCGTACACTTCCAGCGAACGTGATGGACCTGCACCGGTCCCACCAGCGGCATCACCCGCGGCGGGTCGATGAAGTCGGCGATCTTTTCCTTCACGATCCGAACGTTGTTGCGCTGCTGCTCGTGCAGCAATGGGAAACCGCCCTGTACGGGATCGATCTCCTCGAGCGCCCGCATCACTTCATCGTCGCTCGGCGCGTCGATGGCGATCGTCGGGCCGCCCGGCGGAATCGGCGGCAGCACCGGCGTTCGTTCGTATTTCTCTTGGATGTGTTTCCTGTCTTCCGCTGTCTTCTGCCACAGCGGGCTAACCGGAATCGGATAAACCAGGAAGCCCGGCTGAGGGCCGAGCGACGTGCAGCCGGTTCCGGCCAAAATGGCCAATCCCAGCAGCGAGCAAACGGCAAGCGGCAACGTCTTGCGTGTCATAGAAGTTTCCTCGAAACGAATCGCGGTTGGATTGGCTTGAGTGCTGGCGACGCGGCTGTTAGCCAGCGCATCGTTCGCGTCGAACCACCGATCTCGACGCCCAAGGCGCGAGCCTGTTAGTCCACAGTTACATATCGAGTGAAGCTGCGCGGAACTTGCAGGTTTTTCCGGTTGTGACGAAAAAGCGGAATAAAAGCGGTGCTGGCGCTGCCGGCACGATCGCAAGTCGCGACCGACGTGTTCCCTAGGGCTGGTCGAGTAGCGTACGGCGGGTCGAGTTTCGTAGGGTGGGTCGAGCGAATGCGAGGCCCACCAACCGTCAACGCCCCACCCGCGCAATCGACCCCATGAATCGAGTTTCGCAAAAGGCGAGGCCCACCAAACGAAAAAACCCCGTGCGACGCATTCGTTCGCACGGGGCTTTAAGCTAGCTAGCAAGTTGCCTTGCCGAGACCTTGCGGACATCGGCCAGACGGCACAACGACGTTTCGATTAATGGCGGCGGGCCTTGAAGTCCAACATCCACCAGCCGTCGTCCCATTCCAGCGTGACCTTACGCCACCCTAGCGGAACCTGCGGGTAAGGATAGAACGGACCGATAAACGGCCACGCCGTCGGGCTGTACTGCTTCGGATAGGTCACCGCTCCGTAGTTCGGGTACGAAGCGTAAGCCGGCCAGGCATGCCGCGGCAAGTGCGGCTGATCGTACTTCGCCGGTGCAATGCCGCCGCCAGCGCCCGGCGCGTACGCCGGAATCGGGCCGCCGCCTTGCTGATACGCCGCCGGAGACGCCATTCCACGTTGGCCGGGAATGCTCATCGACGGAGCCACGCCAACCGGCATCACCGGTGCGCGACGCATCGGTGCCGCGGTCGGCTGTGCAGCGAATTGCGGCGTGGCAATCGGCTGGCTCGTCTGTGCCGCGGTTTGCTGAATTACCGCGGCAGGTTGCTGCGCGGCGCCGACCTGAAGTTCGTCGACCACTTGCGTTACGCCGCCCGAGTTCTGGGCGATGGCCAACGCTAGACCGCGTTGGTTTTCATTGGCCACGGTGCCGCGGAGCGTAATCACGCCGCTGCGGCTGCCAACGCCCACACTGTAGTGCTTCATACCACCGTTGCGCAAGTTTTCGGCGATCTGCTGGGCAGTCTCCAGGTCGCCGGCAAGCGCTACGGACGGGGCCCACGCGCCAAAGGCGGCGAGCGCCAGTCCTAGAAAGAACCGTCGCATGTCTCCCTCCTCCTCATGTAGAACAAAACGCGTCGTTGTGCCCACCAGAGGCAAATTGCGGCTCTTGGCGGCTTTGCCCCGCGGCCGCGTCGCTGCGGACGCGTTCACCGGAACAAAGCGAGAACTTGCGGGATGCCAAGAACGAGCCGGCCTTCACCGAGTGGGTTCTATTCGTTCGCACGACTGGCGATCCGCCCACACCCTATCTATGAACGCGGTGCGGGCGAGTCGCTCGTGCCTAGAAGATAGATTTCGGTTGCCGGTTGTTCCGAAGGGGAGTTTTTTTTGGATTTTGCCGGTCCTGCCCGGCGTGCCGGAAATGCCGAGGCGTGCTAGCAACGCCGGCGCGACGGCTCGAATGACGTTTTTGGCGTAAGCCCGAGCGAATGAATCCACGAGCAGCGTTACTTGTCTCCGTCCCAAACGCTCTCGCCCCACGATTTCTGATTCGCCCAACTCGGAACGACCCCGCTCTCCGATCCCGTGTACCGAATATCGATCGCCGAACCGCCCGAACCCGGCGTGAACTGCAAATCGGGATACTCGTCCCTTACGTCCTCGATCCAATCCGCCGGTGCCCCGGTCATGCCCTGTGGCAAAGTCACGCCGCCCGCCTCGGCCGTCCATTTAGCGAAATGCATGCAACTGTTCGCATGCAGATCGTAGGGCGTTCGCTTGGGATCGGCGTTCTCGCCCTCGCGCTTTCGCGCATACTTTAGCATCGCATCGAACTTTCCCGCCAAGACGATGTAAGCGCCCAGCACGCGACCTCCTTGACCCGATTTGCTCGACACGCTCTTCAATGCCGCCGTGAGCGAGTCTTTCGTCGCGTGACCGTCGGCCGCAATATCGACATCCGGTGCCTTCACGCGCCGCACGCGCCCCAGAGCGCCGCTCGGCGGATAGCGCCCATATTCGTAGTATTTCGTCAGGCCGCTCGACCCATTGTAAAACAGGATGCCGGCGTGCCCCAAGTACGGAATCTTCGCGCCGACCTTCGTGCCGCCGATTTTGCCAAACCCCGGCAGGTTGACGCTCGGCGTCACGTAATCGACCTGAATTAAGTAGTCGGGAAACGCCACGGGTATCGCGACGTCCAACGACCCTGTTCCCGCACTCCCTTTCGGCGCGGCGGCTTCGTTAAGTTTCCGCCACGTTGTCTTGTTTGGTTCGATGACGCCGTCGGGATGCTTCAAGAACCCCTTCTGAAACGACTCGATCGCCTTGTACAGCGATTCGTCGGCGGCCTTGCCAACCGTCAACGGCGGATTCGCGCCAGCCGAATTTAGCAATGTCTGCACGGTCCGCACGTCAGCCGGCGAATTCTTAGCCCCGCGGCCGACCGCCTTAGCAATGTTGACGCTCATCAATGACTTCCAGCGTAATGGCGGATTCTGCGGCGCTCGACCAGACCACGCGTCTCCCGTGCCGCAGCAAAACGACCGCGCCATTATCGCCAGCATCCACGCGCGGCAACACCCACCCATGCCGCGCATCGCCCGCGCCGAGATTCCATCGTGCACGTCAGATCAGGCAACGCCGCAGAGCCGACGCACCACCGTGCTTGGCAGATTGTTTTCGATAACGGGGGAACTCAGGACGCCGTGACCCGCCGCGAACCACCAAGATCCAGCGTCGCCGTCAGCACCATCAGCGCCAGCAGCACGCTCGATAACAGCCAAAACGTGGCGCTCACGCCCAGCGCCAGCACGTTGGCGACGCCGGCCAGCCCCAACAGGCCGTAGAAAATCGCGTAGAAAACGCCCGGTGTCCGCGTTGCCGCCGCACTCCGAGCAAGGCAGGCACTACCGATGCCCGCAGTTTGAATGATCGCCAACAGCCAAATCACCGT
>JAJDEG010000304.1 GCA_029259895.1 Planctomycetota bacterium
CGCCTCGCCTTCGATCTCGGTCCAGCCGGCCGGGTCGATCAGAAAGCAGAACATGTCCTGCTCCCCGGCGTACAACCCCGTGCCGCCTCCGGCCGCCGTTTGGGGCGGCTGGAAATCGACCGCGAACTCTTGAAGCACCGCCACCAGGTCGGCGTCGAACAGGCGCGTGTAACTCGCGCCGTGGATCGAACGCAGACTTTGGTCCTGCGTGAACAGTTGCAGCGGCTTGTTACCTTCCGGCAACGTTTCATCAAACACCCGGCGGGCGGTTTCGGGCGACAGCCGATTGACTGTCTCCTTGCCGACACTGGCGAGTCGGCAAAGCTGGCCGAAACTCCAGTCGTTCATCAAGAACGCGCCGTCGCTGCCAGACGACAGCACCAAGCCATCGGTTGCGGACTCGACCTTCAGGTCCACGGGCGGGCGCCAGCGGTCCTGCGAAGTCTCCTTCTTCTGCCGGCAATAGCCGGACAGCGCCGAGAGCGAGTCGAGTCGCTCGTCCGGGCTGCGTCGCAATAGCTCCGCGTGCGCGCGGAGCAAGTGTTGTTTCTGCACGGTGAATCTCCTGTGCGTGAAGTGAAATGAAGAAAACGGTCGGAGAGCGTCCCCGACCGCGAATCAAACCAGGGAAAAACCTTGCGTGCACCACCGGGCGCTCCCCGACGAGGATCAATCCCCCTCGGGAAGCTCCGGCGATTCGTCTACCCAGACCAAGATCAACAAAGAACGTCGTTGGCAACGTTATGGGCAGAGTTTGCCGACGTGTTGCCTAGGGCGAATGATCGGAACGAGCGGTTCGCCCACGCGTGAACGACCGTCTCCGCGGGGCAGCCGATGGCCAGATTTTTTTGCGTAGCGATTCCGCCTGTGGCACACTTGCGGAAGCCCGACCACGTTCGACAGGACGGTGCGGGCGATTCTATGTTCGAAGAAGTTGAGCGATGCGACGCCAATGCCGTCGCAGCGTCGAAAAAGTCAAGGAGGACAAACACGATGGAACACGCATTAACCCCACTACCGCAGACAATTTGGGAAGGCTCGGTCGGCGTCGCCTTTCACGTTCGCCGCGATGGCCGAACCGGCGACCACTATCTGACGTTCGAGCCGGTTCGCCGGGCTAAGAACGACGCCAACGGCGTCTGGAGCTATCCGCACGATTTTTCGCAGCGGAACGCTCAAGCCCTGGGCGTCGTGATCGCCAAAGCGTTGCGGCTGATCGCCGAGACCGACGCCAAGCGATGGGTCGCCAGCCGCGGGCAACCGGACGCGGCGGTCGACGATCCGCAACCGGTTACGCCTTTCGCTTGGGAGCTGACTTCGAGCCGGCCTTGGGCCGATTGCCCGTCGTGGCACGTTCGCTCTTCGTCGTTTGGAACGGCTTGGGATGATGACTGCCGTTGGACATCGTAGCACCTCGCGAGTAGAAGGGATGAAGGGACACATCGCGACAGTCCTATTAGGACTAGCCGCATAGGGAATCTACGCTGGCGGACACATCGAGGCAAGGGGCCGCATGGAAAAATCTTTATTCACCGCCGAGTACGACATTCTGCGGAAGCTGCTCCGCAAGAAACGCGAAGACGCCGGGCTGACCCAGGAGGAGATCGCCGAGCGTATCGACGAGACGCAGTCCTACGTCAGTAAATGCGAACGCGGGGACCGCCGGCTCGATTTGGTGCAACTCCGCGTCTTCTGTCGCGCCATCGGCATTCCGCTCGGCGAGTTTGTCAAGGACTTTGAGCGGCTCGCTGGCCGGAGTCGACGCTAGCTGTCGCCGGTTCCGTGCCGCGGAGCATTTGGCGCGTGCGGTCGTAGTACCGCTTGAGGCAGTTGTTGACGGCGGTGAGATCGGGTGGCGCGGGGGTAGTGTCGCGGCGGACTAAAATGGAAGCGCACATGCGTTCATATCTGTGATTTGGCAAGATCAAGATATCGGGATTGGCCCCGATCTTGCCTAGTTTCGCAGGGAGGCCCAGGAGTGCGAACCGACGTGGAGTTATGGAAGGAAGTCCGTCGGCAGGTGCTGGCGAACCAGATGAGCAAGCGAGCCGCTTGCCAGAAGTACAACCTCGCGTGGCATACGCTGGAGAAGATCCTCACGCACGTCGAGCCGCCTGGCTATCGGCGCACGCAGCCACGTCGCAAGTCGAAGCTGGAACCCCTGCTGCCGGTCATCCACCAGATATTGACCGACGATCAGCACGCGCCGAAGAAGCAGCGGCATACGGCGCACCGCATCTTCGAGCGGCTCCGCGACGAGCACGGCTACGAGGGCGGTGAAACGATCGTTAAGGACGCCGTGCGGGCCTGGAAGCAAGGGCACAAGGAAGTGTTTCTGCCGTTGTCGCACCCGCCGGGCGAAGCCCGAGTCGACTACGGCGTAGCAACGATCAAGCTCGCCGGCGTCGAGACGAAGGTGGCGTTGTTCGTGATGACGTTGCCCTATTCGGGCGCGATCTTCGTGCAGGCGTTCCCTCGCGAATGCACCGAGACGTTTCAGGAAGGGCACCGCCAGGCATTTGAGTTCTTCGGCGGCGTGCCGACGCGGATCAGCTACGACAATTCGGCGATCGCCGTCATCGAAGTACTCCAAGGCCGCGAGCGCAAGCTGACCCGCGAGTTTCTGCGGCTACAGAGCCACTACTTATTCAAGGAGCATTTCTGCCTGGTGCGACGCGCGAACGAGAAGGGGCACGTCGAACGGCTGCTCGGTTTCGCCCGCCGGCAGTTTCTCGTGCCCGTACCGCAGGTCGAATCGCTGGAATCACTCAACGCCCAACTGCGCGCGCGGTGTCTGGCCGACATGAACGAACGAACGCACGGCAAGCCGGCCGCCAAGGACGTGCTGCTGGTCGATGATCAAACGGCATTCCTGCCACTGCCCGAAGAACCGTTCGAGGCCCGACGAGTCGAGGACCGAATTGTCAGTTCCGAGTCGCTCGTGCGGTTCGATACCAACGACTACTTGGTGCCGGTGCAGTACGCCCACCGCAAGCTGACCGTGGTCGCCACGGTGGCTGAGGTTCGCCTAGTGTACGACGATCGGCAGGTGGCCTGCCATCGGCGCTGTTGGCAGCGGGAGCAAGCGATTTTCGAGCCGGTCCATTACCTGGCGTTGTTGGAACGCAAGCCGGGCGGCTTCGACTACGCCCGGCCATTGGAGCACTGGAACCTGAGCGACTGCTTCGCGCTGCTGCGGCGACGGTTGGAGAGCGACGATCCACGGCAAGGCACGCGGTCGTTCATTCGCGTGCTGCGGCTGTTGGAGAAGTTCTCGCTTCCACAACTCACGGAAGCCGTCGAGTACGCCCTGGACATCGACGTGATCGACGCCGACAGCATCCGCACGATCGTCGAACACCGGGCCGATACGCCGGTCGAACTGTTTCCGCTCGACGGCCGGCCGCATCTGGCCCATGTTCGCGTCGAAACGACCGACGTCTCCAGCTATCAGGCCCTGCTCGCGGAGGCAACGCCATGAACAAGACTGATACCAAGAACACCGTGCTCGTGAAACATCACCTCAAAACGCTCAAGCTGCCGACGATGCACGCCGAGTGCGAGAAGATCGCTCAGCGCTGTGCGGCCGACAACGCCGATCACTTGGCGTTCCTGTTACAACTGTGCGAACTGGAACTGATCGAACGGGAGCGACGAGCAGCCGAGCGGCGGCTCAAGGCGGCCCGATTCCCAGCCTGCAAGCTGCTCGACGTGATCGCTACGGCCTACGAACGCTACAGTCTGATCGTCACGACCAACTTGCCGTTCGAGAATTGGACCGAAGTGCTCGGCAGCGAACGATTGACCGGCGCCGCCTTGGACCGGCTCACCCACCGCTGCCACGTCCTCGAAACCAAAGGCGAAAGCTATCGCCTGCAAGACGCCAAACGCCGCCGGCGACGTATCGGCTAAGACGCGACAACCGTTGAGGCGAGAGGACCACACCGCGACACGACTCGAAGGAGACTGTTTCCCCACCGAGCGCTACCATTTCTGCCCGCCCCGCGCCACCCGATCTCACCGCCGTCAGCAGCAGTCGCGCCGCAAATGCGCCCAACACCATTGCAAGCGGCCCGTCGCGCCGACCGGTAGGTACGCTTTTGCGCGATCGCAGGTCACCACGCCCTCATACTTTTCGCCGAGCAGTTCCGCCACGACGCTCGCGCCGCGTATCGGCCGCAAGGCAAACACCGTGAACTTTTCGGCCACGCACGTCCACAGCCAGGCCTTCGTCGGGCCTTCCTTGCTCGGTGTTTCATCGAGCGAGACCTGCGATTGCGAGGGCAACCGCGCTGCGAGTTGTTCGTAAGTCGGCCGCAGTGCCGCGGTCGCCTGGTTCTGCAGTTTCACAACCCAGGTGCGGCGAACATGGCTGGCCGAAAAACTGTTCGAGAAACATCGCCATGCGGCGCTTTGACTGGCGAAAACAGCCCATCAACATCGTGATCAGCGAGACCAATCGCGGGCCGGCGGTGCTCCTCGGTACGCCGTCGGGAAGTTCGACGCACGTCGACTCGCCGCAACCGCGGCAGATCAGACGATGCTGTTGGTATTCCGTGACGATCGGCTTGGTTTCCGGCAATTCCCACATTTGATACCGCGGCGGATCGAGATCGGCGCGATGACTGCCGCGGCCGCGGAAGCGCTTCCCACAACGACGACAGGACGTCGGCTTGAGCACCACGACGTCGTCGCGCTGCTCGGCTGGAATCAACGCCCGTTCGTGCCGCGGATGGCCCGGCTCACCGCCGCGTTTGCGCTGCGATTTCAGCTTGCCGGAGGGCGGCTTGGCGTGCGGATGCTGCGTGCTCGGCGGCAGCGACGAATTCTGTGGCGACTTACTCAGCCGGTTCTCGAGTTCAGCCACCCGCTTCGCGAGCGCAGCGTTCTGAGCCAGCAACGCACGAATGATCGCCTGCGCATCCGGCGACTGCCGTGCAATCAATTCCTCCGTGACTTCCAGCGACATGCCCAGGTTGTCGCTGAGATTTGATTTCCGGAAAAGATCAATCCGGGGCGTGAACGATTACCAGGGAGACGGCGGACGAACGGTCCAATCGTGACACAAGCCCGCGAACGCCGTCCTTATCGTTGAGAAAGCGCCGCGCCATTCGATTGCGATTCAGTACGGCGTCCTAGAAGTGAACCGGCAAGACCGAGCATTGACGGCCGGTCGAGAAATGGGCATTTGCTTTTCTGTGAGGCCGCGTTTGCAATCGATTGGCGTTTTCGGATTGAAGTTGACACTGACCTTGACAGTATCGAACAGCGTGGGCGAAACTTCGATCACGGCCGCTAAGTGCGTCGGATTCTGCGCCGCCTTTCGTCGAATTCGGCGTTTCTCCCCAACATTTTTCCGTGCGTTCGAGCCCCGCGACGGGCGTTTCTCAAGCCGCGAATCCGCGCCACGCTCGTGGCCTTGGCAACCGCGAGGTGCAATTAGAAAGGTCCTTCACCACGCCGTCACGGATGGCTTCGCCGCGGATCGTTTTTGGCCCGCGGCGCGACGTATGGTGCGGCTCCGGGGTGTGGGGACTCGCAGTTGTGGATATACTGGACGGCGTTCGTACGTACAGTCGGCCGCCGCCGCTTTGTTTTTTTGCGATACTTTTTCGCGACGCCAACGACCACTCGGAGCCAATCTGCATGATTACCGTTGGAATGAATTACCACGTAATATCGGGCAAACAAGGCGACTTTGAAGAAAAGTTCGCTGCCGTCATTGGCGCGTTGGAAGCGGCGCAAGGCCACACGAAGTCGATCTTGTGGCGAGATGTCGGGGACGACGCGTCGTACTTGATCACAAGCGAATGGTCCGACGAGCAAGCCTTTCGCGACTTCATTCAAAGTCAGGCTTTCAAAGACGTGACGAATTGGGGGAAGGAACAGATCCTTTCCGACCGTCCGCAGCATAAGATCTACAAGCACTAACGTCGCGACACGGTGGTCGACGGTGATGGCTATCCAACGAAAGACATTGGCCCGATGAAGGACATTGGCTTTCGCGATTATTGGTGGGTGGCCGTCCTTGACGCTAGCGACGCCGATGTCAGCGGCCGGGGCTTCGACGTCGACGACGGCCAGCGGCATCCAATCGCATCCGTCTTCGTCAATCTCACTCACCGGACTGCGAACGCTGTACCTCAACGGCCAACAACTTGCGCAAGACACGCCGTGGCGACGGAATTGACTCTGCCGGAGTCGCCGATCCGCCGGTCGGCGACTGCATCGGCAAATCGCATTGCGGCGCATCGCTTCTCCGTGTCGAGCGACACGGCGTAATGCGTGTCCGCGGCGTGCTCTTTATTCGGAACTTGCCGCGGCCCGTTTAGCGAATGTCGATAGCGTCGACGGTCGTCGACGGTCGTCGACACGCCCCGGCCGACATACAGTGTCGTCGCATGTTGGGCGTGGGTCGAATCGCCCGCCACGACGCAAGCCGAAACTGGGACGACATCAGCTTGCACGGTAAACGGCGCTCGCCGCCGGGCCTCGGTCTGATAGGATTCATCCAGAAAAATGCGTCGAAGTACGTAACTTTCGCGCCCGCGAGGAACTTAACTCGTGTCTCTGGCGTCAGACGCCACGGTCGCGGTGCGCTCGATGTCGGCGTGACGTAGCCTTTTATCGCGACGACGGTACGCAGCTGACATTTTCCCAGGTGCGCGGGTCGGCGTAAAGCAGCGAAGGTTTTTCGCCGCTCGGCCACATTATCACCCGATGCCGTGCGGGATCGTTCGCCGACGTCGTCGACCTGAACCGCATTGAGTTACCAGCCGACACGCCGATCGTTGACGAGCGGTTTGTCGATAGGCAGGACAATAGAACGAAATAACGAAGACGAAGTAACGCGATACTACGAATCACTCGCCCGTCGCGCTTCGGGCAATTCCGCATTCGAGGAGTTTGAACATGTCCGCTCGTTCCTTTCCGCAGTTTGGCAAATTCGCCGTGGTCGCGCTGGCCGTTGTGGCGGCGACGCACTTCGCCTTGGCCCAAAACGCTGCGACGCAGAACGCTGCGACGCCGGACGAAGAGACGAAAGCCGCCGTCGTGCTAACTCCCGAGCCGCAGGTTCCTGTGGCGGTTCGATTGGCGATGCAGGATCGGGATTATGCTGCTGCGGTGAAGGCCATTGATGCGGCGATGGCTGGGGATGGGGTGGCGAAGGATTATTTGGCCTATCTCAAGGGGCGGGCTTTGCATTTGAGCGAGCAATACGACGCGGCGATTGCTCGCTTCGATACGATCGAGAAGGAGTTTCCCGAGAGTCCGTGGATACGGCGGGCCCGGTTTGGGATGGCGGTTTCTTTGGCTCGCAAGGGCGACTTTCGCGCGGCCGAGTTGATCTATCGCCGCGAGGCGGAATATCTGCTCTCCGCCGATCGCAAGCAGGAGATCGCCGATCTGTATCTGGAATTCGCCAACACGTATTTCAAGCCGCCCAAGGAAGAACAGAAGCCCGACTATCAGAAGGCGCTGGGGTTCTTTCAGAACGCGTTGGCCGTCGGTCCGAAGCCGGAAAAGAAGCGTGAAGTCGAGATGCTGGTGGCCGAATGTTTTTTCAATCTCAATAACTTCGCTGAAGCGGCGCGGCTGTATGGGCAGTTCGTGAAGGACTATCCCGACGCCGGCGAACTGGTCGAGGCGTCGTTCCGCTTGGGCGAAAGCCAACTCAAGCAAGGCCAGTTGGCCGAAGCTCGCCGCACCTGGCAAGACTTGCTCGCCGCGCACACCGACCACAAGAGTCCGCGAATCGCCGAGGCGACGTTCAATCTTTCGCTCACCTACCAAATGCCCAATCCGCCGAGCGACGAAGACCTCGGCCTGGGCGTGGCGGCCCTCGATGCGTTCGTGAAGCAGTTCGCGGAGCACAAGCTGGCCAGTCTGGCCCACCTGCGAATCGCGCAGAGTTACGTCAATCGCGGCCGGCACGCTGACGCGGCCAAACGGCTCGCCGCGTATCTCGCCGACGCCCGGTATGCCGATCGCGACGAGACGCCGGACGCCCGGTCGCTGTTGGGGCAGTCGCTGCTGCTGCAGAAGAAGTTCACCGAGGCGATCACCGCGTGGCGCGATTATCTGGCCAAACACCCGACGCACGGCGCGTGGAGCAGCGTGCAACAGGCGATCGTCGATACGCAGTTTCGCATGGCCGCGGAGCGCCGCGAGGCGAAGGATTACGGCGAAGCCCGCAAGTTGTGGACAGAGTTTTTGGGCAACTACCCGCTCGATCCGCGTGGTCCGGACGCTTGGTATGCGTTCGGCTACATGAACTTCGAGCAGCAGAAATGGGACGCGGCGATCGCCGATTGGACGCGGCTCGCTTCGAAGTATCCCGGCACGAATCAGGCGTCGACGGCCGCGCTGATGATCGGCCACGTGCTCGAGACCAAGCAAGGCAAGCTGGCGGCGGCGCTGGAACAGTATCGCAAGGTGAAAGGCTCGGCGCAGAACGAAGCGGCGCAGCGAATCGTGCAGCTTACCGCCAAGACGATGGCCATCGAGACCGAGCGGGTGTTCCGCTCGAACGAAACGCCGACGATCAAACTGACCAGCCGCAACATCGACGCCGTGTCGGTGCGGATTTACGCCATCGATTTGGAAACGTACTTCCGCAAGATGCATCTGGCCGGCGGCGTCGAGGGGTTGGATATTTCGCTGATCGATCCGGACCACAGCTTCGAGTTCAAGGTGCCCAAGTACGCCGAGTATCAGCAGCTCGAAAGCCAGGTCGAAGTGCCGCTAGCCCAAGCGCAGGCGGCGGCCAAGAGCGGCGCGATGGCGGTCACCATTTCGAGCAAGACGCTGACCGCTACGACGCTGGTGCTGCAATCGGACTTGGATGTGATCGTCAAAAGTTCGCGGAACGAAGTGTTCGTGCTGGCCGAGAACATGGTGACCGGCAAGCCGTGGCCGGACGTGCGGCTACTAATCTCCAACGGCCAGCAAGTGTTCGCCGAAGCCACGACGGGCGACGACGGCGTGTTCAAGGGGGACTTCAAGGAACTGGCCAAATCGTTGGGTGGCGCGGGCTCTGCTAGCGGCTTGACCAGTGACGACGTCCGCGTGTTCGCGGTGAGCGGTTCGCATACCGGGTCGAACGTGGTGGGTCTCAAAGGCGTCGGCGTGGCGACCGGGCTGGCCGACAAAGGCTACATCTACACCGACCGGCCGGCGTATCGGCCCGGCGACATGGTGCACGTGCGGGGCGTGATTCGCGGCGTGTCTGGCGATGCGTTCACGATCGACGCAGGGGCGAAGTACACCGTGCAGGTGTTCGATCCGCGCAATCGGATGCTGCACGAAGCGGAAGCGGCGCTGTCCGAGTTCGGCGGGCTGCGGACGCACTTCTTGTTGCCCTCGGCGGCGGTGCAGGGGAGCTATCGCGTGCTGGTGACCGAAGCGGCCAAGGAAATCGCTTCGCCTAAGAGCTATCAAGGCACGTTCGGCGTTCACGAGTATCGGCTGGAGCCGGTGCGGATCGCCGTCGAGTCGGATCGCACGGTGTACTATCGCGGCGAGGAGATCAAAGGCAAGATTCGCGTGCAGTTCTACTACGGCGCACCGGTCGTGGGCGCCGACGTGCGGTATCAACTGGCCGACGGCGCCGTAACGACCGCCAAGACGAACGATGCCGGCGAGATCGAGTTCACGTTCCCCACCCGCGAATTCCGCGAGACGCAGACGCTGCCGCTGGTGGTGACGCTGAGCGAGCGAAACCTCGGCGCAGTCAAGCCGTTCGTGCTGGCGACGAAAGGTTTTTCGATTAACGTCTCGACGGTGCGGCCGGTTTACTTGGCCGGCGAATCGTTCGAGGCGGCGCTCAAGACCGTCGACGCCGAGGGCAAGCCAATCGCGCAGAAGCTGAATCTCAAAGTGCTCGAGCGGACCACGGTCGACGGCCGCGTTGGCGAGCGGCTGGTGTCCGAGCATGCCATTGAGACCGACAAGGAAGGCAACGCCCGACAGACGCTCAAGCTGGCCGACGGTGGGCGGTACATCCTCCGCGCCGAAGGGACCGACCGGTTCGAGAATCCGATCTTCGGCGCGGCGGCGGTGCAGCTTTCCGACGACAAAGACGCGGTCCGCCTCCGCATGCTGGCCGACAAACACACGCTGAAGGTCGGCGACGTGGCGAAGGTGAACCTGCACTGGCGCGAAGCGCCGGCCTTGGCGCTGGTGACGTTCCAAGGCGCACGCGTGCTGGATTACAAGCTCGTCACGCTCAAGACGGGCGACAACCCGCTCGAACTGCCGATGACGGCGCAGCTTGCACCGAACTTCGAGCTGGCCGTGGCGGTGATGACGGATACGCGGCCGGCCGTCGATGCCGAGGGTAAGCCAAAGGACACGGACAAGCCGATCACGCGGCTGCATCTGGCGTCGAGCCCGTTCACGGTCGAGCGCGAGCTGCGCGTGACCGTCGAAGTCAAACGCAAGGACGGCGTAGCTGGCGACGCCAAGCCGGGCGAGGAAGTCGACGTGATCGTCACGACGACCGACGCCCAAGGCAAGCCAGTCGCGGCGGAAGTCAGCCTCGCCATGATCGAGCAATCGCTGCTCGAACAATTCTCGTTCGCCATGCCATCGATCCAAGACTTCTTCGGCGGCGGGCGCAGAGAAACGGCCGTCCGCACCACGGCCAGCATCACCTTCGCCTACCGCCCAGCAACGCAAGCCATCAATCCGCGGCTGTTGGCGGAGGAAGATCGGAAGATGTTGGAGATAGATGAGGCTACGAAGCTGGCATTGAGCGCGGCGGCATTGCACGATCTCACGGTCGCCGGGAGCTCGCCGGCACGAGCGGGCGGTCGACGAGGCACGGTCACTCGGTCTACAACGTCGACACGCAGTGAGTCGCGCGATGGGTTCGTCGAAGAATCGCTTGCCATCGTCGACCAGTTGGTCGCCGATCCGACTATGTCGGTCGATGGTCCGGCCGAGGGAGGTGAATCCGGTTGGCAAGATTTGTTTGACATGCGAATGGAACGACCGGAGGCCGCGGTAGCCCTGGGTGCTTTGAGCGGGAAAGCGGCTAAACGCGAGAATCTCTCGCGAAGCAAGCTTCAGGCATACGGGGGCGTGGCAGGCAAGGCGCAACAAGGAGTGCATTTCGCAAATACCTTCGATGCCGATCTGAATGCCGATGGGCTTGGTTGGGGCAAGGACGGTCAGGTCGCGGCTGGCGACGACTTCCAGTCGTGGCACGGCGTGCAGTTCGAGTCGACTAACGGCGCGGCTAATTTTCGCAAACTTTCCGAACGCGGCCGCCGCGACGTCGTCGTGGTTGATCGCTGGGGCCGGATGAACAACGTCTTTTTCGCCCAACTTGG
The DNA here is from genome assembly GCA_029259895.1 of Planctomycetota bacterium. GTDB lineage: Bacteria > Planctomycetota > Planctomycetia > Pirellulales > PLA5 > PLA5. Next base: position 11,337 of record JAJDEG010000304.1, read on the forward strand.
CGACGCCGAACAGATGGCCGAGGGCAAGCGGCTGGCCGACGCCGGGGCGATGATGTTGCCGCAGTTGATCATTCAAGAGACCGGGTATTGGAATCCGTCGGTGGTCACGGACAAGGACGGCACGGCGACCGTGGCGGTGACGCTGCCGGACCGGTCGACGGCTTGGAAGCTGCTGGCCAAGGGCGCGACCAAAGAGACGCTGTGCGGCGAGGCCGAA
>JAJDEG010000305.1 GCA_029259895.1 Planctomycetota bacterium
TCGAAACCGGCTGGTGGCGGCATCGGCCCGTATGGCGCGACTACTACCGCGTGGAAACGAACGCCGGTGCGTGGTTCTGGCTCTATCGACGCCGCGACGACGGCCGCTGGCGGCTGCACGGCGAGTTTGGCTGACGAAATCAACGACGACTAGGAAGCGACGATTACAACACCGCGACCATGCCCGCCCGCTCCAATACTTCGCAGCCTTCCCAATCTGTCGACTTTGTCTTGCTCAATCTTCCCGCATCGTGCTAAAGTCCCCAACCGGAAAAGTCGAATCAAGGACCGGGCATTGCGTGCTTGAGGAGCGCGCTGGCCGCTAGCCGAAGGAGACGGGCATGGACGACAGTTTGACCTTCGATGATCTAAGTTTGGGCGAACGCTGGAAAAGCCCTGGGCGAACGATGACGGAAGCCGACATCGTCAACTTCGCGGGCATGACCGGGGACTATAATCCGCTGCACATCGACCACGAATTCGTCGCGGACACGCCCTGGGGAAAACCGATCGCCCACGGCCTTTTGGGTCTGTCTTGGGTCGCCGGACTAGGGAGCAACGCACCGCGGCCGAACACCGTCGCTCTGGTCGCGATCCGCGAATGGGAATTCTTGAAACCCGTCTTTGTCGGGGATACACTACACGTCGTCACGGAAGTGGTCGGCAAGCAGGCCAAGGGCAGACGGGCAGGCCGCGTCACGTGGAAGCGAAGCCTGGTCAACCAACGCGGCGTCGTGGTCCAAGAGGGATTCGTCGAAACGTTGGTCGCCACCAGCCCCACGCCCGTATTGCGAAAACGGCGTACACAAGCCGGGGCCGCGAAGCCGACGACGCGCTAGGGCCACGCGCTAGGGCCGACGACGAGACAGAATCGGCAGACATTGCCCTATTTGTGCTCGCCGAGCAAAGCTTGTAAGCTACCTAACAGTCCGCATCCGCTGCGGCGTGCGATACTTAGAATAAGGTCGACGGATCGTAGCGGAGAAACGCCCCAGCGCGTTTCACCGCTACGCGATTCGTTGACTTCGACGTTTGTCCTGCATCGATTTCGTTTGGAATCGCCGATTTCTCGAAAGGAAGACACTATGAAGATCCGCAGTCTGCTCGCCGTCGTGGTCGCCGCGGCCGTCGCGATCACCGCCTCGCTCAACGCCGAAGAAGGCAAGAAGAAGGATCCGCTCGAAGGCGTCCTGTGCCCGGTTTCCGGTAAACAGGTCAAGGCCGAAGCCGCCGTCGACTACAAGGGGGCGAAGGTCTACATGTGCTGCCCCGGTTGTCCGACGGCGTTTGCCAAAGACACCGCGAAGTTCGCTACGAAGGCCAACGCACAATTGGTCTCGACCGGCCAAGCCGAACAGGCGAAATGCCCGATTTCTGGCGGCGCGACCAAAGAGGGAACCGAAGTTCAGGTCGCCGGCACAGAGATCGCGTTCTGCTGCAACAAGTGCCAGGGCAAAGTCGCCAAGGCTGAAGGCGACGATCAACTGAACCTCGTGTTCAGCGACGTCGCGTTCGCCAAGGGCTTCAAGGTCAAGGCCGAGAAGAAGTAAGCGCAACCAAACGCAACGAACCGAGAGACGCCTCGAAATCGGGGCGTCTCTTTCTTTGCGCCCCGGCGTACGCAACACGTCGTCCGCGGCATCGCAAACGGAGAACGACGCATACGGAGAACGACAAAGTCAGGTGCGCACGCAAAAACCTCTCTCGAACCGTCGCGGATCGTGAGAGGTTTCGTATTTTGCAACAGCCCGCCACCGTCAGCGCGAGCATCCAGCGTCAGCGCCAGCAACCTAAGCCGACGTCAATCCGAACCGCACAGCGGTTCTTTCTTCTCCGTAATGACTTCGCACTGCGGCGCCATCTCGGCGTTGAGTTGAGTGAAGTCCTTCCATTCCTCGGGCACGTTATCTTCGAGGAAGATGGCCTCGACGGGGCATTCCGGCACGCACGCTTCGCAGTCGATGCATTCGTCCGGGTGGATATAGAGGATCTTGTCCCCTTCGTAGAAGCACTCCACGGGGCACACGACCACGCAATCCGTGTACTTGCAGCCGAAACAGGGTTCGCACACAACGTGAGTCATCGCTTGGGCCTTTCGCAATGGCAAACTAATCGGTCGATATCAGCAACGCAAACGCTCGGCGTCGAGTCTTCGCACCGCCGGCCTTCGATTCGCATCGGCTTCGCCCGACGGTCGACATTAACGCGTCGAAACCGTTACAGGCAAAGCACTTTGGACCGCCGCGCGGTCCGGGTTGCGCGAATGATAGTAATGCCGATATCGGCTGTCAAGGACGCGGCGACACAAGGATTTTTCGGAATCGCCAAAGTCTCGCTTGCCCGGCTACGGCGATGTACGTAAAATCAATGGCATAAGCGGGTTAAGGGGCCAAACACACGATCCGCCATCGCCGCGTTAACGATTCGCATCTTTGGATTGTCGACGCCGACGAGACGGAACACTGCACGGAACGGGGAATCTCACGCGAGACAGCGCTGCCGTCGTGGCGTCGCTCACGGGTCGTCTTGCATCCGCTCGGCACCAGCTGAGTCTCGCATGGCCTCCATCGCGTCGGTTTCGCGTTTCGGCGTCCTAAGGCGAATCAAACGTGGCCTTTACCGAAATCGACCGCCGGTTGTTGGAACGCTGTCTCGGCCGCAAGCCAAGGGCGTGGGAGGATTTCGTCGACCGCTTCATGGGCTTGGTGGTTCACGTCATCAACTTTACCGCCCAGAGCCGCTCGATCCGCCTTTCGCCGGAGGATCGCGACGATCTGGCTGCGGAGGTCTTTTTGGCGGTCGTCGAGAACGATTTCGGCGTCCTGAGACATTTTCGCGGTGAAAGTAGTCTGGCGACCTATTTGACCGTTGTCGCGCGGCGAATCGTCGTTCGCGAAATGCTCGGCCGCAAAGCCCCTGCCGGCCTCGGAGACGGGGCGGCTCAGCTAGGCGAAGCCAATGGCCAAGAGCAGCATCGGGGCCACGAGCAACGCGGAGTCGAAAAACGGATCAGCGACCGCGAGGAAGTCGCCCGACTGCTCGACGGACTCGACGGAAACGAGGCGGAAATCGTGCGGCTCTACCACCTTGAAGGCAAGAGCTATCGCGAGATCAGTCAGGCAACGAACGTGCCCGAAAACACCATCGGGCCTGTGCTAAGCCGGGCGCGATCGAAAATGCGACGGGCCGGCGCCGACGCCGCGATCTGAACATTGCCGCGATCTGAGTATCGCCTCGCGCTCTCCTCGCCGAGACTTGGACACTTTGCGGCTGCTCGCAACTCTTTTTTTCGCCGCACACATGCATGGCACATGCGCCTAACCAGTAGTTTCTAGCACTTTACCCAGCCCGCGCAGTTTGTTGGCCGGTGTGGTATTTCGTTTGCGGAGGTTTTTCAAAGTCGTCCAGGTTGGACAAGAGTTGCGAAAACCTGTTGCGGTGTTTCCAGAACAAGCGGCGCAG
>JAJDEG010000306.1 GCA_029259895.1 Planctomycetota bacterium
GCCCGCGAGGCCAAGGAACTCAAGAAAAGCGGCGGCAAGAAATTCGGTAAGCTACCGAAGAAGGACGAGGATGCGAACGCGCCCAAAGATACCCGCGACGCCGCGAACGATATGCTTAGGAAGATGTTTAAGAAGTAAGGCTTACGAATGCGGAAGTTGGTGTGACCGAAGTTTCGCCGCTGCCGTCGCTATCTCCTTTTGACCTCTCAAGTCCGCCTGACATGTGACGTTGTTGGAAATGTGCCGGTACGCTTGGCATAACTACCGAGACCATTTCGCTTGCTTCGATTGTCGCAAGGCATTTAAGTATTGGCAGTCGGGTGAATGCGACGAGCAAGCGTTTCGTCGGAAGCAGCGTCAACGACGCGTCCCGCGTGAAATCGTCTGCCCCGACTGCTCGAAGCCGATGACCGACATGGGCCTCGATTTCAAAGCGCCGCGGAAAACTGCTGCCAAGGCGTGGAAGATTCTCGAAATCCTCGCGCATGAAGGATTCACCTTCCACGGCTGTGGGTGCGACGTCGGTTTCACGCCACCGCGGAAGTTGCGTGAAGTTCCGCAATGGCTTGAAGAACATCGCCGCGAGTCCGATCAGATCGCAAGAACCGATGGGAATCGTACGGAGTAGGGTGTATGAGCTGCCAATCCGGCACAGTAACGCTGTGGCCGTTTCCGTGCAGAGAACCTCAAGATCACGGCATCTCAGCCGAATACTCTGTTGGCCGAAGTTTGTGGATGCATGCGTCGGCGCGCGCACGGGCGAACACCCCACTGGCGGCATCCGTAATGAACTGGGCGATCACGCCAGGACACTCAATTACCCCGGATTCGACCAGCACTTTCCTAGAATCCCCTCGATAAGGGGATTCGATTTGTCGAAGTCCGTCTTGAAACCGACCCCGGTTCGCGCGAGTATGGTTCTATGAGCGGCGACCAGAGCACCTCGAAGGAAACCGCGTCTGTGCCGGATGACGTTGTAGAACTTATTGAGCAATGCCTTGCCGGCGATCAGGCGGCCATGGCGGAGCTTGTGCGCCGATATCAGGGCCAGGTGTTCGGCCTCTGTTATCGGATGCTCAGCGACCGCCAAGACGCCGAGGATATGGCCCAAGAAACATTCGTTCGCGTGATGCGAAGCCTCGAGCGGTGGGACAACGCCAGGGCGTTCGAGCCGTGGCTGCTGGCCATCGCCGGCAATCGCTGTCGGACCCTGCTGGCGACGCGGAAGCGGCGGGTCGTTACGTCGCCGTTTGTCGCCGACCTGCCGGCCCGCGGATACGGCGCAGAGGAACAGGACCATCGCTCGCTAGCCGAAGAAGTATCGCTTGGCCTAACCGACATTCGCGACGAATACCGCCAGGCGTTTTTAATGTTCCATCAGCACGAAATGAGTTACGGCGACATTGCCGATTCGATGAAGTGTCCGCTGGGGACGGTGAAGACGTGGATTCACCGCGCCCGACGCGAATTGATCGACCACTTGCGGTCGCGTGGAATCGTCGAGGAAACAAATCATGCGGTGCGAAGCGTTTGAAGACCGATTGCAGCATCTGCTCGACGAGCGGCAGCTTCCCGAGGAAGACGTCGCGCTCGCCGATCACGCAGCGGCATGCCCCACGTGCCGCGATGTGCTCGATACGCAGGCTGGGCTGTTCGATACCGTCCGCGACTGGTCGGTGGCGAATCTCGAAGTCGATCTCGTCGACCGCGTACTCGTCCGCGCCGCAGCGCCGTCTGCGTCGCAGCCCGATCGCCGCTCCTGGTGGCCGGCGTCTTTACGAGGCGGTTCGGCCCGCTGGATTTCGATCGCCGTAGCGGCCGCGCTGCTGCTCGTCGCCTGGAAGGGCTACGAGTGGTACGGCACGGACCTGACGCAGCCGCAATTCCCCACGGCTTCGCAGCCGCCGAAGATCGATCCCCCCAAATTCAACGAGCCGCAGGAATCGATCGATCGCGACCCGATTGAGTTCGGTGTTTTCGCCCGCCGCGCCGCCGAGGATCTCGGTTCGAGCCTGGCGTTGGGCGTCCACTACATCCACCGCGGCAGGGCGGCCGTCACCGGTGCCTTCCTCAGCCACGTCCCCCGCAAGTCCGACGAGTCCGGCGGCCGCTCCTCGTCCATCCTCATCAAAGCCGCCAGCGGAGTCGCTCTGCTCGGCTAGTGCCCTGCCCCCTGCTCTCTACTCTCGTCTACCTGGCAACACCGCTCCCTGTCAACACCGTCGCGCCCCAGCTATGCTCTAAGTTGATCGACCCTTCGACCAACCCACCGCATTGGCTCACCCGACTGGAGCGGCGACGATGGCGGCTTTTCCGCAAGTTTTTCGCGTTCGGCAGCGCTTCGACGACAGCAAAGTCGCCGACATTCCGGCCGAGGTCGAGCGTAACCTCGCCGCTCTCAAACTCGGCGACCGCGTCCAGCCCGGCCAGTCCGTCGCAATCACCTGCGGCAGCCGCGGCGTCGCCAACATCGCCGCCATCATCAAAGCGGCCGTCGACCATTTCATAGCCCTGGGCGCCAAGCCCTTCGTCGTCCCCGCCATGGGCAGTCACGGCGGCGGCACCGCCGAAGGCCAACGCGGCGTCCTAGAAACCTACGGTGTCACCGAGCCCTTCCTCGGCTGCCCCATCCGCGCCAGCATGGAGACCGTCGTCGTCTGCGAAACGAAAGAAGGCTTCCCCGTCCACTTCGACCGCCACGCCTTCTCCGCCGACCACGTCCTCGTCGTCAACCGCGTCAAGCCGCACACCCGCTTCGTCGGCGACATCGAATCCGGCCTGATGAAAATGATGCTCATCGGCCTCGGCAAGCACGAAGGGGCCAAAATCTATCACAAGGCCATCGAGAACTGGAGCTTCGACCAGATCGTCCGCTCCGTGGCCAGCGAAGTGATCGAGCGGTGCCGCGTCGTGGCCGGCCTCGGCGTCGTCGAAAACAGCTTCGACGAAACGGCCAAGATCGCCGCCGCCCTGCCGGCCGACATCATCGAAACCGACAAAGCCCTCCTCCGCGAAGCCAAACGCCTCCTCCCGCGCCTCCCCTTCGACGAAGTCGACGTCCTCATCGTCGACGAGATCGGTAAGAACATCTCCGGCACGGGCATGGACACCAACGTCCTCGGCCGCAAGTACAACGACCACGAAGCCACCGGCGACGAACGCCCCAGAATCAAACGCATCATCGTCCGCAGCCTAACCCCGGCCACCCACGGCAACGCCACGGGCATCGGCCTCGCCGAGTTCTGCCTCACCCGCGTAGTCCAAGAAATGGACCCCCGCATCACAGCCATCAACTGCATAACCGGCAGCCACCCCACCGCCGCCATGATCCCCATCCACTACGAAACCGACAAAGAAGTCCTAACAGCCGCCCTAGCCACCATCGGCCTAGTAGAACCCCAAAACGCCAAGCTAGTCTGGATCCGCAACACGCTCGACCTAGTAGAAATCATCTGCTCCGCGGCATATCTCGACGCCGCAAAAGCCAACCCAAACCTAGAAATCCTCGGCCCGCCCAAAGAACTGCCAATCGCCGCTAAAGGCATGTTGACAACATTCCCGTAGGTCAGGCACCCCCGTGCCTGACAAGCGATGCCGAAAGACCCAACCTCGCCAAACCGCTATTCCCACGATCCACGCGAGGCGACGCAATGTCCGATTACCGCCGCTACTTCATCCCCGGCGGTACCTATTTCTTCACCCTCGTTACGCAAAGTCGTGCCCCGCTCTTCGCCGACGAAACGGCCCGCACCATCCTCGGCGAAGTGATGCGCGAATGCCTCCGCCGGTATCCCGTCGCGGTAATCGCCATCGTCCTCCTGCCGGAACATCTCCACGCGCTTTGGGCGCTCGCTCCCGGCGACGATCGCTACTCCTTACGCTGGCGCTGGATCAAACGCGAATTCACCCGTCTGTGGCTCGC
>JAJDEG010000307.1 GCA_029259895.1 Planctomycetota bacterium
AATTTCACCGCAACTTTGCCGCCCGGATTGTGGGTACCAACCTCGAGGCGACCGCCGACATTCTGGCGGGCGACACCGGCCGCAGCGGAACGGGATTCTGGATGCGACGGTCCGGCAATACGCTACGAGAAAACGTCGTCGCCAACGCGTCGTTTGCCGGCGTCTTGATCAACTCGGCCTTTAGCGACGATCTCCCTTTGCCGGCGTTTCGCGGAGCAATCGTAAGCGAACCCGGTGAATCGGTGACGCTCGACCAGAATCCCAGCGGCTCGATCGAGAACCTAGAGGTCTACGGCCGCACGCGAACCGGCCTGTGGCTGGCGTCGCCGACCGGCAACACGGAGCACAGCGCGAACCTCGTCGCCCGTGGACTGCGCATTTGGCACACCGACGGAAGCGCCATCGAAGGTTATCGATTGCGCGGCCTGACCATCGTCGATAGCGTGCTGCTCGGCAGCAACAAGAGCATTGGAGTCACCAGCAGGCCCGACAGAGAAACCATCGGCATCCAATTATTCAACTACGAGACTAGCGACGTTCGTATCGTCGATACGCGAATCGCCAATCACTTCGTCGGCATTCGCACGCCAGAGGCTTCCAGTTCGCGAATCGATTCAGGCATGCTCGCCGCCCCCACCCGGATCGAAAACGTCGAACTCACTAATTTCGTCAACATCGAAGTACCGACACTGAAGTACTTTCAGTCGCTGTATGCCGGCAAGACTGTCGAAATCGTCGACACGCTATTCCGCCCGGTCGACACGTCGGCCATGCTGTATTCGCCCGCTGAACAGTTCGACATCAAGATGGTCTATGCGTCCGCGCGATCGATCCCGTCGCGCGATTTACTTAGCCGCGACGTCGTCGTCGTGCGAAACTTCAATCGTGTGGCGGGCGACGACTTTCAAGCGTATTACCTAGAGCAGCACGCCGATTTCGTTCCGCCCGCAAATCCGATGGGTGCCGGTTCGCCCGCGCCGGGAATGACCAACCAACAACTGTGGAACCAATTCAATGTCGCTTTGGCGGGCAGCGTCGCTCCGTGCGAAACGACGCGCCAAGGAGTCGTTGGATTCGCCTGTGCGATCTCCCCCAGCACGCCCATCATCGTGGGCGCAACTCCGAGAGCAGCACCGAGAAATCTTGGTCCGGTCGCCGCCCGGCCGATTGCCGCGTCCTCGGCCGCGGTGATGGCGAAGTATCGCTAGATGGCGGGGGAGAACACCGGCGGCAATTGCCGAAAATCGACGAGGCCACGCTCACTTCGTTGACTCGAACGCGCCCTGCGACACGACGTCGGCGATGGCCGCATCGACCGCGTCCGCGGCGTGCGTCGGCGTGCCTGTCTGTACGATTGTCGCTGCCGAAGTCGACCGAACGTCTTTCTCGCCAACGAGCCGATGCCAACTTCGCTGCCCACGGCCGGCGAGCTCGCCTGCAACGTCGATCGCTTGAACGACGGCGACCGCGCTCGCGCGGCGTGCCGGGGACAGCGATCGCGCCTCGGCGAGAGCGGCAGCGCTCGCATCGACATCGAAGGGAACGGATCGCCGTGCGGACGTCTCCATCTCGGCGGCGCGGATCGCGAATTGAGCAAACGTGCCATCGTACGCCGGCATCGGCAAGGCAACTTGTTTCAACTCGACCGATACGTCCACGGACATCGAATTGGCCGACGCATTCGCCATCCCAAACATCGAGGCCCCGAACGTCGAAACCCCCAGCGTCGAAACCGTATCGAACCCCGAAACCTCGCGCAACACGTTTGTGCCGATCAGCCGCGTCGCCGAACCCACGCGCGAAACTTGTTCGGTCGCGGCATCGACGTGCAGCGTAGCCGTGTCCTGTCCGGCGAACGACCGCGCACGCACGCTCTCGAAGCCAACCGTTCGCAAATACGACGATCCTCCAACGAGCTCCGCGCGATCCCCCCAGGATGTGAACGTCTCTTTCAAATGGGAATCGGCGAAGTACGCCACGTCGCGCCCGCCGCGGCCGTCGACCGTCGCCGACTCGAATCCGCGGGCCAGCGCGAGCACGCTCGTCGTGCGCAAGCTCACTTTGCCGGGTCGCAGCGCCGCGGCGTCGAAACCGTCCGTGCCGACGAGCGTCACCGAATCGTGTCCGTCGCCGCCCAGCAGATATACCCGACGAGTCGTAGCAGTGCCGAACGTATATCGAGCGCCGTTGACGACCACGTCATGCGGCGATCCGTCGTGCGTCGTGCCCGCGGCAAACGCGAACGTATCGTCGCCGCTCGTGCCGAGGACGTAGACGGACATGCCGTCTCGGCGTACCAGATTCGTCACGCGGACGTCGACGCCGTCGCCGCCATCGCTAATGCGCAATTGATACGATTGGCCCGCGATGACGTTGGCGTCGAGGCGAAGCCCGCCGGCCGACGGCGCGGCAACGGCGACCACCGTTCCCATTGCGTCGAACAGCCGAGCCGAACCGTTGGGCGCTGCTGATGCGATGAATTCAATCGTGAGGATGCCATCGTTCGCGGCCGAGATCGTACGCCATGCCTGGCCCGACAACGACTGACCGACGAAGACCGCCGAATCCACGACGCCCCAATCGACCACGCTCGGAGCAGGACTCCCCGGCGTCGGACTAACCGGCGCCGGGGCGATTGGCGCAGGCGTAATCGGCGCAGGCGTAACCGGCACGGGCACGACCGGCGTCGGCACGATCGCGATCGATCCCAACGCCCGCTCCAAGTTCAGCCGCCGATAATTCTGCCCCGTGATCGTATCGAAAACCGTATCGGCTGTGTCGCGGAGCACGGCGTAGATGTCGTTCTGCGTCACGCGCGGCCGGCCCGCCGCGGCAAACGCTTCGCGGACCAGCATGCTCGCGGCGGCCACGTGCGGCGCGGCCATGCTCGTGCCCGTGAGCGTTAGAAAATCGTCGGCCCGATAGTTGAAGTTGCCCGCATAGTCCGGCACCGTGCTCATCACGTCGCGGCCCGGCGCGGCCAACACGCGATCGCTCCGCTGGCTAAAGCTGCTCAGCGATCCGTTGGCATCGACCGACGCCACCGGCACCACGTGACTGCTCGCCGCCGGGTAGGCCAGACCCACTTGCTGGTCGTAGCGAACAAACGAGTTCCCAGCCGCCACGGCGATGAAAATGCCGTCCGCTTCTAGCTGAGCCAGCTCGTCCTCAATAATCGACCATTCCGGAGCGCCGTCCGCGTTCCACCGCGCGCCCAGCGACAGATTCACCGTCGTGATTGGATTGGCGAACGAATTGAGATTGTCGTGAACCCACCGCAGCGCCGCCTCGATGCGCGGAAAGTCCCCCTGCCCTTGATCGTCGAACACCCGCAGCGCCACGATGTCGGCCCCCGGCGCCAGCCCGGGATACCGCGGGTCCAGGCTGCCGATGATCCCGGCCACGTGCGTGCCGTGCGTCCCCATCGGACCGTCGTCGTAAGGATCGGCATCGTTCTCGGCAAAGTCCCAGCCCCCGACGATGTGCCGCCCTACGCCGATGCCGCCACCCAATGCCGTGTGGTCCCAGGCGATGCCGCTGTCGATCACGACGACCGTCTGCCCGGCCCCAGTGAAGCCGCGCGTGCCGGCCGCAGCGCTTGTCGTGACACTCGTAAGCAGGCTATCGCTTGGTGCCCCGTTCGCCAGCGCGACCGGCATCTCGATCAACGACGCCATGGTCGACACGGTCGATTCCGCGGCACTCCCGATATCCGCGGCGAACAGCAACCGCGGCTCGACCGATTCGAGCGACAAACCGCGCGGCTGCAATGTTGATGGCGTCGGTCGTTTCGGCGAATGCGACATGCGAAACACGTGTGGCTGCAACGTACGCAAACCATCTTCGGCGCGGCGGCTCAACCGACGACGCTCGAAACGGCGCGAACGCAAAGTACGGCGATGCAATGTCCCGAGAGGGACAAACGTTAGAACGTGACCGGCACGGCAAGGTCAATGCCGAATCCGTGCGCAACTATAGGTTGACGGTCACACCCGCGCGATCCATGCGCGAACGAGAATCCATTCGCACGGCAAGCCGAGCGGATAAAGCGCAGAGCCTTCCGCGCAGAACGTTGCCCAAACGCCACAGCGAAGCGATTGGGCCATTGAGTAATGTCGCAAAAACGCCACGCGCGGCCGTCACTTGCGACCAAAGCGTGCGTCAATCGATACTACGCAACCACCGGCCAGCAAGTTCGCCCGGTTTAATTGGACTCTTTCGGACGCATCGAAAGCAGCCGCGCCAGCGACGACGCCAACCCGTCGAGCGCCGCACCGTCGGGCAGCGTGATCGTCAACTGCGGCTGGCCCGCCGCGTTCGGTTGTACGCACTCGGCCAACCGCTCCTTGAGGGACGCGGCGACAGCTTGCGACTGCGGCGTCTCCACGCCCGGCAGCAACTCGCCGAGAAACTGAAACGCCGCCGAGAGCAACTGCCCGCCGGCCGCGGCCACCTTCTCGCGCCGATCAAGACGCTCCGCTTCTTCGGCTCGATTGCGCTGCTGTGAGACATCCACCGCCGCTTCCGGCAGCACGCCGAGCAACACTTCTAGCCGGTTCTTTAGTTCCGACATGCCGCTCTGCATATCGACGGCGTCGACTTCCGAGTCGAAATCGATTGCCGCCTGTGCCAGTTCCTTCTTCTGCGCAAGGGTGGCGAGCAAGCCTTCCTCGATCGTTTGCTCGGTCACCAGCACGTACACCTGCACCGGCCGCTTTTGGCCCATGCGATGCGCCCGCGCGATCCGTTGTTCGAGGACGGCCGGGTTCCACGGCAAATCGACGTTAATCACCGTGTCGGCCGCCTGCAGATTCAAGCCCGTCGAACCCGCGTTCGACGTGAGGAACAGTCGGCAGTCTTCGTTATGCTGAAACTCGTGGACCAGTTGTTGGCGTTTCCCCTGCGGCACCGACCCGTCCAGCCTCACGAAGCCCAGTTTACGCTTCGACAGCAGCGGCTCGATCAGGTCGAGCATCGTCGTCCATTCCGAAAACAGCACGACCTTGCGGCCGTCTTCGGCGAACAGCCGCTCGAAAATCTCGTCGAGCTGTTCGAGCTTCGTCGAATAGCCCGGCCGCTCCTTATTGACCAGCACCGTGCTGTCGGCCGCCATCCGGCACATCAGCAGGGCCTTCTGCATCCGCAGCAAGTCCATCTCGCTGATGAACTTCTTCCGCACGATCGACGACACGATCTGCATGTGCGTGCGGTGCAGTTCCAACTGTTCGCCGGTCGGCGGAATGCGGACGATCTCCACCGTTCGCGGCGGAAGCTGCTGCAGCACGGAGTCGCGCGTCCGCCGCAACAAGATCGGCGCAAGCCGCTCGCGCAGTTCGGCTAGATTCTTATACCCCAGCACCTTGCCCTTCTCGTCGACCACGCGATGGCGATGGAAGAATCGAAAGCCCGGTCCCAGCCGCCGATCGTCGACAAACTGCACGACGCTGTACAACTCGTCGAGCCGGTTTTCCAATGGCGTACCTGTCAGCACCAGCGCGAACGGCGACCGCAGCCCCTTGATCACACGGCTCGTCTTGGCTTCCCAGTTTTTAATTCGCTGCCCTTCGTCCAAAATGATCAAATCCCACGGCGTCTTCTCGACGAACTGAATGTCGCGCAGCACCTGCTCGTAGTTGCAGATCGTGAACAGCGCGTCGTTCTGATACTGCGTCGAACGCGACGCCGTGCTGCCGGCGATCAACTGGCACGTCCGATCAGAAAACCGCTCGATCTCGCCGCGCCATTGCGATTTGAGCGACGCCGGACAAACGACCAGCACGCGGCGAATGCCGGCCTCGCGGACGAGCAGTTCCGCCAGCCCGATGCCCTGAATCGTCTTGCCCAGACCCATGTCGTCGGCCAGAATTGCCCGGCCCGCGCCGGCGGCGAACGCGATGCCGTCGAGTTGATACGGCAGCAATTCGATCTTCAGCAACTCGCCCCGCAGCGCGTGTCCGGCCGGATCGTTGCGGATCTCGCCGACGACGTTTTCGATCCGCTGGCGATGCAACTGCTGCTGGATGAACTCCTGGGCGTCGGGATAGATCGTCACGTCGTGGCCGGCGTGTTCCAATTGCGAGATGCAACGCACCAGGTCTTGCACGTTCGCCGCGCTGCTAACGCGAAACGGCCCGATCGCCTTCGACACCTGCGGCTCGACTTTCTCCGGCGTCTCGACCCGCAACTCCAGTTCGTCGCCGTACTTGAGCGACACGGAAGTCTCGCGGCGGCGGTACGGGCGACGAAACGATCGAGCAGGAACCTTCTTCCGCAGCTTCAAAAGCAGATGCATCACGTGCTTGCACGTGCCCAGCGTGTTGGTGCGAAAGTCGGGACACGAGCAATACGACACCCCCGGCTCCTCACCGCGCAGCGCCACGCGGTACGTCTTGCCCGACGCCGCGCTTGTGACCAGATAATCTCCCCACGGCGACTTGCCGTCGGCTTCCACAGCCTTGAATCTCATCCGCTCCGACTTGGCCCGCTCCGCGCGCTGGCTTAGCGCCTCGGCCAGCAGTTCTTCGTCGCTGAGCGTCTCCATCAACGCTCTTTCCGGCGGCGGCGCAGCCAACCCCAACGCGGTTTTCTCTTCGAGAATCAACGAGAACGCCGCCCCGACGTGCGCGCAAAGCGTCTCGCAAGACGTACATCGCCAGTGCAGCCGGTCGCGGGCTTCGGCCATCGCCGTAATCGTGACCACGCTCTCGGAAGTGAGCTTCAGCCGAAACAAATCGCCGCGCAGGTAAACCTGATCTTCCCAGTCCTCGACGTTCCACTTCCCGCCCTGCTGAATCAGCTTCGCCCCCTCTTTGCCGAGCAACTGGCACGCTCGATAAAACGTCAACCGCGAAAGCCGGTCGCGGAACGTAATTATCGCACTCGGCTTGGTCTTGGTGACGGTCGTGCGGGTACGCGGAGCGCGGGCTGTCTTCGTGACCATCGCTACGGCCCTCCGTGAGATGCGGGGATTCCAAAAGCGCAAATCAGATGCGCTACGCGATAATTTATAGTCGTTCTCCGCAACCGGCAAGCACGCCGCAACGGGCAATTACCGCTTGGGAAAGAACCAAATTACCCGGCCCGCAATCCCCGATCGACCGCGTCCTGCTCACGACGATAGAGCGCCAGCGTCGACTCGAACAATTCGCTCGATATCGTCCACGCCGGCTTCTCGTCTGTATGCGCGTTGCAGTGGGCCACGAACGCCCGATACATGAACTTAAACAGATGCCGCGGCACGCGCAGCGACCGCAGCGCATCGATCAGCCGTCGCTCGTCGACCGACGCATCGAACAGATCGACCAACTTCGGCGTCGTCCCCGTCTTGGCACACGCCCGCAATCGCGAGTTGGCCACGTCGTACAGTGCCTCGCCGGTCCACTCCAGAGACGGAATCATGTTCTGCTTATCCAGCCGCGCCCGCTGAAAAAACTCGCGATCCTCGCGGTCGACGTAAGGCTGCAACTCGATCGGCAGCAGCATCTTGAAGCCCATGCCGGGCTGCTTGAGAAACTTGTTGTCCAGCATTGGCCACAGCAAGGCCCGCATCTGCTCGGCCGAGCCATTGATCAAATGCGGCTCGTCCAGCCGATCGACCAGCACGATCACGCCCGCGAACCCGAGCGTCTTGAGTACACCCTGAAACTTGGCCAGCATCTCGAAGCGGTCGTCGGTCCGCTCCTTGTTCGGCAGCGGCTGCCCGGCCAGTTCGCTCTCGCTGAAGTTCATCAAAATCTGCCGCAACTGCCCGACGGCGTGGTTGCCAATCCGCACGTGGTTGGCGATGCCCCGCGCCGTCCAAAACCGCCGCCACATCTTCCATAGCCGCGGCAGCCAGCCGCCCACGATCACCAGCCACGGCCACGCCGTCGCCATCCAAGCCCAAGGATCGTCCTGCTTGCTCACGAGGTACAGCGTCGCCACGGTAATCGCCAGCCCCAGCGCGACATCGCCCAACGCCTTGAACGGCCAGAATCCCAACCGCCGCCTCAGCCGATGCCAACGTCCCTTGAATGTCTCGGCCATCGACTGATCGTAGCAAGCCGCCAGCACCAGCAGATCGCGGGCCTGATGCCGGTCCAAATGCCGCACGTTCTCATCGCTCACCGCGCCTATCGCCGCGCCGCTGGGCTGCTTCACCTTCAGCACGCGATCCACCAGCCCGGTCACGCCGAGCGTGAGAATCGCGTCCATGTGGTCCCACAGCTTCCACTCCGCGAGCACCCGATCCGGCCGCCGCCGCCGGGCCGAAAGCCGCTCGGCAAAGCGATCGAGAAACGGATTGAAATCGTCGTACTCGATAATGAACAGCCGCTCGCCGGGATGCTCCTTGTTGTATTGCTCCAAATGCCGCACGATCTGCAAGCGAATCGCCGTTTTGCCCGCCCCCTTCTCGCCAAACACCACCGCCGTGGCCGGCTCGCGCGGATCGCCATAAATCTTGTCCCACGTCGGGTGGTACGCGCTGCCGATGCAGTGTTCCTTAAACACCGGGTCGCTCTGCGCGTCTTCTTCCGCGAACGGGTTGCCAACGATGCCGTGATGTTCGAGATACTGCTGAATTTTCACGGCCGCGGCGCTCCCGCTGAAAGTTGGCGAATCGCCCGTCCCACGTGGACGCAATAACGACGTTCGAGACGAATTCTACGTCAATTATAGCTTTTCGCCCCAGACCGGTTTCGCCAGCAGGCTGGCAGGAGTGGAGGGGCGTTTGCCGCAGGGAAGTCGTGCCGCCTCACAATCCGCCGCATGATTGGCTTGCGTGAGTTGCCATCTTGCACAACACCGTTTACGTTGTCCGATTCTGGAGTCGCAGATCCCCCTAGGGACACGAGCATGCGTCCGCGTCGTTGGGCAGCCATTGTCCTGGGCTTGTTGGTTCTCGTCGTCGGCACACTCGCCTACGCGTTTTGGCAATGGAATACGCCTGACCGTTTGACATGGAAGCAGCTTGAGAGGGCCCTTGAAGCACCCGACGTCAAGACGAAGCGCAATCTACTTGTGCATATCAGCGAATTGCCGATAGACGAGCGCCAAAGGACCTACTATCGCGACGAAGAGAACTGGGACGACTCTAGCGCGGAAACCTTCGCGGAATTCCTCGCGCAGGAGTGCAGCAACGCCAAAGTCGAGGGCCCCAGAGTCGACCCGTCGCCGAAGGCGGTAAGCGAACGATTGCAGAGAAAAATTCGTTGGAAAACGCCCGATGGAAACCTCGAAAACGTGAAGCGAGTCGCGCACTTTATCTCGAATCGAGCGACCAAATTGCAAGACATTGCGCATTGGGGAGTGCCCGTCTTTTTTACGGTCTTCATTGGCGAAGACGATGTCATTCTGGGCTGGTATCGGACGGAACTGTAGGTGCGTGCGCGAATTCGCTACCGCGGCATGGGCGCGGACCGCATTGCTTGCGTATACTTGGTGGTCCGCCCGCGGCTTTCCCACCCTTCTGGTATTCCATCGGCGCGAGTTGCGTTGCGCGATCCGCCGCCCCATTTGGCCACTCCCATGATCCTCGTTCTCCAATCCGGTGCCAGCGAAGAGCAGATTCAGCACGTCGTTGAGCGGGTCGAATCGCTCGGCATGACGGCCCATCTCAGCCGCGGCACCTATCGCACCATCGTCGGCGTCATCGGCGACGAGCGCCAATTGCAAGAAACGCCGCTCGAAGCGATTCCCGGCGTGGCCCGCGTCATCTCCGTTATGGACCCGTACAAGCTCGCCAGCCGCGAGTCCCATCCGCAGCCGAGCGTCGTCGATGTCGCCGGCGTGAAAATCGGCGGCGGACACTTGGCGATGATCGCCGGCCCTTGCGCCGTCGAATCGGCCGAGCGGATGGACTCCATCGCCAAGGCGGTCAAAGCCGCCGGTGCGAATATCCTCCGCGGCGGCGCCTTCAAACCGCGGACCAGTCCCTACGCATTCCAAGGCCACGGCGAGGACGGCCTCAAGATTCTCCGCGACACCGGCGATCGGCACGGCCTGCCGATCGTCACCGAAGTGATGGACCCGCGGCGTGTGGAGTTGGTCGTGAAGTATACCGACATGATTCAGATCGGCGCACGGAACATGCAAAATTTCGTGCTCCTCACCGAGGTCGGCAAGACGAATAAGCCGGTCCTGCTCAAGCGCGGCATGAGCGCCACGGTCAAAGACCTGTTGATGAGCGCCGAGTACATCTTGTCGCAAGGCAACCCCAACGTCGTGCTCTGCGAGCGGGGCGTGAAAGGATTCGACTCCGCGACGCGGAACCTCTACGACGTCGCGGCCGTCCCGGCGGTCAAAGCTCTGTCGCACCTACCGATCGTCGTCGACCCCAGCCACGCCACGGGCCGGCCCGACTTGATCGGCCCATGTGCGCTCGCCGGAGTAGCGGCCGGTGCCGACGGCGTACACATCGAAGTCCACGATTGCCCCGAACAAGCCCTCTCCGACGGCGAACAAGCACTGCTGCCTGAACGCTACGCGGAAGTAATGCAACAAATCCGCCGCGTAGCCGAAGCCGTCGGAAAATCGATAAGCAATTAGCCAGTAGTTTCTAGCACTTTACCCAGCCCGCGCAGTTTGTTGGCCGGTGTGGTATTTCGTTTGCGGAGGTTTTTCAAAGTCGTCCAGGTTGGACAAGAGTTGCGAAAACCTGTTGCGGTGTTTCCAGAACAAGCGGCGCAG
>JAJDEG010000308.1 GCA_029259895.1 Planctomycetota bacterium
TGGAAGCCTAGGCGTAATTGATGCGGCCGCCGGCGCTGGCAACCCCGGCGGCCAAGGCCAATCAAATGTCACTACCCCCGCGCCGTCGCCGTCCCTGTGTTCTCGCTTCTCGGCACTACCACAGCTGGTAAATCGCGAGAAACTTCCGTGCGGCCGTCAGTCCAGCTAGAATCATGGCTATACTCCCCGCATGGTGGGTCTAATTCGTCGCGTAACCCTATTTCCGAACAGCGACCAAACCCAAACACTGTGGTGACAATTTATGTCTGCGCAGCCCGACGATCCTTCGCTCGGCGCCGCCGTTGATCGCCTCTGTGACGAGTTTGAGGCGCTTTGGCAAGCTGGCCGCGAGCCCGTGATTGAAGACTTCGTCGACAGAGTGCCGGCGGATCAGGTCAATATGCGACGGGTGCTGATCGTAGAATTGGTGGCTGTCGATCTGGCGTATCGATGGTCGCTTCCCGTTCCGAAACATGACCAGTCGGACGGCAAGACTATTCAGCAGAGCCGCCTGTTGCTGGAAGACTATGTTGTAAGGTTTCCCGAACTCGGATCGCTCGCCGATCTTCCCCTGAATCTGATTCGGGCGGAATACCAGGCCCGCGCCCAACACGCCGATGCGCCAAGCCTGCCAGAGTACCAGCGGCGATTTCCGCATTTTGCCGACGAGCTAGCCAATGCGCTCGTAGCGAACGACGTAATTCAGTTGGGCAACGTTCGTGCCGAGAGTGCGTCTGAAAGCATTGATTCTAGCGCATCGGAAGTTGGCTTTGAGACATATCAGCCAACGAGCGCTGTCGAGATAGCATCAGACGACCCGATTCCGAAGCAGATTGGACGCTATCGCGTCGAAAGACTCCTGGGCAAGGGAGGCTTCGGCCTCGTTTACCTCGCTCACGATGACCAATTACTGCGGCTCGTCGCTGTAAAGGTGCCCCACCGTCGTCTCGTGGCGAAAGCCACAGACGCCGAAACCTACCTAGGCGAAGCGAGAACTGTCGCGAGCCTCGATCATCCGAACATTGTGCCTGTGTTCGATGTGGGCAGCAACGAACAATTCCCTTGCTTCGTCGTCTCGAAGTACATCGACGGCACTGACCTCGTCACACGGCTGAACCACTCTCGATTGTCGCTTCTCGAAACCGTGGATCTGGTTGCGAAAGTGGCGGAAGCGTTGCACCACGCCCATAAGCTAGGGATCGTTCACCGCGACATGAAGCCCGGCAACATTCTGCTCGCCCGCGACGGTCAGCCGTTCGTGGCCGACTTCGGGCTTGCCTTGCGGGAAGTCGACGTTGGCAAGGGGCCGCGCTACGCTGGGACGCCGTCGTACATGAGCCCCGAGCAAGCACGCGGTGAAGGCCATCGCGTCGATGGACGCAGCGACATTTTCAGCCTCGGTGTCGTGTTCTATGAGCTACTCACCGGCAGGCAGCCGTTTAGAGCCGAATTTCCTAATGAACTGCTGAAGCAAATTGCAACGGTTGAAGCCCGCCCGCCGCGCCAGCTTGACGACGCCATCCCCAAAGAACTCGACCGCATCTGCCTGAAAGCACTTTCTAAGCGTGCCACGGAGCGATACTCAGCGGCAATCGACATGGCCGATGACCTGCGGCAGTTTGTGGCGGATGCGTCCTCCGATAAGAAGTCGACATTTGGCGGTCGAATCGGAAGTGAGACGGAGACCGCCACTCCTATTCCTGCGCCGGCGACGCCTCCAGCTAGCGATCGCGATGCGATCAGAATTGTTCCCAAGGGTCTGCGTTCGTTCGACGCGCACGACGCCGACTTCTTCCTGGAGTTACTTCCCGGCCCACGAGACCGGGATGGATTGCCAGACAGTATCCGATTTTGGAAAACGCGAATCGAAGAAACCGACTCCGACAAGACATTCTCGGTCGGGTTGGTTTGTGGGCCATCGGGCTGCGGCAAATCGTCACTCGTGAAAGCTGGTTTAATCCCCCGCTTATCAGACGCAGTCATCGCCATCTACGTTGAATCGACCGCTGAAGAAACAGAAAAACGCCTTTTGAATGGTCTGCGGAAGGGCTGCCCTGCCTTGTCCGACAGTTCTACGTTGAAAGACACACTGACAGCACTTCGTCGGGGTCATGGAATTCCTGGCGGCAAGAAGGTGTTGATTGTCCTCGACCAGTTCGAGCAGTGGCTCCATGCTAAGAAGGACGAAGTGGATACGGACTTGGTTCAGGCCCTTCGGCAATGCGACGGTGGCCATGTGCAATGCGTCGTGATTGTTCGAGATGACTTCTGGATGGCGGTGATTCGGTTCATGCGGGAATTGGAAGTTCGCCTCTTAGAGGGCCAGAATTCTGCGGCGGTCGACCTCTTCGAATTAGACCACGCCCGAAACCTGTTGGCCGCGTTTGGGCGGGCGTTCGGCACACTTCCCGAAAAAGGCGGCGACTTAACGAAGGATCAAAAGTCGTTCTTGCAACAGGCTGTGTCGGGCTTGGCCCAGGAAGGCAAAGTCATCTCCGTCCGGCTTGCTTTGTTTGCCGAGATGATGAAGGGTAAGTCATGGACTCCAACCTCGCTCAAGAAGGCCGGCGGGACGGCAGGCGTTGGCTCGACATTCCTCGAAGAAACGTTCAGCGCCTCCGCGGCCCCGCCCGAACACCGCTATCACCAGAAGGCGGCCCGCGCCGTTCTCAAGGCACTGTTGCCAGAATCGGGCACGGATATCACTGGCGAGATGAAGTCTTTCGACGAACTGCTGGTAGCATCCGGCTATGCACGCCGACCAAAGGACTTCGACGATCTAATTCGCATTTTGGATTGTGAGATTCGGCTTATTTCGCCGACCGACCCGGATGGCCTGGAACGTGACGACGATTCTGTCACGGATGCTCACGTCGGGCAGAAGTATTATCAACTCGCGCATGACTATCTTGTGCATTCGCTGCGCGATTGGCTAACGAGAAAGCAAAAGGAAACCCGCAAGGGGCGTGCGGAATTACGACTCGCCGACCAAGCGAGCACGTGGAACGCCAAGCCCGATAATCGCTACCTCCCGTCGCTGTGGGAGTATCTAACCGTCCGATTGCTGACTCGCAAGCAACACTGGAATGATCCCCAACGCAGGATGATGCACAAGGCGGGGCGAACTCTGAGCCTACGCTGGGGTAGCGCACTAGCCGTGCTTTTAATCATCGGCATCGCTGTCCAGCATACGCTAGCTCGCATTCGGGATGGCAACCTAAGGACACAAACGTCACTCGCCGTGGCGTCGATGCGCAATCTGCGCGGTCCGACAGTTCCCTTCGGCCTCCGAGAACTCGCAGCGTTTCCTCGTGAGTTGACCCTGGCCGAACTTGAGGCACGATTGCCCGACAGCAATCCGAGTCAAGTCTTGGTCTTGAATTACGCGCTAGCACATTACGATGTTGTCGACGTCGACTACTTGGTCGGAGAGATTTCAAGGGCTCCGCCCGACGAATGTGCTAATCTTGTCGTTGCTCTAAGTCACGCTACGCAGGAAGCGCTGGCGGCGCTTCGGAAAGCTGCGGCGACGGCCGAAACGGAACAGAACTGGCGACTTAAGTCGCGGTTAGCGATGGTCGCATTTCATTTGGGCGACCAGGACTTGGCGGTCGACATGTGTCAAATCGAAAACCGACCCGACCCCATTCAGCGCACGATATTCGTCGACGAATGTGGTTCCTGGCGTGGCGACGCCCTGCTGCTTGCTGAATTATCAGCGAGCATAACCGATGCCTCGCTGCGATCGGCGCTTGCACTGGGCGTGGGCAGTACTGCCACGGATCGATTGACCACGATGCGAGGCAGGCGTGGACATTAAGGCTGGTGGATTGGTATCGCCACGAGCCGCATGCCGTGACTCACAGCGCCACAGACTGGGCTCTGCGGAAATGGAAAGTGGATCTTCCCGATGCCCCAGCTAGGCTGCCAGCGGCCGCGTTACCCGAGGAAATGCGGCGTCGCATGAACTCAGTCACGGACGACCTCAAACGGATAGAGCAACAAGTCGCCGCTGCAGAGAAAGCACGGCCGAACCGCCAACAGTTGTGGGAGGCCGACTTTCGCAAGTCGCCACCAGTTACTCCCGCGACCCTGGAAGAAGGTCTCGTGGCACACTATCCGTTGGACGGGCCATCCGGCAACGCGGCAACCAATGCCGTTGCCGGTGGAGGTGACGGGACGTTAATTGGCGCTGAAAGTGCTACGTGGACCGACGGATTTGTTGGCCGCGGCCTGAGCCTCGACGGCGCAGGTGGTCACGTTGACTGTGGGCAAGTCTTTGATCCGGACAAGGGAGACAACTTCTCCGTCGGCTGTTGGGTCCGCACGGCAAATGAAGAATGGCAGGCGCTGGTCGGCAAGATGGATGAATCACGCGGCCATCGTGGATTTGACGTGGTG
>JAJDEG010000309.1 GCA_029259895.1 Planctomycetota bacterium
GGTGACGGAACGGTCGGTGGATGTGCAGGTCGCCGGGCTACGGAAGAAAATGGGCGTGCATGCTGAATACGTGCAGACGGTGCGCGGCGTGGGATATCGATTCAAAGAGTAAGAAAAACTGCGGCGTTGAATCATATGCAAAGCGGTTGATCGGCCGTGAATTGGACGTGTCGCCGTTGGTCCATGCCGCCTTTCACGCTACCGCTCGCACCCCAAAATCCACCACCACCGCCCCACGCCGCCCCACGACCACATTCCCCGGATGCAAGTCCCGCAGAAGCGGAAACCGCCTAAGCAGCCGATTGCACGCTTCGTGCGTCGCCGGCTCGCCAACGACCCAGCGGGCGACGGTCCAATGCAGCCACGGCACGTACCACATGCGGTTGCAGACGGGGATTTCGCGGGAAACGCGGCACCGCAAACGGACTTCCACCGACGAAACCCGCAGCGACCAGCGCTTGACGCACACCGGCCCCAGCCGCCAGATGTCGCGGCTTTCGCCGCCGCCGGGCAGGCGGGTGAATCCGCGGCGGGCCAGAAACCCGCCCCACGCCGCCCCAAGATATCGCGCCACGCGAATCACGGCCCTTCAAAGGTCTGCACGGTCGGTCCAGGCAAGTCGCCCAGATACCGAATCCGCGCCGTGGTGAGATAGATTTCCGGATAAGCGACATAGATGATCCGCTTGAACGCGAAGTCGATCCACAGCGCTGCGCTCGACGTCCGCCGCAGCCAGAACATGCACGATGCATCGGCCTCGTCGTGTTCGACTTCGTCGTCCAGGTTCAAGGCCAACGTCAGGCCGCTGCATGGTACGTTGCTCGTCAGGGGTACCATTGTGCCGGAGCGGACAACGGTATCGACCTTCGCCACGCCTGGCGACGCACCGCTTGATCGCAGCTAAGGCGAATCGCCCATCTTTCGCCTCCGAAAACTTTTCGGATTCTCGGCGGCATGGCGATCACCGCGCTTGCTCTTCTCTCGCCCGCATGGCTCTGTGTGTCGTGTCGCGACGCCGCTGATCCGCCGAGCTTCGGCGGGCGGCGCTGCAAAACGCCAAGTTCGGGAGAACGACCATGTCTGCGAAGAAGCCCGCGAAGACGAGCGCTACGAAGAAGCCCGCCGCCAAGAAGACGACGAAGGCGCCGGCAAGGACGAAGAAGCCGAAGGCCGGAGGTAAGATGAGCGCCCTCGACGCCGCCGCGAAGGTGCTGGCCGAGTCGGGCGAGCCGATGACGACCCGCGAGTTGATCGAGGCGATGGCGACGAAGGGCTACTGGACCAGCCCGGCGGGCGCAACGCCCGACCGAACGCTTTATTCGGCTTTGCTCAGGGAGATCAATACGAAGGGCAAGGATGCTCGATTCGTGAAGACGGAGCGCGGGAAGTTCGCGGTGAAGAAGTAGCCGAGGTCACGTTCTCACGTTCCGTCACTCACGAACCCGAACGCCGGTGAATTTCTTCGTCGTCGGTTGGCGCCTGATGGCCAAGACGCGTAACCAAGCGCCGCGCGATTGAAATGCGGCGATAAGACGTTAGCGTGCAGAATGCACCTGCCCACGGCACGCGGCGTTGGTGGAGGCCGGGCGTTACTTACTGACGTGAACGCCGATACGCACTAGCACTTCACGTAACTCGCGGCGCTCCTCCTCGTCGAGTCTGCGGGTCGGAAGCCGGCTTGGCCCACCCGGGCGGCCGCATAGTTCCAGGGCGGCGCAGACCACCGGACTTTCGGCGCCAGTGCGGCTCCACATCTTCGCGCGAAAGTCGGACCACGGCCAATTCGCGGCGGTAATCTTCGTTTGGGCCTCGCGGTATTGGCCGGCTTCGAGCAAATTCCACACAGCCAAATCATGTTCGGGCCAGATGGTCGCTAGGTGCGTGATGTATCCCGTGCCGCCGAGCATGTGATTCATCACGTGCAAGCCTTGGTTGTCGACGACTGCGAATCGGTCGGCGAATCGCGTCACACCGCGCAGGTACACGCCCGCACCGCGGTCTGTCGACCACTTGAGCGCCACGCAGCGCGGCAGTTCCGCCAGGCGGCCGAGCTGCGTAAGCGACATGTCGTAGCCTTCCCAGAACGTGTTGTAGATCATGATCGCGATCGTCGACGTGGCGTTGTGAACGGCCTCGAACAGCCTTTGGCAATCGTCGTCGGACGAGGCGTAGTAATAGCCCGGTCCGAACTGGATCGCGCACGCGCCGTTGTCTTCGGCCCACCGAGCCATCTCGATCATCGCCTGCGGGTTCGTGTCCTGGGCGCCAATGACGACCGGTGTCTCGTCGTCGGCAGCGGCGATGATAGACTTGGCGACCTGCTTTCGCTCATCGAGAGTAAGCATCGGAAAGTCGCCGCCCGCGCCGACGCCCAGCAGGACGCCACTGCCCCGTCGTACGCCGCGTTCAACGACATAACGGACGTTCTGGCGAATGGCGTCGTGATCGATCGACAGATCCTCGTGGAAGTTGGTGATAACCGGGATCATCGGCCCACGTAGTAGCTTCTTCGCCTCGACAATATCCATCGATCCATTCCTCCCCGATGACTCGCAGCCGGCGGTGTTTTCCCAAACTCGCGTGTGTTATACACGGGCATTGAGCTGGTTGCACGTACCATTCGTAGCGCTGCTTGGGCCAACGATGCCAGACGATTTCATTTCTACGCCGCCGACCGGATTACACGCCGTCGATTGGCTGATCCTGGTGCTCTACGCCGCCACGACGCTGGCCATCGGCTGGTACTTCGGCCGCGAGCGACAGTCGACGCGCGAGTATTTCATCGGCAACGGCCGCATGAATCCGCTCCTGGTCGGAATCTCTCTGTTCGCCACGTTGCTGAGCACGATTTCCTATCGCTCCATGCCCGGCGAAGCTCTCGGCAAGGGTCCGGTTTATCTGGTTGCGCTGGCGGGGTTTCCGATCGTGTACCTGATCGTGGGATACGTCCTACTCCCCATTTATATGAGGCAGCGCGTGACCAGCGCATACGAGTTGCTTGAATCGCGACTTGGCCTGAGCGTACGGTTGCTCGGCGCGTCGCTGTTCGTCTTGTTGCGATTGGTTTGGATGTCGCTGCTCGTGTATCTCACGGCCGACGCGATGGCGATCATGCTGGGCGTACCGCCGGGGGATCGTGACGAGTGGATACCGCTAATTGTGCTCGTGACCGGCTTCGTCGCCGTGGTCTACACGTCGCTCGGCGGACTGCGGGCTGTGGTCGTCACTGATTTGCTGCAAACCGTTCTACTCTACGGCGGCGCGCTGCTCGTCATTGGCACGGTCACGCTGCGACTGGGCGGCTTCGGCTGGTTTCCGACAACGTGGCATGAGAATTGGGATATGCAGCCGATCGTGCCGGAGAGTTTTTCGACCCGCGCTTCGGTGTTGGGAACGATCGTGAGCATGACCGTCTGGTACGTCGCCACGGCCGGTGGCGATCAGACCTGCGTGCAGCGATTCATGGCGACGACCGATGCGCGGGCCGCCCGAAAAGCGTACGCCATGCAACTCATCACGTCGGCGATCGTTACGGTTACGCTGTTCTTGGTCGGTTTCGCGCTATTGGGCTACTTTCAACAGCAACCGCAGCGTCTGCCCGGAGAATTGAGCATCGAGCGTCACGCCGACGACCTGTTTCCCTACTACATCGCGTTCCACCTGCCTCCGGTCGTTTCGGGGCTGGTTGCGGCGGCGCTATTTGCCGCGGCGATGTCGAGCATCGACTCGGGCGTCAATTCGATCGCGGCGGTCGTACAGACCGACTTCATCGAACGATTGCGACGGAAGCCGCAAACCGAAGCCGAAAGGTTTCGCGCCGCCCGTTGGCTCGCGTTCGCCGTCGGCGCGATCGTCGTCGTCGGCAGTTCGCAAATGGGCCACGTGCCTGGAAACATCACGGCTGTGACGAGCAAGACGTCGAACCTACTGACCGTGCCAATCTTCTGCTTGTTCTTCTTCGCCCTGCTCGTGCCGTTCGCCACGCCGTTGGGCGTTTGGGTCGGTGCACTTTGCGGCACGGCAACCGCGACATTGATCGCGTTTTCGGGAGCGATTCTTGGAACGCACCCAGAAGCCGGCGATGACCCGATCAGTTTTCAGTGGATCGCACCAGCAGCGCTGCTTGTCAATATCGTAGCCGGCATCGTGTTTAGCCATCCAATATTTTTGTCCTGGCGTGCAACACAGAAGTGACTGCTAATAAGGCCGTTGCCGTAATGCGCACGGCAAACCCTTCGGCAGGAAATGTGAAACGCACTCTTCGTCGCCACCAAGTGTTCCCGGTTGACCACCACGCTCTTGACGGCAACGAACCAACTAACGAAACAGGTCCCCTATCATCTCTTCGCCATCCACCGCCACATGCAAATACCCCGACGTGATGCTCACGTTCGCGTGCCCGGCCGCGTCGCGAACCTCGGCCAGGGTTCGGCCGCCGGCTAGCGCGTGGCTGATGAACGTGTGGCGGCCGTGATGGATGGTGAGCGTTCGGAGGCGTTCCAGGCCGAGAACCTTGCAGGCGGTGCGGAACCGCTTGCGCAGCGTGTGGCGGGAGAGCGGACGGGAATCGCGACCAGGGCGGTGCGAGTCGAGGAAGTGCGCGGAGGGCGGCGCATCTTGGCCGGTTCGCGCGGCATGCCATGCCGTGATGTCCGCCAGCGTACCGGCGTCCCACCACAGCGGAACCGTTCGTGGGCGACCGCCTTTTGCCGCGCCGCGTCGAATGCGTAAGTGCGGCCGAGCGATACCGACTCGAACGTCGTCGATCTGCAACGATGCGATTTCGCTGGCCCGAAGGCCACAGCAGCAGGCGAGGCGGAAGAGGACGAGGTTCAACCTGGTGCCTGGCGAGCGCGGCGCCTTACGGCTGAGATCGGCCAGGACGGAGGCTATCTCGTGGCGGGTGAGAATCTTCGTGGCGTCGGCGGCGCGGGCGCGGGCAGGGTTCATTTGCGAGGCTCCCGTTGGTGAAGAGGTGGTTTGGCCTTAGCACGGCGGAACATGCCAGTGACTACCTCGCGGGCCGCCGAAAAGGAAGCGGGTTCGGACCCAGTTCGCCCATGATGGGTCCGAACTCGCGGTCGGGGCGCGATGCTGACGGTGGCGGGATGTGGAGGAACCCGGCGGCGCAAGTGGCGCGGGGCGGCTTTTCGGCGGAACACCCTTAGCTCGGCGAGATCGCCCACGTGGCGACACGTTCGCGGCGGGCCGGGTGGCGTGCGAATGGGCCAACGCTCGGGAGCAAACGCGACACGCGGTAAACGTCGCGACGCCGGCCGCACGTCGGCATAGTGGCGTGAGGCAACCGCGGAGATTACAACACCGGAGGCAGCCCAGCGTCGTTGGGACGTTGGGGCCGGCGGAATATTGCGCGAATTGCGAGGACCGGGCCATGAAACGATTCCAAGTAGCGGCGCTGATGGTCTTATTGATCGGTTTGGTGGGCGTCATCCACGCCGCCGACGACAAGCCCAATCCGACGGGAACCTGGAAATGGGAAGTCACGTTCAACAACCAGACCCGCGAGATGACGCTCAAGCTGAAGCTTGAGGATGACAAGTTGACCGGCGCCATTGTCGGGCGAAACGGTCAAGAAACGGCGATCGAAGACGGCAAATTCGCCGACGGTGAAGTGAGCTTCGCGATCACCCGCACACGTAACGATCAGAAATTCGTGACCAAGTACAGCGGCAAGGTCAGCGGCGACACGATCAAAGGCAAGACAGAGTCGGAGCGCAACGGCCAAGCCCGCAGCCGTGATTGGGAGGCCAAACGCTCCAAGGAGTAGTGGCGTCAAGCAAGAAGGATGCCTCGGTCGATGCAGGACGCCCTGGCGCTCCATGTGCCGGGGCGTTCCTTAATTCCAATACCAGTAACCTGGCGCCGGCCAATTCAACTGGTACACGGACTGTCCCGTATCGCGCCAGAATGGACCGACAACGTTGCGCGCTTCTCGGCCGTCGTATTCCCGTATGACGTGCTCCCTCATCACAGGTTCGCTTGACGCGAGCCGCAGAGTAACGGCACCGCCGCGTTCGTCATTTCGTCGACAATGAAGTCGCCGCGGATGATCGCATCCAAGTCCGCATCGCTCAATTCGTTCACGTTCGTATCGCGCGACAACCGCAAGTTCATCCGCAACGGGGCTTTGATATCCAGCAATTCGCACCGCTTGACGATGCAGTCCTGAACGATCTTCAGAAACCGTGGATCGGCGGAATCTTCCCATTGTTCGAGTTCGCTGATCTTGACGCCATCTCGGACGACGAACCGCTTGCGCTGCCGAGTGCCAGCAGACCGGTCGTAGGCGGCCCACGCCTCGCGTTCGAGGTGGTCGAGTTTTTGCAACTGCGCTTCGCGGATGGCGTCGAAATCCCGTAGCGACGATTCGCGCCACTGACGGTGGAGCGTCGCCAGATCGCTGGAAATCGTCGGCTGCCGAACGCCGACGTGCCGAGCGATATCGACCTGCGTCCAGCCCTTGAGGTAGAGTTCCGCGACGCTGCTGCGACGCTGGAGAATCTCGTGTTTCTTGGCCCGCTTGACCGGCATTTTATCAGGGCTCCGTAGGGTATAACCTGGCGCGAGGCCGCCCACGTTGGCCCGCGTCGCGTCGTGGTTGGCGTCGCGTCGTTCGTTCGCCGGCCGCGACTCGTCGCAATGCGGCACAAGCGCTGCGCCAAAACGGCGTCTTGATGGATTTCGTTCGTCCCATCGTCATCACCGACATACGATTCCCTGCCGCTTGAACGCCTCGCGCTGCATCTCGGCCAAGCTCACGCGCTTTCGTTCGCGTCGCGTCGGCGGCAGCACGGTTTCCATTGAGACACCCTGGATCGACGCGGCGACGGCGCTGCCGACCAAGCAGTCGAACCAATGATTGTCGGCACGCTCCGGACGTATCTTCCATTCGTCTACCGTTCTGCCGCGGCCTGCTGTCTTCACGCGATATTCGCTCGACAAGTGATCGGCGATCAGCCGATGCTGTTGCGGCCCGTCGCCGAACAGCGACAGACACGCTCGGTCGCCCATCGCCACCTTCAATCGCGAGTGCGTGAAACTTTTCCAATAGTTGGTGTCATAAGTGACGTGCCGCACGGCGCGGCGGCCGTCGGCGCAAGGAATGCGCCAGTTGAGTCCCGTCCGATCGCCGGGCCGCTTGCGATATTCGTGGAACGGAATGCTCGACGCGCCGACGAACCGGCCGTGGCTGGGCATGACCACGGCGGCAAACGCGGACTGGCGGCAGAACTGGTAGACGACATCAGTCGACACGCCCCAGTTGGCGTCGATGAGGCACCGCTCGATTCGCAGGTTCGCACCGTCGTCCCGCCGCCAATCGCGGCTGAGCAATTCGTGCGTGAGCCGGTCGAGGCATCCGTAGATCGTGCCTTCCAGGCCGCTGGCCTTGGTCACGGCGGCGAGCGTGTGGTGCGCATCGCGTAACGTGAAGTACGGCCGCTGTTGGTCGGGAAACGTCCCATAGTCGACCACATACCCGGTGAAGTCGCTTTCCCACGCCGCGACCAGAAAGAACAGCACGTTCTGCTGCACGTCGATGAACGTCGTGAGGTGGTTGCAGCCGATGGGCACCGAGCACCGCGGCATGCGGTTGACCTTGGCGGCGATCTCGTCGGGCGTCAGTTCGTCGGCGCCGACCTGTTCGGCCGGAAGCGGCTCGTTCTGGTATTCGGCGAAGAACGCCGCTTCGTCCTGAAGCTTGAGATTCATGGCGTGCTGGATCGCCGACAGCTCGTCGCTGTTGTGCCGCTCGGGCCAGGCGATGATCGCGCCGGCGTTCATTGCCGCTTGGTTCTCGCGG
The DNA here is from genome assembly GCA_029259895.1 of Planctomycetota bacterium. GTDB lineage: Bacteria > Planctomycetota > Planctomycetia > Pirellulales > PLA5 > PLA5. The sequence continues at coordinate 7,823 of JAJDEG010000309.1, forward strand.
TAGAACTCTGTGGCATCTTCGCCGTGCCGGCCGTGCCGAAAGCTATCGGCGCGAAGCTCGGCGTACTGCCGCCAGAGGTCTTCGTTCGTCGGAAAGCTGTAGACCATCTTTGTTCTTTCGCCGTTCCACTCCGGATGTTTGTCGCGGTTCAATATATTGTCGGCCATGTCTGAAGGTCGGATGACCGTGCAGGGCATGATGCCGCTGATCTTTTGACCGGGACCACCGAGGCCGAGCACGGCGCCGGCCAGGATGCCTTCACGAGTGACGCACTGCGAAATCGAACGCGCCGATTCGTCCGTTTGAGGGTCGTCTAAAATGACGAGCGCGGGCCGCACCGTCTGGCCGTCAGCCCGTTTGTATTTCATGCCCCGGATACGGCCGGTGAGACCAGCGACTTTGATGATCGCCCCGCTGGCCATGCTGTCGGGCATCGTCGGCAGCACAATCTCGCGGGCCGTCCAGCCGATATGGGTTCGCTCGCCTTTGTAGAGCTGGCCGTTGGCCCGGTTGGCGATGCCGTCGAGCGACTGAATAGGGTAGACCGCCTCGGGAAAATCTTCGAGCAGCAGTTCGCTGCCGTCCAACTCCATCTTGATCGAGTCGAGCATGTCCATTGCATGCCCTTCGTCGCTGCCGATCAGCGCCACGAAGTCTCGGTGGCCGTACAGCGTTGCCCAGATGCACGCGCATTCGCAGATCGTGGTTTTGCCGCTGCCGCGGGGCATTGCCATCGCGAACAGGCCGCCACGGATGACTGCTTCCTCGATCTTGTGGATGACCTTGATGTGGTCGTCGGACCAGGGCAGATGGAACGTGAGCGGGAAGTAGACGTCGCAGAAATACCGAAAGTCCGATGCGGCCTTGGCCTTCCGTTCGGGATCGACGACTTCGGGCAACTCGCCGATGTCGCGCCCGGCGATGGCCAGTGCCACGTTGCGGGCGCGGGCGCGTTGCTTGAGCCGTTCGTAAGGATCGACTACGCCGTCGGGACGAGGCTTGTGCCGCTGCTCGACCAGCCACGCCGCGTATCGCAGCAGATCGACGTACCGTCCGTCGCCAATCCGCATTCCGGCGCGGGTCCGATGCCGATGCAACTGCCGCTCGCTAATGACCTCGCCCATGCGGGTCGAGTTCAGCAGCCGACACAGTTCGCTCGGTCGCAATCTACGTGGATCGCTCGGCACGCGACATCTCCAGAAGCATCCAGGCCGTGTACGTTACGAGGTTGACCGTTCCGTTCGCGTTCGTCGGCGCGCCGTCGGCGATGTCGGCTTCGAGCATCTCGACGGTTACGCCCGACTGGCCGACGGCGGTGAGCAGCCGCACCGCATCGGGCAGCGCGAGTGCGGTGGGGTCGAGCTTGGCGTCGGGGTTGTGCATCGCTACGCCGCCTTCCGCTCGGCCTTGCGGCCGGTGAACTTTTCCCAACGAGCCACGGCAACGTCGCAGAACACTGGGCTGATTTCGATCGCGAAGCAGCGGCGTTCGAGTTGTTCGGCGGCGATCAATTGCGATCCGCTTCCGCTGAACGGTTCGAAGCAGACGTTGCCTCGGTTGGTGTGCTTGCGCATCGGGCGAGCGAAGATTTCGACGGGCTTCTGCGTCGGATGCTCATTGCCGACGATCCGTGACTTGCCCTCCCAGTCGATCTCCCAAATGGAATTGACCGACTGGTCGCCATCGTGCGGAGGCTGGCTACCCTTGATCCAGCCCATCATGCACGGCTCGTGGCGAAAGTGCCAAAACACGCGCCCGAACACCGGTGATGGTTTCACCCAAATGACCTGCTGGTGATCGAGGATGCCGAGGTCTTCCCAGACTCTCGCGATGAGCGCTTGCCGCTTGTGGGCATGCCAGCAGTAGATGGCTGCGTTGGGTGCGAGGTTCGCCACGACGTTGCGGAACAACGAACGGAAGAAGCTATCGGCGTCTTTTATGTCGATCTCGCGGTAGTTGGCCGTCCAATCCTTGCCGCTGTCGTTCGGACGTTCGCCCGTGTAGTCGACGAGGTACGGAGGGTCGGTCGCGCACAACGCTGCCTTCTCACCGTCGAGCAGTCGGGCGACGTCTTTGGCGTTGGTGCTGTCGGCACAAAGGAGTCGGTGGCCGCCAAGTATCCATAGGTCACGGGCGGCCGTTGTCGGGGAATCTGGTGGTTCAGGAACATCGTCGGCCGCGCATAAGCCTTCTTTCGGTTCGTCACCGAGAAGCTTTTTGAGTTCCTTTGCGTCGAAGCCCAGTAGATCGAGATCAAACTCCATTGCCTTGAGGTCGGCGAGTTCGACCGGAAGGAGATCCATGTCCCATTCGGCGATCTCGTTGGTCGCGTTGTCCGCGAGCCTGTACGCTTTCGCCTGCGCTGGCGTCAGGTCGGCGGCGACGTGGACCGGAACCTCGGAAAAACCGAGTTGCTTCGCCGCCAGCCAGCGCGTGTGCCCGACGACGATTACGCCGTCGCGGTCGACGACGATCGGCTGCCGCCAGCCAAATTGCTGGATCGACTTGGCCACCGCGTCGACCGCGGCGGCGTTGATACGAGGGTTCTTCTCGTAGGGAACGACTCGGCCGATCGGCCACATTTCGATATTCATCGGAGCGCACCTTGGCACGAGTTACTGTGCTGGTGACTCCGAGAAGCGGAGTGCGGCCCTGGTAGCCAGGGCGGCGGACGGACGGACCAGAGAGCCGACGGTCACTTGGCAACAACATTATACGCGGAACCGGCCACTAAGGCGCGTCGGCATGCCTGATCAGAGCAGGTCGCTACCTGTTGCGAGCAGGCAAATGACACGCCCTCCTTACGCCGTCGGGAGTGCGGGTACTTTCCGATCAGAAACATGCTACATGCATGTAGATCGCCGCTACACGCCTAACTTTCGGTTCAGAGGCGGCGATATGCCGTCCGCTCGAACCGGTTTGTTAGCTGTCCTTATTATTGCGCCCCGATCGGGGGCTCTCGAAAACGCTTCTGCGACGTTCAGGCGAGACCAAATCGATCCAGGTTCATCACTTTGTTCCAAGCTGCCACAAAGTCGTCGACGAACTTCGTTTGTGCGTCGGAGCTTCCATAGACTTCGGCCAGGGCGCGGAGCTGGGAGTTTGATCCGAAGACGAGGTCGACGCGCGTGCCGGTCCACCTCGCTTCGCCCGTCTTGCGGTCGCGGCCTTCGAACACGTCCGCATCTTGTGCAAGCGGCATCCACTCCGTGTTCATGTCGAGTAGGTTCGCGAAGAAGTCGTTGGTCAGCGCTTCCAGTCGCTTGGTGAAGACGCCGTGCTGCGTACCGCCGACATTGGTCTTCAGCACGCGCATGCCGCCCACGAGCACCGTCATTTCGGGCGCGGTCAACGTCAGCAATTGTGCCTTGTCGACCAACAGCGCTTCGGCCGGAATCGTGTACTTGCCCTTGAGGTAATTGCGAAAACCGTCCGCGATGGGTTCGAGCACGGCGAACGAATCCACATCGGTCTGCTCCTGCGAGGCGTCCATGCGTCCCGGCGTGAAGGGAACCGTGACCTCGTGACCGGCATTCTTGGCGGCTCGCTCTACGCCCGCACAACCCGCGAGTACGATCAAATCCGCGAGCGAAACCTTCTTGCCGCCGGATTGGGCGCCGTTGAATGCACTCTGGATGCCCTCCAAAGTCTTCAGCACTTTCGCCAGTTGCGCCGGTTGGTTGACTTCCCAATCCTTCTGCGGCGCCAGGCGAATGCGGGCCCCGTTCACCCCGCCGCGCTTGTCGGAACCACGGAACGTCGACGCAGCCACCCAAGCGGTAGAAACCAACTCCGAGACGGACAGGCCGGAAGCCAGAATCTTGCCCTTAAGCGAGGCAGTGTCCTGCGCATCGATCAACTCGTGATTCACCGCAGGAATCGGATCCTGCCAGATGAGTTCTTCCGCAGGAACCTCCGGACCAAGATAACGCGCGCGCGGGCCCATGTCGCGGTGCGTCAGCTTGAACCATGCGCGGGCGAACGCATCGGCGAACTGATCCGGATTCTCCATGAACCGCCGCGAGATTTTCTCGTAAGCCGGGTCGAACCGCAACGCGAGATCGGTGGTTAGCATCGACGGCGCGATGCGCTTCGTCGGATCGTGGGCATGCGGCACGGTGCCGACGCCAGCGCCATTCTTCGGCCTCCACTGATTCGCGCCAGCCGGGCTCTTCGTCAGTTCCCATTCGTAACTGAACAGGTTCTCAAAGAAGCTCTTGCTCCACTTCGTCGGCGTGGTCGTCCAAGTCACTTCCAGGCCGCTGGTGATTGCGTCAGCCCCGGTGCCGGTGCCGAAACTGCTCCTCCACCCCATGCCCATTTCTTCCAGACCAGCTGCCTCGGGATCCGGTCCACAATGCGACGCTTCTCCGGCGCCGTGGGTCTTGCCGAACGTGTGGCCGCCGGCAATGAGCGCCACCGTCTCTTCGTCGTTCATCGCCATCCGCGCGAATGTTTCGCGGATATCGCGGGCCGCCGCGACCGGGTCCGGATTGCCGTTCGGACCCTCCGGATTCACGTAAATCAGCCCCATCTGCACGGCGGCTAACGGATTCTCCAGTTCCCGATCGCCGGTATAGCGTTCGTCGCCCAGCCACGTAGTCTCGGCACCCCAATAGACGTCTTGGTCAGGCTCCCAGACGTCGTCGCGACCGCCGCCGAAGCCGAAGGTCTTGAATCCCATCGTTTCGAGGGCGACGTTGCCGGTCAGGATCATCAGGTCGGCCCACGAAATCTTGCGGCCATACTTCTGCTTGATCGGCCAAAGGAGCCTGCGAGCCTTGTCCAGGCTAACGTTGTCCGGCCAACTGCTGAGCGGCGCGAAGCGCTGCTGTCCTCTGCCTCCTCCGCCGCGACCGTCCCCTGTGCGATAGGTGCCGGCGCTGTGCCAGGCCATGCGAATGAACAATGGGCCGTAGTGGCCGAAGTCCGCTGGCCACCAGTCCTGCGAGTCGGTCATCAGCGCGGCGAGATCATTCTTTATCTCCGCCAAGTCGAGGCTCTTGAACTCCTTCGCATAGTCGAACTCGTCGCCCATCGGATTCGACAGCCGAGAGTGCTGGTGAAGAATCTGCACGTTCAATTGATTCGGCCACCAGTCGCGGTTCGCATAGGCCCGCGCCGCCTTGTGCTTGTCGGGAGCTCCGTTCGTCGTCGGGCGGTCGATCGTGGTTTCTGGCATGGGGATTCTCCGTATTCTCGTGGGACGGGTCATTGTTCTGCATTCGTAGCGTCGTATCGCTTGGCAATTACGACGTGACTTGCAGACCGCGTGCGCGAAGGTGCCTGGCTGGATCGTTAAACATGATCATTTCGTATGCCGAACAATAGATTATGTCAAATATTTGATTGACGCCAATCAGTCTCGGCCGAGAGCTCAATCCCATAGATCGTTGGCGCCAAGGTGGCTATGTGGATTTGCAAAAACTCAAATGCATTGAGCGCGCGAAGAGATGGATTTCCACTCGATCGGGCCTGGGCCACGGAACGACCAAGGTCGAACCGTCATGGGGCACGACAAGGTCGCGCCACCATGCGCTTCGGTCATGTCGAGCGGCATATCTCGCCGTCGATTGCGGCAGCCGTCTTGCTAGCGCCGGTATCGCAGGACGAGAACACCGCCCCCGCCGGCGCCTCGATCACGATCCGCCCGCGCCGCCCCTTCCGGCCGACAAACCGCACGACAACCCGAATGCCGTCGACCTCCACGACTCGAGTTTCGCCTTCCGAGTACCAGTCGATGCACGAGCTCGTCGGCGGTTCCGCGGCCGTCCGCTCGTCAGCCGTGACATTCTTCTCCATCGCCTCGCCTCCGTGAAAACCGGACAATCGCCGAATCGGCGTAAGTCATTGCTGCTTCGATGTTTCAGTCAAGAATCGGACAAACTCGGACACCAAAACAAACTGTGCCCATAACCGTGTCTGTTCCCACGGGCATGTTTTGCACGATTTCGCAGCGAAGGAACCATCGAACGCCCTGTTTCCCGCATGTCGCGTCGAGCGCGTTGCTCGCCAACCGCGTCACTCTCGCCGCGACGACGCGACACGTGCGAACGTGGGCGAACACGTGCGGGAACCGTCGTATGGTCGCATTGGTCAGTTTGGTCAGTTCTGTGGCGCATAGGAGACGCCTAGGAATTCGGATTGAGTTCTCACGTTACTTCGTTGCGACGATCGCCGATGGCGGCGCAAACCAGCGCATGGACACCGGCCTTGATCGAATCGGGAAGATCGGGCCACGCGGCCACGACGTCGGCTAGATCGGGAGAGAGTGCGGCACGCCGAACGCCGTCAGAAACGTTGGGCACCAATACGGGCACCTCGCGCACCCGCGTCTGCCGTAACTCCGCGTCACGTTTGGTAGTTACGTCGAGCGCGCAACAGTCTACGGAACCGAAGGTTACAGGTTCGAGCCCTGTCGGGTGTACTACATTTCTTCGCGTCGAATCGACAAGGCATACGGATAGCGAGCGACGCTCAGGGGCGCAGGACTGCGGTTGAGCGAAACAACGTCGGCGCGACACGTCGTCGGCGCGCAATTGTCCGTCTGCGCTCGGCGTTAGTCCTGTCTTGGACTGTCGTCTTCTTGGGGAAACGCGATATTTGTGTCGAGTCTCCAACCGCACGACACGCGTTAACGTGCCGCGCGGCCGAAGAATGGTCTGCTAAAACAACGGCTTGCGTCCCAACTGCCTCCGGACCACCGCCCACTGACCGGCATGCATCAACCAGTGGCTGCCTTGCATCGAATACAAGGCCGCCACGTTGGGTGCCCATTCGACGCCGCTCGGTTTCTCAAGATCCGCATCGGACGTCTTGTCCAAGGCCGCTAGCGTAGCGTCGCGCTGTTCTTTGTGCGCCGCCATCAATTCGGCCTTCGTGCAGAACGTATTCGGGTCGTCGCTCGGTGCCGTATCATTCGTGTACTTCTCGGCGAAACCGGCTGGCAGCGGCTTGACGGCCTGCGGTGCCGACATGCCGAGCATGTGATTCTCCGAAGCGATCAGGTGACCGACTTGCCAGTTGATGTGATTGCATCCCGGGCAGGGACGCTTGAGCATGTCGGCGTCGCTGAGGTCTTCGAGGTACATCGTCGTGACCATCGTTCCGGAGTCGATCGACAGTTTGATGGCGTCTTTAGCGTTCATGGCGAGCCCCTTTGCTTTGGAGGTTTCTGGAAGATTGAAAGGACCATCGGATCGGTAGTGTCCAAAAGTCCACGCATTCTGCCGCTGCCTCGCTTGATTGTCAACACCTCGATTCGGTGGTGACAGCCACGTATCGTGCGGCTCGCAGCCGCGTCGGTTTCTATCGCGTTCGCGTCGCGCAGCGGTAATCGCGTTGCCCATTCGCCACGCCACGATGTTGCGGATGTGCTGCGGCAACGTCGTTTCCTAGCAATCGCGATATCGCCTAACGTATTGGCGTGAAAGCGTTTACGGCTGTGTGTCTGGTCCGGCCAGGGTCGCCGATCGGGCTCGGTATGGCGGTTGCCAATTGTGATGTCCGTTCATCGCATGTTGCCAACGATCAATCGAACCGAGGACGCCCAATGAGTTCTGCCGCCGTGCTGGATGCCGTCGACACCGAGACAACCTACTCCACCGCCCTCTTCGACGAGCCGGTGTACGCGCCCGTTTCGCCGCTGGCCCACGCCCGGTCCCGTCCGGCGGTCGATTCCCTACTCGCAGCCGACATCGCGCTCGTCGCCGCGGAAGGAAATCTTTCGCCCGCTTACCGACTCGCCAAACGTACGATCGATCTCGTCGGAGCGCTCGTCGTACTTACGTTGATCGCGCCCGTAATGCTCGCCACGCTCATTGCGTTATCGATCACGACCAAAGGGCGTCCGCTGTACAGCCAAGTTCGCGCGGGTTATCGCGGTCGGCACTTTCGGATGTGGAAGTTCCGTACGATGCGGCTCGATGCCGACAAGATCCAGCACACCGTAGCAAATGAAGCCGACGGCCCTGTATTCAAGAACCGACGCGACCCGCGAATCACGCGTATCGGTTATTACCTCCGCAAATTCAGCATCGACGAGACGCCGCAACTTCTTAGCGTTTTGGCCGGCGAGATGTCACTCGTTGGTCCCCGGCCTCTACCCGTCCACGAGATGGCCCGCGTAGAGCCGTGGCAGCGGCGGCGTCTGGCCGTCGCACCGGGGTTGACGTGCCTTTGGCAAGTCAGCGGGCGTTCCAATATTGGTTTCGACCAATGGGCCCGCATGGACGTCTGGTACGTGGAAAACCAATGCCTGCGGACGGACTTTTGGCTGCTGTTCCGTACGCCGCTGACGGTCATCACAGGACGCGGCGCTTACTAGGCATACGAAGCACAACGCGACGGATGCGATCGATGGGCCGCCAATCGCCGGTGATATCCGAGCCTGCCGACGGCTCCCACGTCCGACCGTGCTGGCGTCGCGCTCCTTCTTCGGGGGAAGGCAACCCGCCCGGCAGAACGTTCCCACTTGACGGACCGCGGTCGCGGCCGCTATACACCTAAGACACGCTTGGGTTACCGCCCTTCGATCGGGGGTCTGCATATTGGTTTTGCCGGACTCCTCGCGATTACTGGCGGCAACCGCCTGCGACGGCCCCGTCGTCTAGCGGTTAGGACACCGGCCTTTCACGCCGGCAGCACGGGTTCGATTCCCGTCGGGGTCACTGAACAAGATCGCATCATGTCGCATTGGCTTGCGTGCCCCGGAATTTTTTCGGGGTTTTTTCGTGCGCCGGCATCGTAGCGTTCGAGTTGCCACGACTTCCCGCGCGCGGGCCGTCGCCAGTTGTGCCGCTTCGCGGAAGTGGGCTTCCGTCACTTGGAGATAGTGCTTGGCGGCCACGGTTTGGATATTGCCGATCCACTCTCGAACGACGTGGAGCGGGAACGTTTGGGCAAGTTCGGCTTCCCGCGTCGCCCGAAGATTCCAAAAACAGTTTCGCCCACACGGTCGAGCCGGCTTTGCCGATGATGCGCTGCAATTGCGTGCGCAGATTGACAGCGGACGTTCGATAGCGGGTAACCACGAATTTGGCCCCTTCGCCGGCCGCTTCCAAAAACTTGCTCCAGATAAGTGGAAATAAAGCGGGCGTCGCGG
>JAJDEG010000310.1 GCA_029259895.1 Planctomycetota bacterium
GTCATCACGTCGAGCTACAACCACCACAAGATTGCCCGATTTCGGATTACGCTCGACAAGAACGCATCGCCAAGCGGCGCGGAAAAGGTATGGGAAACGGCCGAAGCCTCAAAAGTCTGTTCGCCGGTGATTCACGGCGGCTGTGTGTATTGGGTGTGGGAGAAGTGCCATTGCCTCGACTACGAGACGGGCACAGTCCGCTGGCAAGGCGGGCGTTTCGACGATCCCGGCTCGCTGATCGTGACGAGCGACAACCGCCTGATCGCCTGGACCGACAAAGGCGACCTGCGATTGATCGAAAGCTTCGCCCGTTCGCCGGACAAGTACACGGAGCTTGCGGTGCGCAAGAGTATCGCCCAAGCCTACGCATGGCCGCATGTGGTGCTGGCCAACGGCCGGATTTATTGCAAGGATCGAACCGGTCGAATCGTATGCCTCGAACTGTCGCCGTGACGCAAGCGGAATGGGAATCGCCATGCCTGTTCTTTCATTACGGATTCGCTCGTCTATGCGCTCGACTATGCGACTCTTCCGCAGCTTAATCTGTTTTATTACTGCGTGGCTTTCGTTTGCACAGGCGGTGTCTGCGGAGGACGCCGCGGACCTGATTCTCCACAACGGCAAGATCGTCACCGTCGACCGCGACTTCTCCGTCCACGAAGCGATTGCCGTTCGTGGCGACAAGATCCTCCGCGTCGGAAAGAACGACGATGTGCTGGCTCTCGGCGTCGAAGGCACGGAAGTTGTCGATCTCGGCGGCAAGATGGTTTTGCCCGGTTTGATCGACTCGCATACGCACCCTAACTCGGCGGCGATGCACGAATTCGATCATCCGATCCCCGACATGCAGACGATCGCCGACGTGCTGGCGTACATTCGCACGCGGGCCAAGACACTCGGCGAAGGCAAATGGATCGTCGTGCGGCAAGTCTTCATCACCCGCCTGCGCGAACAGCGCTATCCGACCCGCGCCGAACTCGACGAAGCCGCTCCCAGCAATCCCGTGCTGTTCTCCACCGGTCCCGATGCGTCGGTCAACTCCCTTGCCCTGAAGCTCAGCGGCATCGGCAAGGAATTTCAAGTCACTGGCGCAGGCCACATCGAGCGCGACCCCGCCACGGGCGAACCGACCGGCATCCTGCGAAGCTGCACGCGGTACGTAAAAGTCGAATCGGCTATTAAACCGGCCGCCGAGGAAGATCGCGTGCGGCGTCTGCTCGAACTCTTTGCCGACTATCACTCCGTCGGCATCACCAGCATCGCCGATCGCGACGCCGATGGTTCGGCCGTCGATCGCTATCGGGCGCTCAACGAACACGGCAAGCTCAGCGTCCGCGTGTCGGTCTCGCGCAGCCTCGATCCCAACGGCCCGCTCGACGCGATCGAAGAAAAGCTCCGTGAGCTTGCCGCCAATCCGCTTTCGATACCTTCGCGTGCGAAGGCCGACGCAAGACTGCAAATCGTCGGCGTCAAAACATACCTCGACGGCGGCATGCTCACCGGCAGCGCCTACCTGCGCCAGCCCTGGGGCGTCAGCGACATCTATTCGATCCGCGACCCGGAATATCGCGGCGTGCTGATGATTCCGCGCGAGCGGCTGCTTCCCATCGTTCGCGCGACGGTCGAGAACGGCCTTCAATTCACCGCCCATTCCGTTGGCGACGGTGCGTGTGCCACGCTGCTCGACGTTTACGAGGAAGTGAATAAGACGCTCCCCATCGCTAAGACGCGGCCCTGCCTGACGCACGCCAATTTCCAGGGCCGCGACCTGATCGACCAGGCGGCCATGCTCGGCGTCGTGGCCGACATCCAACCGGCCTGGCTATATCTCGACGCCCACACGCTCGCCGCCCAATTCGGCGAACCGCGTCTCCGCTACTTCCAGCCACTCAAATCGTTGTTCGAGTCCGGCGTGATCGTGGGCGGCGGCTCCGACCATATGCAAAAAATCGGCTCGCTCCGCAGCGTGAATCCGTACAACCCGTTTCTCGGCATGTGGGTCGCCGTCACGCGACAATCCAAACACCGCGACCGCCCGCTGCACGCCGAGGAGGCCCTGTCGCGCGCGCAAGCGATCCGCTTCTACACGTCCAACAACGCCTACATCCTGTTTCGCGAGCAGCTGGTCGGTTCGCTCCAACAGGGCAAGCTCGCCGACCTAATCGTCGTCGACACCGATCTGCTAACGTGCGAAGCGGACGAAATCCGCGACACCCAAGTCCTGCGAACCTACGTCGATGGCAAGCTCGTCTACGAGGCAAAGTAATCCGACCGCATGGGGGGCTTGCTGCCGGCTGTCCGCACCTATTCACCGGCTTTCCGGCCGACATGGCTCGGCGATCGGCGAAACCGGGCGGATTTCGCGGGCGTCGCAATTGTCATCGGCCGGAAAGTCTGTTATTCTCGGCGGTTTCGACCGTGCCGATTTCTTCCGATGCTCCGCGTGGGGCCGGGCGGCTGGCGAATCCCTCTAACCCCTCTTTGCCCACGGCGCTTTTTCTTGCGGGCAATCTTGCAGCGTTTCGCGTCGACGCGAGTGCGCGCGGGAAGTCCGGCCGACGATCCAGCCAGCGGGCATACGGCACGAGTTTTCATTCAACTATGGTCAATCGTAATCTCATTCGGTCGCTCGACGAAGAAGAGTGGATAGCACAGATCGAAGGCCTCCAGCCGGAGGAACTCGACTTCGGCGGCGACGACGTCGCAATCAATCAAATCGTCGAAGGGCGCGTGATTCGGGTCGACGATGAATTCGTGTTGGTCGACGTGGGCTATAAGAGCGAAGGGACGATCCCGCGAAACGAATGGGAAGAAGACGAGCCGACGCCCGAGATCGGCACGGTCATCAGGGTGTTGGTCGAAGAAGTCGAGGACGTGCTCGCCAGTGAAGACGACCGCGGCATGATCATGCTCAGCAAGAGAAAGGCTGAGAAGATCCAGGCCTGGATCGACGTCATGCAGCACGTCAGCGAGGGCGACGTGGTTACCGGCGTCGCGCTGCGAAAAATCAAGGGCGGGCTGCTTGTCGACATCGGCGTAAACGTATTCTTGCCGGCCAGCCAGGTCGACATCCGCCGGCCGTCGGACATCGGGAACTATCTCGGCCGCACGCTGCAATGCGAAGTCCTCAAGATCGACGACGCACGACGAAACATCGTCGTCAGCCGCCGATCGCTGATCGAAGGCCAACGAGCGGAAAAGAAAAAGCATCTGCTCGCCACGCTCGAAGAAGGGCAAGTCAGCAAGGGCGTCGTCAAGAATATCGCCGACTTCGGCGCGTTCGTCGATTTGGGCGGCATCGACGGCCTGTTGCACATCACCGACATGAGCTGGGGCCGAATTAACCATCCCTCGGAAGTGGTCGCCATCGATCAGGAGATCGAGGTGATGATCCTGCACATCGACCGCGAGCGAGAGAAGATCGCTCTGGGTCTCAAGCAGCGGATGCCCAGTCCGTGGGACAAGGTCGAGGACAAGTATCCGGTCGACTCGGTCATCAAGGGCCAAGTCGTGAACGTGATGAGCTACGGCGCGTTCGTCAAGCTCGAAGAAGGGATCGAAGGCTTGGTGCACATCAGCGAAATGAGTTGGACCAAACGAATCAACCACCCGAACGAACTCGTCCACATCGGCGACGAAGTGGAAGTTGTCGTCCTCAAGATCGAAAAGCAGAAACAGGAAATCTCGCTGGGTATGAAGCAGACCCAGGAGAATCCCTGGAACAAGGTGGCCGACCGCTATCCGCCGGGAACGATGGTCAAGGGAACTGTGCGAAACCTGACCAATTACGGCGCGTTCATCGAGATCGAGGAAGGAATCGACGGCCTGCTCCACGTCAGCGACATGTCGTGGACCCGCAAAGTGAGCCATCCCAGCGAAATGCTGGAAAAAGCCGCGGAGTTGGATTGCCGCGTGCTGTCGGTCGACCAGGATCGTCGACGGATCGCACTTGGCCTCAAGCAACTCGACGACGATCCGTGGGAAACGACCATTCCGGCGAAATACCAGCCGGGCATGAAGGTCACCGGCAAAGTGACCAAGATCACAAACTTCGGCGTATTCGTCGGGCTGGAAGATGGTCTCGAAGGTCTGCTGCACATCTCCGAGTTGGCCGATCACAAGGTCGAGAACCCCGAAGACCTGGTAAAGGTAGGCGACGAAATCGAGGTGAAAGTTCTTCGCGTCGATACGGACGAACGGAAGATCGGCCTGTCGCGCAAGCGACTGGAATGGGGCGACGAGGAACACGCTGCCGAAGCGGCCGAAAGCGGCAACGGCGAGACCGCGGCCGACGGCAGTTCCAAGCCGAAGTCCAACGTTGAACTCAAGGGCGGCGTCGGAGGCGACTCCGGTCCGCTCATCAAGCCGGCCGAATAGCTCGGCTGTTGCCGAGAAACTTGAAACCGATATGGCAAGCCGAAAAGGCCCGGTCACCCGACCGGGCCATTTTTCATATCCGACGCGCGGTGGTAAGCATGCCGACAGGCGCTGGCGTATGTCGCGACATCGATCGGCACTTCGTCGTTTTGAAACGCCGTCGTTTTGAAACGTACTTCGCAGAAGTCGTTGTGAACGAACGACTTAGCTAGGTCGCGGTGGTCCGTGAACTCGCCGACTAGCCGCTTGACGATGCCGGGGCGGCGGGCCTAAACTAGCCGGCTCTATTTAGTGTGCATGTCGTTCGTTCCAAGGGCTGCGGCGGTATTGCGCGCACCGGAACGTTTACTGAATTGTTGCGTTCGGCCTCACAGGCCGGACGGCCTGACCTGCCGCCACGTCGTGGCGCAAGTTGCTCGGCGGACAAACTCGCCGCGCCGGCCGCAAGCGTCAGGTATCGTGAATGTCATTTTGTGGGAATTGGAAGAACTATGGCAGAAAAATACGCTTATTCGTTCGGGGCCAAGGGAACTGACGGCAGCGCGAAGCTCCGCGACCTGCTCGGCGGCAAAGGAGCCAACCTCGCCGAGATGGCCAATCTCGGCCTGCCGGTTCCGCCCGGCTTTACGCTCTCCACCGGCGTTTGCACGTACTACTACGCCAACGGCCGGCAGTACCCGCCGGAATTGAAAGACCAGGTCGCCGCGGCGCTCAAGAAGATCGAGGATGAAGTCGGCGGCAAGTTTGGCTCGACCGACAACACGGTGCTGCTTTCGTGCCGTAGCGGCGCTCGCGAGTCGATGCCCGGCATGATGGACACGATTCTTAACATCGGCCTCAACGACAAGACGGTCGAGGCCGTGGCAAAGCAGTCGGGCAACGAGCGGTTTGCGTGGGATAGCTACCGCCGGCTGATCCAGATGTACGGCGAAGTGGTGATGGGTCTCAAGCCGCAAAGCAAAGAAGACCCCGACCCGTTCGAGGACTTGCTGGAAGAGAAGAAGCACAAGCTCGGCTTCAAGCTGGATACCGATTTGACCGCCGCGCATTTGAAGGAGCTCGTCGCCGAGTTCAAGGCCGCCATCAAGAAGCGCACGGGCAAGGATTTCCCCAGCGATCCGATGGAGCAGCTCTGGGGAGCCGTCGGTGCCGTGTTTGGTAGCTGGATGAACGACCGCGCGATGGTCTACCGCCGCGACCACGGCATTCCGCACGAATGGGGCACCGCCGCCAACGTGCAGGCGATGGTGTTCGGCAACCTGGGCGACGACTGCTCGACCGGCGTCGCGCTCACGCGCAACGGCGCGATCGGCACACCCGGCATGTGTGGCGATTATCTCATCAACGCCCAAGGCGAAGACGTCGTAGCCGGCATTCGCACGCCGGAGCGGATCGAAGAAACGATGGAGAAGGCGATTCCCGCCGCGTTCAAGGAATTGACCGCGATCTGCGATAAGCTCGAAAAACACTACAAGGACGTGCAGGACATCGAGTTCACCGTCCAGCGCGGCAAGGTTTGGATGCTGCAAACCCGCAACGCCAAGCGAACCGGTTTCGCCGCCGTGCGGATCGCCGTCGACTTGGTCAACGAGGGCCTCATCACGAAGGAAGAGGCGCTGCTCGCCCGCCGAATCCCCGCCGACGACCTCAACCAACTGCTCCAACCGATCTTCGACCCCAAATCGAAAGAAGCCGCCGTCAACGAAAAGCGATTTCTCGCCAAGGGCATCGACGCCGGTCCCGGCGCGGCGATCGGCAAGATCGTGTTCCACGCCTTGGACGCAGAAGCCGCCTGGCTCGCCGATAACAACGCGCAGTTGTTACTCGTCCGCCGCGAGACCAGCCCGGAAGACCTCCGCGGCATGAAGGTCGCCAAGGGCATTCTCACTGCGTTCGGCGGCGCAAGTTCCCACGCGGCCCTCGTCAGTCGCCAGATGGGCAAGCCCTGCGTCGTCGGCTGCCACGCTCTCAACATCGACTACGCCAAGGGCACCGTCACCGTCGGCGACAAGGTGCTCAAGGAAGGCGACTACATTTCGATGGACGGCTTCACCGGAGAGGTGTTCTCCGGCAAGGTCGACACCCGGGCCAGCGAAGTCCTGCAAGTCCTCATCGAGAAGACGCTCAAGCCCGAGCAGTCGGAAACCTATCACCGCTACGCGCAACTGATGCAGTGGGTCGACGAGCACCGCACGCTCAACGTCCGCACCAACGCCGACGTGCCCAAGCAAGCCGGCGAAGCAATCGCGTTCGGTGCCGAAGGCATCGGCCTCTGCCGCACCGAGCACATGTTCTTCGACCACATCGACGACTTCCGCCAGATGATTCTGGCCGACTCGCTCGAAGGCCGCGAAAAGGCGCTCGACAAGCTGCTACCCTACCAGCGCGGCGATTTCGAGGGACTGTTCCGCGCGATGGGTTCCCGGCCCGTGACGATTCGCCTCCTCGATCCGCCGCTGCACGAATTCCTGCCCCATCAGGCCTCGGAACAAGCCGAATTGGCCAAGAAGATCGGCATCCCCGCCGAGAAAATCGCCGCCCGCGTCGAAGGCCTGCACGAGTTCAATCCCATGCTCGGCCACCGCGGCTGCCGCCTGGGCATCGTCTATCCGGAAATCACCCGCATGCAAGCCCGCGCCATCATCGAGGCCGCCTGCAACGTCAAGAAGGAAGGCATCGACGTCCATCCGGAGATCATGATCCCGCTGGCCGGCTTCGCCGCCGAATACAACCACCAGGAACAGATCGTTCGCGAGACGGCCGAAAAAGTGTTCGCCGAAAAGGGCGCCAAGGTCGAGTACCTCGTCGGCACGATGATCGAGCTACCCCGCGCGGCGATCACGGCCGACGAAATCGCCAAGCGGGCGGAGTTCTTCTCGTTCGGCACCAACGACCTGACGCAAACCACGCTCGGTATGAGCCGCGACGACTACGGCCCGTTCATCAATCACTATCGCGAGCACGACATCGTCCCCAACGATCCGTTCCAGACGATCGACCAGTCAGGCGTCGGCAGCCTGATGAAGATGGGCGTCGAAGGCGGCCGCAAATCGCGCCCAAGTATCAAGCTCGGCATCTGCGGCGAACACGGCGGCGACCCACAAAGCGTCATGTTCTGCCACCGCATCGGATTGAACTACGTAAGCTGCTCGCCCTATCGCGTGCCGATCGCCCGCTTGGCAGCGGCACAGGCGGCGGTCGCGGAGAAGGCCGCGAAGAAGTAGTCAGTAGACGTGAGTCCTTGAAACAAGAGGCGTGAGGCGCAAGGCTTCACGCCTCTTGTCATTCACGCCTCTTGTCATTCACGCGGAGCCACGTACGGTGGGCTGTGCCCACCTTCGATTCCATTTCGTCTCGCGTTAAACCACCGTGACATTCGTTTCTGTTTGGTCAAACTCCGACGGCACCCAGCGTCGCAATTCCTCAGCTTGCTTTTGCTACGAGAATTCGGTGGCCACAACCCAACCTACTCGACTGCCGCGGGCAAAACCTCGTGCATCGAAATTCCCCTAATCATCGCCATCCTGCCCAAACCTCCAGCCAAACTCCCTCTCGCCGCGAAAAAAACGCGAGCTGCGCTCACAAAGTCCCTCTTCCGAGCGGTGCGAACTGCTGTCTATCACTGCTATCAGTCACACCGTGTTGTGGCACGGTCTCCCGACCGTACCACTCGCCCGACCGCAGATCTCCTAACGGCCCGATAAGTCAAAGAAACCAAACCCTCGAACCCCCACCAACCTACCAAATCCGCGGCCCAATTTCCACCAAAAATCAGGCCACCAACAGACCACGCCTGATCCACCAGGCTGGAGCGCGGCGGAGAAGTTGGCGATCTTGCGGCAGTTTTTGATCGAGAAGACGCCGGTCTCGGACCTGTGCGATCGGCATGGGATGCAGCCCAGCCAGGTCTACCAGTGGCAGGCGATGTTGTTCGAGCATGGGGCCGC
>JAJDEG010000032.1 GCA_029259895.1 Planctomycetota bacterium
TCCAGCCACGGCCGCAATTCGTCCGCCGTTACGCGACCGGTCGTCGAGAGGACGCTCGCCCGCGTGACGATGTTTTCCAGCTCGCGAACGTTGCCGGGCCAGTCGTATTGCGTGAGCAAATCCAGGGCGCCGTCGTCGAGCGTGGCCGGATCGCGGTGCAATCGTTCGGCCGCTTTGGCGAGGAAATGCCGCACGAGCAGCGGCACGTCGTCGCGACGCTCGCGGAGCGGAACGAGTGCGATCGGC
Source organism: Planctomycetota bacterium (assembly GCA_029259895.1). GTDB lineage: Bacteria > Planctomycetota > Planctomycetia > Pirellulales > PLA5 > PLA5. The sequence continues at coordinate 247 of JAJDEG010000032.1, forward strand.
ACGACCGCCAGTCGATAGTACAAGTCGCGACGAAAGCGGCCCGCGTCGATTTCGGAAAGTAGGTCTCGATTCGTCGTCGCCAACACGCGGACGTCGACTTCGCGAGTGACGCTGGAGCCGACCTTCTCGAACGCGCGCTCCTGCAATACGCGGAGCAGCTTGGCTTGCAAGCCGAGGTCGATCTCGGTGACTTCGTCGAGCAAGATCGTACCGCCGTCGGCCAGCTCGAAGCGTCCCGTTCGCGGCGCGTCCGCGCCGGTGAACGCGCCGCGCTCGTGGCCGAAGAGTTCGCTTTCCATCAGATGGGCCGACAGCACCGGACAATTGAGGCTGATCATCGGCGTGTCCGCTCGCCGGCTGGCGAGGTGGATGCCGCGGGCGACCAGTTCCTTGCCCGTGCCGCTTTCGCCGCAGATGAGGACGGTTTCCGACGTCGGCGCCACTTGGGCGATTTTCGCTCGCAGCGAATGCATCGCGGGACTGTTGCCGATCATCGCCGGCGCGTCGGCGCAGGCGGCGACGATCTGCTGTCGTTCGTCGAGCAATCGGCCACGTTCGATGGCCCGTTCGATCAGCCCTTCGAGTTGCTCGACGTTGAATGGTTTTTCGATGTAGTCAAACGCTCCGTGGCGTATCGCTTCGACGGCCGTGCTGACCGACGCATACGCCGTGACCATCAGCACCTGCGCGCCGTGCGGTCGACGTTCCAAGTGCCGGATCAGCTCCAAGCCATTCATGCCGGGCATATTCAAGTCGGTGACGATGACGTCGAAGCTGTCGTCGTCGATGCGGGCCAGCGCTTCGGCGGCGCTCGATGCGCATTCGACACCGTGCCCTGCGTGCGTAAGGACATCCGCCATCGAGCGACGGGCGTCGGCATGGTCGTCGACGATCAGAATCCGGCCGCCGGCTCGTTGCGAGCGCGTTGCGGCGATTGGTCGTGTGCGTTGCGTTGCTGTGTTGTGCGTTGCTGTGCTCATGCTGCGGCCTCCTGGGCGGGTCGCAAGAATTCGACGGTGATGGCCGCGCCCCCTTCAGGGCAGTTGCGGGCCGAGACGGTTCCGCCGTGGGCGTCGGCGATACGCTGGACGATCGCCAAACCGAGGCCGGTGCCGCCGCTCTTGGTCGTAAAGAACGGCTCGAAGACGTGTGGCACGACGTCGTCGCTCATGCCGGGGCCGCTATCGGCGACTTCGAGTTCGAAGCCGCACGCCGTATCGACGCCGGTCACGACAAGCTCGCCGCCGTCCGGCATGACGTCCAAGGCGTTGAGTACGAGATTGAGCACGAGGCGGCGGAACATGTCGGCGTCCGCCCACAGCGTGGCGTGAATGGGAATGTCGATCGTCGTCACGATGTCTTGCGCTTCGAGTTGCGGCTCGAGCGAGGCGAGGATTTCGCGCACCGTCGAGGCCGGTCGAAACGACCCGCGGCGCGGTTCGCGGTCGGACGTAAATTGCAGCAAGTCGGTCACGGTTCCCTCCAGGGCGGCCACGCCGCCGGTTACTTTTTCGACGATGCCTAAACTGCCGCCGTCGCCGCTATACCGCCTTCGCAGCAAGCTCAGATACAGCGAAATCGGCACCAAACTATTGCGTACCTCGTGAGCCACGTGCGACGCCATGCGTCCCAAGTCGGCCAGCCGGTTCTTGCGAGCCAGTTCCCGGTTCTTTGCTTCCAACTCGTTCGTCAATCGCGCGACTTCGCGGCGAAGCGACTCGTGCGTCTGTTCCAATCGCAACGTCGCCGTGTGCCACGCGGCGAGTACGGTTTCCAAGTCCGTCTGCGGTCCGAGCGCGAGAGCCGCCCCGAGCGGATTCGCCGCCGCGGACGGACTATCGAGCGTTGGTCTTTTCGTAGGTAACACCATGCGAACGCCTGTCCTTACGATTCATCTATCCTTCAGAAATCAAGTCGAGGCCAATCGACGCCGGCTCGTTCGCCGCGGCATAGGCGCTGCGTGCCGCCACGGCCGCGTGCAATCCCGATAGCTGCCGCGCCGCGTCGTCCCGACGCCGGACGATTGCCTGTTCACTTTCGCGTTCCAGCCGCATCACATCGGCCAGCAGCGCGGCACAGGCGTCGGCCTGTCGACGGCAAGCATCGCGAGCCGCGTCTGACGCCCACTCGCGATGTTCCGGCGCCTCGGAACGATACGGTTCCAGCTCGCGCTCGATCTGCGCCAAAAGGTCGAGCAGCCTCTGCTTCGTGGATAACACTTTGGTCAACTGCGCCCAATCGTCTTCGCCGACCAACTCCGCCTGGCGCAGGCCGAGCGAACGCAGGTGGGTCAGCACCTCGTGTTTGCGTCCGATGAGTTGTGCAAGTAGCTCGGTTTGCATTGTCGTGGCGGTTGGAGGGCGTTGTCGGCGTCGCGTTCGTCGTGTCGGTCTAGATCGCACTCATCCAATCCAGCAGCTTGCGCCATTCTGCTCGCGTCTGGCTCGTCGCGGCGACGAACGCCGCATCGTCGGCATCAATGCGGCTGAGAATGACCTTGGCTTGTTCGAGCGTGCCGCGCGCGTCGGCCAGACGGCTCATGCGGCGGTGGCAGGCGGCGATTTGAAAGTAGGCCTGCAACGCCTCGGGCAGGTTTTGATAGCGGTTCGACGCGGCCTTGTAGGCCACGATGGCTTCGTCGTATTGGCCGACCTCGTAGTACAGATCGCCCTGAATGAAGTAACAATTCCGCAACACGATGCCTTCGAGGTGCGTGAGTTGCCGCCGTTCCTGCTTGCGGTTAAGGTCGTTTTGCAGCGCCTCGTAAACACCCAGCGACTCGGCAACGGCCTGCTGAATCTCTTTGATCAGTCCGAGACGAATCGCTTCGATATTGGCGTCGCGCAGCTTGCGACGGGGAAATTTCGCGATGCGGCGAAGCGATTCGGCCCAATGATAGCGGGCTTGCGTTACCTGCGCGGCTTCGGGATAGCGCTGAACGGCTTCCTCGAGGATGTTCGCGGCATTGCGGTAGTGAGTCGCTGCCGATTCCAACTTGGCCAGCGCTTCGGCCGTCGAGCCTTCCGCGTCGAGCTTTAGGCTCGCTTCCTCGGCGCGATTGCCATCGGCGTAGGCCACTTCGCCCAGCAGGAATAGCGAATCGCGCCATTCCGGGCTCGCCGGCGTAAGGAGTCCGTCGATGTTTTCTTGTAGGTACTGTTTCGCGCGGTCGACTTTGCCGCCGAACAACAGCGCCTTCGCCGCCAACAAGCGTGCACGGTAGCAGGCCGCGTCGCGAGGGTGCAAATCGAGGCAACGCTCGAAAGCGGTCAGCGCCGACTCCATTTTTCCTAAACCCAAATACGATTCGCCGATCGACACCAGCGCTTGCGAACGTCCGATGCGGGCTTCGTTTTCCAGAAAAATGCGATAGTTCTCGATCGCGTGCGCGTAATCGTTCCCCGCGAAATAGCTCAGCGCGGTTTGCCATATATCTTGCGGATAGTGCGGCGTCGCGTAGCGGATCTCCGCCAGTTCCGCGAATCTCGCGCCGGCAAGCCGAAACTGTTCGGCTGCCTCTCGGCGAAGCGTTTCCCCGTCGGCCGAATGGTCGTCCGCCGCGTTCAGCAAACTGCGACCCCAGCGCTGATGCGCTTCGGCCGCCATCTGAGCGGCGCGGCCCGCGTCGATCAGCGGCGGCATCTTCTCGGCCAGCGCCGCCGCCGAACCGAACTCGTCTTTTGCGATCAGAGACTGGTACACATCCGCGATCCGACGACGGAATTCCTCGCGCGTCAGCCACGGATTCGGAAACGAATCTGGCCGCGCCGCATCGACCAATGCCTCGCGATACGCTACCGTCGCTGCTTCCGGTTCCCTCAGCTTTTGCAACGTATCGGCTAGCAACAGCCGGGCAACGAACCCTTCCTGACGCGTCGGATGAAGCGACTGAACTCGCGAAAACTGGTCCGCGGCCCCGCGCAGTTCGCCCAGCCGCGCCAGACATTCGCCGATGTAACACATCGCCCGCCGCGCCGGCGTTTCTTGCAGCCGGTCGCGCATCTGGGCGTAACTGAATGAATCGATCGCCTGACGCAATTTCGTCCCCGCCAGGGCCTCGCCTTCTACGAGCTGCACTGCCTCGCGATCGTTGCTGATCCGCCGCGCCTCGACCATCAACACCCGCCCGTACACGACGCTCGCGGATGCCGACTCGGAAGAATTCTGGTCGATCGCGGTGAGCGCGCCGCGGCATGCGTCGATGTCGCCCAGATCGAGCAGAATCTCGGCTCGCTGCAACGTGCCCGCCGACCGCTCGATGTCGGATATGCCCGACGACGCCAGAAACTCTCCGTTGTAGCGCAGCGCCAACTGCATGTCGGGCTGCGGCTCGCCGCGATACGAACCCGCCAACAACCGCGTGATGTTCGCGACGTAATCGGGTCGAGCAATAGCCAAGGCCGCCCTCAGCACTTCGCGAGCCGCCACGTTGCGGTCCACCAACGCCAGGCTCCGCCCCAGCAAATACAAGCCCTCGGCGTCGCGATCAGTGGGAAAGCCGCGCTCGCGAGCCTCGTCGAGTAGCCGAATCGCCAGCAGCCTCCGTCGCCGCCGCCGTACGTCGTCGATAATCTCTTCCGACTCGTAAGCCGCCACAGCGCCGCGTGCAAACGTAGTCGTGGCCAGCGTCCCGTCGTTGCGCCCATTCACGCGCAGCATTCGCTTCGCGAGCGAACGCGTCTCCGAGAATGCCCGGCGATCCAGAGCCGCAAACACTTCTTCCGGAGTGACTGGCGGCTCGACGTGCTCCGCTTCCGGGTCCGGTGCGCGAACCAAGAGTGCCAGCGAACCCAACGCCGCCACGAACAAGAACGCTCCCCCGCCGCTCATCAGCAGCGCTCGCTTACGATGGGCTCGCGCCCAATCCACCGCGTCCAACAGCCGCCCTTTCAGGCCACCGCGCGCTGCACCGACCGCGGGCGAATCGATCGCCGGGGCGTCGGTCGAATGAGCGGTTGCAGTCGACATGTTGTCGGCATCCATGCCAAGGAAGCGATTCGCCACGCCCGCACAACCACATCCATGTGGGTAGCACCGGCGCACGCACCAACGCCAAGCGTCGCCCTGGCGGCGCAAAGGCGCGGGGCGGACTTGTACCCAATGGCCGAAACGCTGTCAACGTCCCTTCCAAGCACGTCCCCCATTCGCCCCACCTTCGCCGTCCTTTCCGCGTTACCATTTCCGCGACTCATGCCTCACACCTCATGCCTCACACCTCAAACCTCACGTCGCCGCCTCGGCGACCCGGCGTTTTAGGCCGACAACTTATTGACGGCAAAGCAAAGCGAAGCGAGCGAGCCGAACCCTACGAAGCCTCCTCTTCCGGCGGCGAAGTAACCCGGCCCAGAAACAAGATGCTCCTCGTCCGGGCGTCGTAAATCAAGAACACGAAAGGATGGTCGGCCCGAAAAACAACTCGCTTCGGCGGTGCCGTCACTCCACCGAAGCCAAAGCTGCCTCCCGTCGCCGCGGCCGCTTCCGTCCCTTTCTCGTCGACGCGAATGAACGCCTGATGCACGACGTGTTCGACGTACAGCCGCTCCGTCGTCGTGATGCCGTCGAACTCGGCGTTTTCTACGTCAAACGCCCGCTGGATGCCGAGCTGCGCAAGGTTCTCGCGCAAATCGAACGAGTCCGAAAACGTAAACTTGGGCAGATAAACCTTCACTTCCTGCGACTTAAGCTGGCCGACGATCTTCTCCACGTATTCCGCCGAAAGCGACTTCTCCAAAGTTCCCAGCGTCCCATCGCCGACGCGCGGCAACAACACCAGCATCGCCGCCCGCTCGTCCAACTCGGGCGAACCGTAAGTCAGCGCGACGGCCTGTACGCCATCGACTTCCGCATAAGGCAACGCGACCTGCTGCGACATCGTCTCCACGCGGCGGCGGCCGTCCACCGCGTCGAACGGCAACGGTTTCGTGTCGTACGGGTCGAAGTTCTCCGTCCATTTGCCGTTGAAGTAGACGGCGTTGGCCAGTACGGCGCGGGTCTCCCGGTTAATCGTATGGGGCTGCATCAAATCGCGAATCCGATCCCCCGTCTGGTCCGCGACCCAAGCGTTGATCGCTTGCCGCGCGGCGTCCGGATTCGCAGCGAAATCGACCGCGCCCAACTCGCCGCCATAACGGCCACGCAGCGTATCGACGAACGGCGTTTCCAGCTTCAGATTCGGCTTCGCCCACAGCCGATTCGCCGCCCGAATCTCATAGCCCCGCTCGTCCGCGCCGCCCCGCAGCGCCGCCCGCAAACTCCCATACCCGGCGTGCAAATCGCCGTCCGCCCCGCTGAAATGCAGCACCGCCGCGATTTCATCGCCCGTTTGTCCCGTAGCGCCGGCTTTGACCATCGCCAACGCCGTGGCGATGCTGTGCGGCGAGAAGAAGCAATTCTTGTCGTTGCCCGCGACGAACTGGCGATACAGATCGAACGCCATGTCGTTCGCCCCGCGCACGACCGCATCGCGATTCGTATCCGCGGCGAGCGATGACGACTTCGGCGTATCTTCATCGCTCGCCGTCGGGCGACGCTTCGGCTGCGCCACACCGACGGACGTTCCTTCTGTCGCCGGCCGGCGCGCCGCTTGCAAATCCGCCAACAACCGCTCGATCTGCTCGTGTGCCGGCCGCGTCTGCGATATCACCAACACATACAGGTCGCTCGCGTGATATTCGCGAATGCTGCCGCTCCCACCCACGGCGTCCCACGTCACCGGCGCGACCTTCGACGTGATCAGCTCGATGATCGCTTCGATATCTTCGTGAATGAATTCGCCGAACTCGTCCCGCTCCGATATGTCGTGGATGCGCGTTTCTAATATCCCTTCCGCGGCGTCGCTCGAAGTGATCCACAACATCTCATGCTTGACGACCCAATCTAGGTTTTGTCCTTCCAAGATCACGTCGAGTGCCGACCGGGACGAAATCGGCGCTTTGCGAAACGAGAAATCCGCGGATGCCGGATCGATCCCCGCGTCCGCCAGCGCCCGCCGGTCAATTTGAACCGGTACGCCCAGCTCGATCTCGAACCGCGTCGCCACGTCCTCCAGTGAAGCGCTATCGAATCCAAACTCCGCCGGCTTAGCCAGCGCTTGCGTTATCCGCGCGTAAGCCCGCCGGTTGGCCGACGCCACATCGAACGTCTCAGCAATCCCACCGGCACGCTCTGGCCCTGCCGCCGATGCTGTCGCCGATCCTGTCGCTATCGGCGGCTGCGTCGTCGCCGCTCCCTTCTCCTCTGCGTCCTCCGCCGAACCCACGTCCGCAACCGCAACCGCGGCCAGCAAAGCCGCCGCGGTGGCCAGTCCCGTCCATCTCGCCATTCGTCGTAAATACACCACGTCTGCTCCTCCTCTGCTGCCGTCCACGAAACCGGTCCCATCGACGGCAAACGAAACGCTCGAAGACGAATTTCGCGGCCGCATGCGCTACTTCGCTCGCCGCTGGCCAACATATTCCCGTCGCGATGCACAGTTGCAACACACCGCAGCGGTCACTCCCCACCGTCAAACCAGGCAAACCGCAACCCCAAAATCAGGCCGCGCCGCCCGTTGTGCGCCGCGACTTACTGAACAAACGCCTGGGGGGCCCTGGGGCGAATGGCACTCGTTTAGTTGCAACTTGTTTTCTCGAAACGACCTATAGACAAAAAGGGCCTGTCTTGTGCATGAGGTGGTTTAGAAAGACTCCATCCCATGATAAGGAGGCCCGAGGATGGGACAGTTTAGTGGTTCGTCTTGGCGTCAGGTGGAAGATTTTCGGCGGCAGTTTGCTCAACCCGATTCGTGGCCCGTTTTCCACGATGAATCAGGCCACGGGCGAAAAGAATTTCGCCCGGCTCGCTGCCACGCGCTGCCTTCCCGCCAGCCCCGAGTCCCGCCGCCCTCCGCCGCCGTTCGATCTTGCACCAAGCAACAGCCAACCATCGCGACACGCAGTCACGTAGGTCAGGCACCCCCCGTGCCTGACGGCATTGCCGATGGACGTGTCCTTTCGCATCGTCCCGATGCGCTGACGCGCGATTATCCGTTCTCGTCGTCAGGCACGGGGGTGCCTGACCTACGCAAGAACGCCCTTCACCACATGCGCCTCTTCCGCCGTCGTTAGCTTCTCCTCCAGCCCGTGCCGCAGCACGGTCAGTCGCGTGTGGTCGATGCCCAGCAGATGTAGCAGCGTGGCGTGGAAGTCGCGGATGTGGACTTTGTTTTCTGCGGCTCGCAGGCCGATGGGGTCGGTGGCTCCGTAGGTGATGCC
>JAJDEG010000311.1 GCA_029259895.1 Planctomycetota bacterium
TCGGGCCGATCGTGCTTGGTCCGTACGGCGACCGCGGCGTGCGGACCATCGCAATTCACGTCGGCGAAGCGACGGCCGAGATCAAATCGCTCGCCGCGCAGAATCAGCTTGCGTTTCCGCTGCTCGTCGATGCGGACGGCAGCGCGTTCGCCCACATCGCCGACGACGCACAAGGACTGATGCCGCGGATCTTCCTCGTCGACGCCGCCGGACGCATCTTGTGGTTCGACATCGAGTACTCGCGCACCACGCGTCGCGATCTCGATGCGGCGCTGCGCTATATGACGCGCGAGTGATGCGAATCTTCGTCTTCGAATCGCTCTCGGTAGGACCGTTCGGCGAATCCGAAGCGGCCTCGTCCCCGAACGTTTCGTTGTTGCGCGAAGGCCACGCCATGCTCAATGCGCTGGCCAGCGACTTGGCGGCCGTCGACGGCATCGACGTTTTTACGCTCGTCGACGACCGCTTTGCGCAGCGATTCGCCGACGTGCCGTACGGAGTCAACTTCGCGTCTCAATCGGCACAGCGCGGCGCGTGCTTCGATCGGCTCGTCGCAACTTCCGATGCTACCATCGTCATCGCGCCGGAGATCGCCGGCGAACTTGCGGGACTTTGCCGGCGAGTCGCTAGTGGCGGGGGCAAGCTTCTCGGACCAACCGTGGATGCCGTCGAACTGTTGAGCGACAAACACCGCACGAACGAGTTTCTGCAACAACGCGGCGTGCCGGTGTGCCGCGGCATCCGCCTCGATCCAGGGCCGTTCGACCGCCAGAGCCTTTCCACGATTCCGTTGCCCGCGGTCGTCAAGCCGCTCGACGGCGCGGGGTCGCTCGACGTGCTGTTGCTCCATTCCGCCGACGAACTGCAGCCGAGCGACCATGCCCGGCGGCTGGAAGCATTCGCCACCGGCGTGGCAGCGAGCGTCGCCGTACTTTGCGGTCCCAGCGAGCGCTGCGTGCTGCCCTCGTGTTCGCAGCGGCTGAGCGACGACGGTCGATTCGCATACCTTGGCGGCGAAACGCCGCTGGATTTGAACCTCGATCGGCGGGCGCGAACGCTGGCCGAACGGGCTGTCGCCGCGTTGCCCGGACTGCTGGGTTACGTCGGCGTCGACCTGATACTTGGAATCGACGCAACGGGTGCGAACGACGTTGTCATCGAGATCAACCCGCGGCTAACGACGTCTTACGTTGGTCTGCGAAGATTGGCCGAGTCGAATCTGGCCCAGACGCTGGTCGACATTTCCGCCGGTCGGCCGGTCGGCGCGTTGAGGTTCCGGCCGGGACGAGTAGAATTCGACTGCAACGGCGTAACGCGGTTTGCGGAAACGACGGGTGCGGTCGTTGGCTAAGGAGTTTGTGCAATGGGCTGGCTAGCTCTCGATATCGGCGGAGCGAACGTCAAATCGGCCGATGGTGTCGATTTCGCCGAGTCGCGCACGTTTGCCTTGTGGCAGCGTCCGCAATTGCTCGTCGATACGCTGCGAGCCACGATCGCCGAATCCCCGTCGTCCGACCATCTTGCCGTGACGATGACCGGCGAATTGGCCGACTGCTTCGCCACGAAAACCGAAGGCGTGATGTTTATTCTCGACGCCGTGGAGAAGGCTGCCGACGGTCGCCACACGCGCGTCTATGGCATCGACGGCAAGCTGCGGTCGATCGAAGCGATTCGGAAAACGCCGCTCGTTGCCGCCGCCACGAATTGGCACGCTCTGGCCCGATTCGTCGGCCGCTTCGCCAAGCAAGGGCCGGCGATGCTCGTCGACATCGGCACGACCACGACCGATCTCGTGCCGCTCGTCGACGGCGTAGTAGCTCCCGCGGAGGAATCTGGGCCGCCGACGGATACGCGGCGCCTGTTGGCCGGCGAAATGGTGTACACCGGAGTCGAGCGGAGTCCGGTGTGCGCGGTGACCAATGCGCTTCCCTACCGCGGCAAGCAATGCCCCGTCGCACAAGAGGTTTTCGCCACGACGTGGGACGCCTACCTCACGCTCGGCGAGTTGGCTGAGCAGCCGCTTGCCGCGCATACGGCCGACGGACGACCGGCGACGAAGGCCGCGGCTCGCGATCGGTTGGCGCGATCGATTTGCGCCGACCGCGACACGTTCGACGAGAACGACGCGCGAACGGCTGCCGAGGCCATCGCCGCGGCCCAGACTGCGAAGATCGGACTGGCGCTGGCCCAGCGCGTCGGCCGCATGCCTGCGCCGCCGGCGACCGTCGTCATTTCGGGCCTTGGCGAATTTCTCGCCCGCCGCGTTTTGCAGCGGGCGAGATTCGCGCCGCAGATCGTTTCCCTCAGCGAAAAACTTGGGCCGACGCTTTCCGAAGCCGCGCCGGCGCACGCCCTGGCCGTGCTGGCGCGCGAGGAGTCCGGCGGATGATTCGCGACTCTGTTTCCGGCGATGAGCGACGTGGGAAAGTAACCTACCGCGACGACGTCGCCGGCCACATCCGCGTCGTCAAGTTGGGCGGAAGCCTGTTGGACCTGGCGGACTGGACTGAGCGACTGGCCGATTGGCTCGCGTTGCAACCGCCTGCAACGACCGTGCTGATCGTCGGCGGCGGCGCGCTGGCCGATACGATTCGACGGTACGATCGGCAATTCGCGCTGGGCGAGGAAGCGGCGCATTGGCTGTGCATTCGCGCGCTGAGTTTGCACGCGGAAATGGCGGCCAGCCTACTCGAACGTCGTATCGAGAACGTGTTGCTCGTGCGGGACTACGGCAACATCGACGAAGTGCCGGCAAACGGCGTGGCCGTGCTCGACCCGGAACCGTTTCTGCGCGGCGAAGAGGCCGGCCTGGCTGGCATGCGACTTCCACACGGCTGGCACGTGACGACGGACTCGATTGCGGCCCGTGTCGCCGAGTGCCTGCGGGCGGCGGAGTTGGTCCTCCTCAAGAGCGCGCCGCCGCCAACCGACCCAACCGACCCGGCCGCAGGGTATGTCGACGGCCACTTCGCCGCCGCCGTGCGAAACGTTCGCCGAGTGCGGTACGTCGACCTGCGTACGGCCGCGACGACGACAGCAGGATAGGCGACGGGAGAATAATGGACCACGGCTGGCAGGACGCGGACGGCCAGCCCACGGGGGCACAGATGCCCGGAATACGGCGGCCCGGAATAAATCCGGCCCGGTGCCACGAAACTTCCAGTGCAGGGCGAAAACGCCTCCCGGCGGCATTTCGTGCTTTCTTCTCTGGCATCACCGTCTGGCATCACCGCTGAGGCAACAAATTCCCCCGCATTAGGTGGGTCGGATTCTGCGGGCTGCGCAAGGCGGATTCGACATCGCGTCTTGCCTAGACCGCCGAAATTACCGGTCGCTCGTTGACTTTGCGAAACCGCCGTAATTATACTGAACGCATGGCTCGATCGAGCTAACCCTTCTCTCGTCAATCACTTGGCTCGTCTTAGCCGCGGAACTTCGGAGAGGCTGCAATGACCTTTGTGGGCAAAATATTCACCGTTTTGGTCTTCGTTTTCAGTCTGGTGATGATGTCGCTGGCGCTGATGGTTGGGGCCGCGCACAAGAACTGGAAGGATCTCGCGACGTGGCCGGCCGACAAGGCCGACGCCAAGCATCCGACGGGCCTTGTCGATCAGTTGGCGGCCGCGAACAAGAAAAACGAAGAACTGCGTCAAGAAAACGAACATCTTGGACGCAAGATCGAAAGCGAAAAGGCGGCTCGCACGATCGAAATTGCCAAGCTCGAAGCCGCTGGGCAGACGCTCCTGCAACAACACAACGCGCTGACGACGCAGCATCAGAGCGAGGTCGAAGCACTCGCTAAAGCAACGGCCACGCTGGCGACCGCTGAGGACGCGCTGAAAGCCAAGCAAACGGAACTCGACAATCTTCGCGAGGAAATCCGCGTCGCTCAGGCCGAGCGGGACAAGACGCTGCTGCAAGTCGTCGACGTGGCCGACAAGAACCACCAGTTGGCGATGAACATTTCCAACTTGCAGCGACGCGGCATGGAGTTGGCCTCGCAGATCGCCAAGTACCGCGCTGTATTGACGGCCCACAATTTGGACGGCGAAACCGACGTATCGGGCATCGCACCCAAGGTGGCAGGCATCGTTAAGAGCGTCCGCAACAACGGTCAAGACATCACCGTGCTCGTCTCCGTCGGCAGCGACGATGGCCTGAAAGTCGGCCACGAGATGAACGTCTTCCGCGGCGAAAACCTGATCGGCCGGATTCGACTCCGCAGCGTCGATCCCGACCGAGCGGTCGGCGAGAGCGATCCGGTGTTCTACAAGCGGCCATTCCAGATCGGCGATGTCGCCCAAACGATCCAGCCGTCCGCGTCGCTCGATCGCCAAGCCAGCAACCGCAATTAAGAAGTAAGACGCCGAAGCGATTCCCGAAGCGATTCCCGAAGGGTGGGTTGTGCCCACCGCTCGACTTTGGTGCAAAGACGGTGGGGCACTGCCCACCCAACTCAAAACGAAACGCGACTCAACTCAAGGCAATCATCATGGCCCGCCGCAAAGCATCCCGCACGGTCGAAGAAGAGGTCGATTACGACAAGCAGACGTGGAACGTGTACAGCATGATGTTGCTTCTGTCGATGCTGGCCATCTTGATCGGTTGCATCTTCTTGATCTTGGAGCTCAAGGCATACGAATGGAAGCTCGACGCCAAAGTCGATGCCTCCGGACGACCGGCGGCGATTGCCGCCGAGGCGATCGGCTACAACTCGCCCGATGCCCTGGCCTAGCAAGCATTTGAAGTCGGCAGCGATTTTCTTTTCGCTTATTCCGCAAACACTTCGAGTTCGCTGACGCCGCTGCGCGCTCGGCCGCGGTGCTCGAAGACGACGCGAACCTTGCCGGTCTTCAACGGCACGAATGTCGCCACGTTGACCCGACTCCCCGCCGGACGCGCCGGCGACCGCGTGACCTTCTCGATTGCTTGCCAAGCGTCGCCGTTCCAGATCTCAACGCGATACGCCGACGGAGCCTGAACGCCGCCGCGGTCGTCGTAGATGTAAAGATTGACGCGGCCCACCGTTTTCTCCTGGCCGAAGTCGACCGCCAGCCAGTCGCTGGTGCTATCCGACTCGAAGCTCGTCCAACGATTGTGCGGCTGCGGACGTAGCGAAATCTTGCCATCGATCGCCTGCTCGACCTTGTCGAACCGCGACGTGTGCGACGCCGACACCTTGGGAAACCCATCTCCCTTGGCGTTAAGAGCGAGATTCCCCTTCGGCGGCGGTGCGGGCGCCACCGGCAGCTTGCCGTAGCCCCAAGCCTCGAATTCGCTAAGCCCAGATTTCCCGCCCACTCCGTGCGTGAACACCGCGCGAATCTTGCTCGTCGTGATCGTTCCCGGCTTTTCTAGACTCAACGCGAAGTAATTGGCCTTCCGACCCTCGGGCGGGTTATGGGTCTGCTTGCCTTCGACGGGCGCCCAGGCCTTGCCGTCCCAATACTCGATGACGATCGACTTCGGAGCGACGATCTTTTCGTTTCGGAGCGCTTCGGGAGCGCGCGTCTCCGGGTCGCTGTTTTCGGTATCGTCGAGGACGTACAAATCGACGCCGCGAATCGTCCGCTCGATGCCGAATTCAATTCCACACCAATCGGTTTCGTTGGGCGAACCGAAACTCGTCCAGCGATTCGGCGGCGAGACGTGATACCAATAGTTGCCGTCGTTCACCGCTTCGAGCGACGTGTTCTCGCTCGTATGCGAGGAGATCGCCCGCGGGTAGTAGTCGCCACTGTTGTTGACGGCGTAGTTGATGTCGATCGGCGGTTTCTTGCGTTTGGGATCGAAATTGCCGTCAAGCAGCTTGGCCGACTTGCCCGTCAGCCGTCCCAGGTCGGGCCGATTGGCCAGTAGCACGCCGTCGACGAAGATCGACAAACCGGCGCCCGAGTCGTAGCGCTTGCCGTCGCGATCCCACACGATATCCACGCCGCGGCCGCGATAATTCACTTGCAGCGAGAAATAGTCCCAATCGTCCGGTGCGAGTGGGTTGATTTCGATGACGTTGTCGTTGCGGGGTCGCAAACCGACCAGCCCGGTGATGATCAGATCGCAATAGCCGGAGTGAAAATAGTGTTCGCTATGGTTGTATGCGTCGTGGCCTTCCCAACTGCCGGTGTCGGGGTTGGCGGCCTCGGCGATGTACGGCCGGCCGTTTTTGCGTTGGGTCCGCGTATAGGTCTTGAGCAGCTTGAAATAGTCCTTCTTCGTCACCACGCCCTGCTCGTAGTTGTTGATCAGGTTCGCCATCGCAACCAGCGTTTGCGTGGTCGCAAAGGGCCACGACTGCCCGCTCCACCAGCAACAGCCTTTCGACAACGCGAACATCGGATCGTGGCGCTCAACGGTCGTCGGCCCATATTCGGCGGCGAAGTAATTGGCGTCCATGAGAAACTTCCAGGCCGTTTCGTAGCCCGCGTCGGGCAGGTTGAACTGCCACGGCACGTAGCCAATCAACTCGCGGCCGTGCGGGCTGCCGGCGAATCGGCCCGTTTCATACGTCAACGTGCCGGCCTTGATCTGATGCCCGTCGCGCTGCTCGTCGTTCTTATGCCGCTGCATGAAGAACTCGCGTTTGGGATCCCAAAGGCTCGCTTGCAGGTTCTTCTTGAGCATCGCGGCCTTGTCGGCATACGTTTTTGCTGCCTCGCCATCTCCGGCCAGCCGGGCGATACGCGAGATCGCCAGCGCATCGGCGTACATATAAGCGTTGAGCGTCGGCCGATAACCCGCCGCGCCGCGAACCGTGTCCTGAGTCTGACGGCTGTTGATGTTGATCTCCATGCCGTCGTCGTGGCCCGTCTGCCAAAACAGCCCGACTTCGGGCACGAAATGAGATTTCTCCCACGCTTCGTAATTCGCCTTGAGGTCCGGGAGAAGGTCGACCAGGAACGGAATGTTGGGATCGACGAGGTGCGTGGCCCAAATCGCGTCGGCCAGCCACGTGCTGTAGCGCCGCGGTTGGGCCCCTTCCGTGCGGAACCAGTAGCGGCCGTAATCCTGTCCATAGCGCCCCAGCCAGCGAACTTCGTACAACTGGTGCCCCGCCGGGCAACTGATCGCGCCATACGCTCCGGACCAGAACGGGCGGTCGATGAACTCGGTGAAGCTGTAGCCCGACTCCGGCGATCCGTAAGTCAGATGCTTGGTCACGAGTTCCCAGCGGTAGTAGTACGTCGTGTTGATCTCCGCGTCGGGCGAGTCGAACGCGGGCACGCCAGCAAACCACTGAAAGTCGCGGTTGTCCCAAAACGTCTGCGCTTCGAGCAATTGGCCTCGATTCGGCGGAATTGGAACGATCACCTGCGCCGCGACGAACTCCGGCGACGCGACGATTGCACATAGCAAGATGCTAGTCGCAATGAGAACCCTCGTTTTCCGCGCTGTGCGAGGCGATTCCTTACGCCAAAGAGGCGGTTTTCCGGTCCGTCGGCAAATGGAATCGCCTCGAGCATGGAAGTTTCTCATAGATGTCATGGCGGCCGGCTCTCCGTCGTCGTGCGGTGCCCCGATGCATTCCGCCACGAGCGGTCGAGTCGTCGGGCGTCAATTCACACTACGATTGCACGCCAAGCGGCGCCGCAATGCAATACCCCGGAGTCACACGCCCGGCGGCCACCAAGTTTGCCGATGCGACATTGCCTACGAGCGCAGCACCAGCACCGGGCAATGCGCCAGACGAACGACCCGCTCGGCGACTGAGCCAATCAGCAGGTGCTTCAGTCCGGTCCGCCCGTGCGAAGGCATGACGATCAGTTCGACGCCGTTTTCCGCGGCGAATTCGACGATCCTCTGGCCGCGGTCGCCGATGAGCACGGTCACGTTGAGGCCCTCG
>JAJDEG010000312.1 GCA_029259895.1 Planctomycetota bacterium
CGATGAGCGAAATGCCAATGGCGACGATCATGCCCTGCGGATGCGGATAGACCCAAAACATGCCCAGCACGTAGGCCCACACGCCCATCATCAATGCGGTCCACAGGACGAGCCGTTGTCGCCGGGTGCCGTCGGCCTGTCGCCACCACGCGGGCACTAAGAACAGGAACGCAAAGTACGCCGCGTGCGACCAGATCATCGGCATGCCCTTGGCATCGTATAGATGGCGATTGAACGGACTGGCCGGACTCATTTCGGTCGGAATGGGCAAGATGTCGTCGCTGAACGGCATCGACAACGCGAAGCCGGAACCCAGCAGCCAGGCGATCATGCCCAAGCACATGCCGAGTACGAGCATGGTGCTGCGGCGGGCAATGGTCTCGCCGCGCCGTCCTTCCCATATCTTCGCCGGCACGATGACCATCCATGCGCCGAGCGTCGTGACCATCGCCATCCATAGGTATTGCGCGAATTCCGATCCGTTCCAGCCGATCACGAGGTTCGCAACGACGGAGTAGGCCAATGAAAATAGTGCGGCCAGCAACATCGCCCCGGTCGCTTCGGTGAACTTGTCGCGAAACGACTTTCGTAGCGAGTTGGCGGCAAGTCGCCGACGCCGGCGATGCAAGCGCTCGCGGCGCGTGAGGCTTTCCGCGGTCGCGGGGTTGGCTCGCGGGTCGTCGGTTTGGTCCGGAGCTGCGGCGGCCGGCGCAGCGTGTAACGCTGGGTTAGGACTGGCGGCTTGTCGAGCGTAGGGTGGCCCACGCGGCGAACGATCCGGTATGGGGTCCGGGCCAACGACCATCGCGCGGACCACCCAATACACGCCGTAAACCGGCAGCATCACCAGAGCGGCCATGAAGACGTATGGCACGGCGAGCAGGCCAACCACGATCGCGGCTACGAGGATCAACACCTTCACCGGCGGCGGGAGGTTTACCTGTTCCCAGTTGAAACGCAAACGCCGGCAACCTTCAAAGACGGCGCGGGCGAGCGGCTCGCGAAACGGATTGTCGGCCGCGTATCCCGACGCGGTCGCGGCCTCTCGTACACGCGACGGTGAGTCTGCCGCCTCGGCCATAATGGGTTCGCCAGCCGGCGAGGCATACGGAGTCGACACACCGGCCGCAGATGGACGTTCCGACGGTGGCAACGAGCCGACCATCGTCGGCGCGTATCGGTCGACCGGCATCGCACCGGCGAGCAGATCGCGCATTTCGGCGACGGAACGAATTCGTTGCTCGGGATCCTTAGCGAGCGTGCGCGCGACGACTGTCCGGAATGGTTCGGCCAGCTTGTCCAGCTTCGGCTCGGCCGTCAGATGTTTCATCAATACTTCGCCAACGCTTTCGCCGTCGAAGGGCACGTGTCCGGTGAGCATTTCGTAGAGCATCACGCCGAGGGCGTAGATATCGATCTCTTTGCCGTAGCGGCCGTTGGCGATCTCCGGCGCCATGTAGTGGACGGTGCCGACGCTTTCGGTCTGTCCGCTGCGTCGACTGCACGAGATAAACTTCGATAGTCCGTAGTCACCGACCTTGACCATGCCTTCGTCGGAAAATATGTTGCCCGGTTTAAGATCGCGGTGCACGATACCGTGGTCGTGCAAGTAACCAACGCCAGCCGTGAGTCCGTCGAACCAACGCATGGCGTCGCCCAGGGGCATGCCGTTGGGATGCCGGGCGATGGCGTCTTCGAGCGACTCGCCCGACACGAACTCCATGATGACCCAAGTGTCTTCGTGGTCGTCGCGGCGGATGTCGAACAGCGAAAGAAGATTGTGGTGCTTGAGATTCAAGCACTGGGTGACGCCGCGGAGCTCGATGTCGAGATTGCGGCGGATGAGCTTGAGGGCGCATTCCTTGCCGGCGTCGGTCGTGGCGTAGTAGACCTCGCCGAAGCCGCCCCAGCCGACGCCGCGCTTGATCGTGTAGCCTGGCAGCGGCTTCGCGCCGCTAGGGTGCGTGAACCTGGTAGACGCCGGCTTGGTAACCGGCGAGAGCACGCCGGGTTGGCTTTCAGATGGATTCATCAGTCGCACATCCCCTCAATCTAGCGTAGCCGCCGATAGGTCCGTCTGTCCAGTTTGCGATTTGAGACCAGCGTCGTTGCGTCAGCTAGTTGGGTCAGCTATCCGTTTAGATCTTCGAGGCTTATGGCGAAATCGGCCGCTTGGATACGCGAATTGGGGCCAACGGGGCCGCGACGGTCGTAGTGCTGGCCGTCGATGTTCAGTGCTGTGTTCGTGCGGCAAGACAAATTCTTGCCATCGCGGAACAAAATCACCTCATCCTGTAAATCGCGGCAAACGACATGGCTCGTCGAACGGGCCGAAAACACACAGGTTTGGGCCATTAATACCACGCCATCGACCTTGGGCCGGGTGCGGTGACGGCTGACGAAATCGATCACCGCCGTTGCCGAGAGCGGGTGCGGCCGGCGGAAACGAAGTCGGACACCGTCGCCCAGCTCGATTTCGCTGCCATCGATCAGCGGCGCTGGACCGTCGAGCCGACGGCCGTCGAGCAACGTCGCTTGCAGTGGGACGAGCGTGTAGCCCTCACCGTCGCGACGAACCACCGCGTGCCGACGGGACAAATCGGCAAGTATCGGTACATCGGCCGATCCCGTCGGGTCGGGCTGGCCGAGAATCACTTGATCGCCGAGGCAAACCAAATATCCCCCCACGGCGTCGACCCAAGCGATTAGGCGGCGGCTTGCCGACTCGGAGCCAGGCATCGGAAGTTCGGGGCTGCGAAATGGTGTCGGTTCGTTCACGGGTTGCCGCCTTGTGCTGCCGGTTTCGGCGCGTGCGAGGCGTTCGCGAGTCTGGCGGGCCGCAAGATGATTTGGGGCGATGGTCAGCAGCCGATCGCACGCCAAAGCGGCTGCCGACCAATCGCCGCCGTCGACAGCCTGGTTGAGCCGAGCCGACAAGGCCCGGCTCGCGCCAAGCTGTACCCTACACTGGTTCAGGCGGTTTTCCAACGAGCGAAGATCCGGCCGCAGCCGTGCAGCCGTCGACAATTCCGCTTCGGCGGCTGCAAATTCTCCCTGTCGCATGAATCTTGCCGCCGCTTGAAAGCGTTTGGAAACCTGTTCGAGCAACCGCGTAGCCGCCGTGTCGCAATCGCGCCGTTTTAGGCGATCCAGACACGCGATGGCGGCCGTGGCGTCGTCGGCGGCAAGATAACGCTCGGCTTCGCACAGTGCCTGATCGACCAGTTGCCGGCGAAGCGCGGCCAGCGCTTCGGTTTCTCCGGCAAGAGTCAGGGCCGTTTCCAGGTCGCGCCATCCCCCCAACGTATCGCCGTGTTCGGCGTGCTTCTGCCCACGTTCGACCAAGGCGGACGCAACCGCGAGGGTAAGCTGTTTGGCCGGCAGATACGTCGACAGGTCCTCTTCGGCGAGCAATCGCCGAGCTTCGTCGATCTGGCCGGCCTGCCAGGCTGCTTCCGCCTGCCGCAGTTGCATTCGCCAAGGCTGAAACATGGCCGAAGAGGGGCTCCGGGTTCGGGATTCGAGGTTCGGGACGAGGGCTTGAACCGGGTCGGTTGTTCCCCGAGCCACTAGCCCCGAACCTCGATTCCTATTGTCGCTATTTCGCGTCCGTCGTCGCCACATTGGCCATTTTCGCGCCCTCGTCGTTCGATTCGCCGAAGTATTCGGCGACCTGTTCGACGACGTCCGTGGCCATCGGTGCGTCAACCGGGATCTCGCCGCCCGTCGTTTCCAGTTGGGCGAGTTTCGACATCACGTCAAGTCGGGCGCTGACGTCGGCCACCAGTTCGCGGGTCCGCGACAGGTTGCTGTCGTCGAATTTGAAGCCGGCCGCCGTTTGGGCGACTTCGACCATCTTCAGCCGCGCTTCGAGGTTCTCGATGTCGACGACCATTTGCGTCCGCGACGATTGCATCTCAGCCAGCTTCTGGCGCGCGGCATCGAGACCGCTCCGCCGGGCACCAAGAATCTGCTGCATGTTGTCGATCGTCGCCTTCCGCGTCTTGCAGCCCGACAGCCGTGCCGAAAGATCGGACTTTACCTGGACGACCGAGTATTTGCGACCGCCGTACACGTATTCGTGCTTACCGCTTGCCAAGTCGGTGCGGAGCTTGAGCATCTGTTGCTCGCAACGAGCCAAGGCGTCGTGACGCTTAGAGACATCTCTTTCCAGTTGCTCGATGGCCGCTTCCTCTTTGGCCACCGTATGCATGCACCGTTCGATTTCCCGATCGAGACCCGGCAGCATGTTCCGGGCGCGGTCCAACTCGAACGAGACGGGAACCTGGTCTTTTACGGCCCGCGACGCCCGGTTCCAACCGGTGGACAGATAGCTATAGGCCTCCGTGCCCAGTACAATTCCCCCGACCAACAGCACTCCGGCCGCGGTCACAATCATTTTCTTGAACAACATGGCGACAAACCTCCAACGAAGAACGAGGTCGGCGAACCCTCAAGCCGGCAGGCGTGCGAATGCCCGACGTGCGGCCGTCGACGGCCCAAAACGCGAAACCGGTCACGCCAAAGCAGCGCGCCGACAATAGACCATTCGCCGGGCTTGGGAGAATCTTGGCGAGATGCGGAAAAAAAACCGCAAGTTGCTGAGAAGCGAGGCGTTCGACGGCATGGTCGGCTCGATTCTCAAAGCGTCAACAGGTAGGCGATCAAGTCAGCACGCTCGTCCGCCTTTAGTTCGCCCTCGCCGGTGACTTTCGCGGGGTTATGCGGGCCGGTGAGCAGTTGTTCCAGCGTGCGGACGCGGCCATCGTGCAACAGGCGGATGCGGCGCTGCACGTCGACGAGCGAGGGCGTGTTGTAGCCCTCGTAGCGGTCGTGCTTGCGGCCGAGGCCGACGTCGTGGATTTCGCCGTCCGTGGAGAACGGTCCACTGTGGCAGTTGGCGCAGCCGGCCTTGGTGGAATGGAACACGATCTTGCCTCGCTCGGCGGTCGCGGAGAGTTTGCCGTCGGCACTGCGGTGTGGGTTCGGCATGGGGCGGAGCGTCTTGAAGTAGGCGATGACGTCTTGCGTCTCGTCGGCGGTCGGCTCGCTTCCGCGCATCGTGGTGACGAACGAGTTGCTCACCGATTCGTGCAACTCGCCCTGCTGGCCGTGCCACGTCCAGGGACCGGTCTCGGCGATGTTGTACAGCCCGGGGACGGATTTGTAGGTGCCGGACGATCCGTCGTTGAAGGTGTCGATGGTTTCGGCATTTGGCCCGCCGTCGAAGTGGCAGGTGTGGCAGCTATACCAGTTTTCGAGGCAGCGCGTGGCGTCGTGGAAGACGGCGAAGCCGCGGCGGTCGGCGGTTTGCGGTTCGGCCGAGCCGCCGAGGGCGATTTCACCGGCAACTCGGCGCTCGGCGAGGTCGACGATCTGCACGCTATTGCGGAGGTAGTTGGCGACGTAGGCCTTCGTTCCGTCGCGCGAAAGACGCACGGCCATCGGTCGGCCGCCAATGTTAATGCGGGCAAAGCGTTCGCGGTCGGCGGCCAAGCCACGGTCCATGTGCTCGCTGCCACCGATGCCAAGCCACGGAAGATCGCTTGCGGTCAAGGAAAGCAATTCGTGCGTGCCGCCGGCCGCGACAACGGCGCGCTTGCCGTCGGCCGACAGGGCGAAGCCCTGCGTATCTGCCACGGCATTACCGCGCGGATCGAGCGAGAGGCCGCTCGGTTCGACTTGCTCGTCGAAAGCGACGATGCCTAGCCGACTGGCCATCACCCAGCCGAGGCGAATGCTGCCGCGCGAGGTTTCGCGTTCGCCATAGAACGTCCACGGGAACCATACCGCGCGGCCGTCGGTCGAAAGCGTCATGTGGCCGATGTTGAGGCCGTCGAAGGTTTTGTTGAAAAGAACTTTGCGCTGGGCAGAGTCAACGATCCAAATGCCGCCGGAGCCGCTGCACGCCACGGCGAGGCGAGCGCCATCAGGCGACAAACAAAGATAGCGTGGCCAGCGGCCGACCGAGATGTCGCCGGTCTTCTTGCGATCGATCAAGTCGACGACGGCGACTTTGTCTTCGGCGGTGAGCGCGACGAACGCGGTGCGGCCGTCGGGCGAAACGACGATGCCGCGAGGTTCGTGGCCGACTTCAATCGTGGCGACGCGCGTGAGTTGCTGGTCGGCGACCTGAAACAGCGTTACGGTTTTGGATCGCGCGGCGGATACGAAAACGTGCTTTCCGTCGGGAAGCAATGCTGCGGCGCTTGGTAGTTCGCCGACCGGTTGTTCGTCGACGACTCGGCCGACGTTCTCATCGGCGGACGAAGACAGATCGACCAGCGAAACCGTTCCGGAGGTGGCGTTGATGGTGACTGCCCACGACTCGTCGGGGGCGAGGACGAGATCGACCGGTGAACGGTCGGCGGTCGCTGACCCAACGGCCGCCGGAACGGACTCGACGCGGTCGGATGCGAGAGACGAGGGGGCTGCGCGTTCGGTCTCGCGCTGTGCGGCGGCGGCCAGCGCGACGGCGACGAGCATCCACGGCCATAGGCCAAGGCTCTTGAACGACTGCATAGCGCATTGCTTTCGATTGGAGGAACTCGCGTCGCCAGCGGCGACCCCCACGCGATGCGCCTATGATATCCGGCCGAAGGCCATGCGGCGAGGCGAATAGCGGGCTAGTTGGAATTCCCCAACCAGTCCAGCAGGGCCCTGTCGTTCGTGGCGATCGCTGCGTCGGGATCGATTGTTCGCGCGGCACGGTTTGCCGTTCGGCGGGCGCGAAGCGACGTGCCCGCAAGGTCGGACGCCGAGGCCGCGTCGATCGCGGCGTCCGTGCGGACGATGGCGCGGCGTGCAGCCGAGGTCGCCATGTGCCTTGCTCGCACGACGCGAGGATTCAATTCATGCGACGTGCGGGCGGGCGAGTTGCCAACGACGATTGCCTCGGCGGCGGCGCTCGGCGAACCGCCCGGCATTGGCGTGCCGGCGGGGAGCGACGTCGTTTGGTGATTGCGGACGAGGACGAGGTCGATGGCGTTGACGAAGCCGTTGCCGTCGACGTCCTGGCGGGGATCGAACTGGGCGTGGCCGATATCGCGGAACTGGGCGGCGCGGTTGGCTTGTACGTCGGCGATTGTAACGTCGCCGGAAGAATTCACGTCGCCGGGCAGGATGTTGAAGCGGAAGCGGAAATCGCCACCGGGCGTGCCGTTGCCAGAGAACGTGCTCTTCGAGTCGGTCCATTCGCCATCGAGGGCTGCGCCGAGCGTGTCGGTCATCGTGCCGGCAAGCCCAACGAGCAGTTTGTCGGCGGCGAAAGCTTGATTGAAGATCCAGGTGGCGGTTCTGGATGCGGCGTCGTAGCTGAATCCGCCGGGGGCGAGGCCGACCGACGCGACGTAGTCGGCGACGTTCGCGCCCCAGAGCCGCAAGTCGCTGGCCGACACGGTCATGTCGTCGGAGAACGCGATCTTAATCTGGTCGAGGTTCGTCCACGAGACGGCATCGAGTTGCGCAGCACCGCGGGCGAGCGAGACTCCGCCCGAGCCGAGTCCGGCGGCTTCGAGCGCGGCGAGATAGGCCGGCGACCAGACCGACGACGACGCGAGCACGTCGACGACGAACGGAGACTCGTTGGGCGGGGTGCCCGGCGAGACGATCGACAGGCCACCGTCGGTCACGTCGCCGATGCGGCGGAAGGCGTCGTTGTACGAGACGTGCGTTCCCGGGACGGCGAACAGCTCGACTTGGGCCGCGCCACCGCGTTCGAAGAAGACTAGCTCGAAGGAATGTTCGCCCTCGGCGAGATTGACCGTGCCAAAGCGGTCGATGCGCGATGCGCCGGGATCGGCCGAAAAGACGGGGACGCCGTCGACGACCACGCGGGCGCCGTCGTCGCTAACCGCGCCGCCGGCAACGATTTCGAGATCGAAACCGAGATCGCTACTGGTGGCGTTCGTCTGATGGACTTCGGCGGCAATGGTGTTGAGGCCGTCAACGAGCAGGGCCGGGTCGACGGTGAACTCGAAGAACGTGGTTTCATCCGCGCCGCCAACGGTGATCGTCGCAAAGTCGTTGTAAGGGGCGTTGGCGTTGAGGCCGTCGCGAACGACTTCCGTGCCGTTGAGATAGACCGCCACGCCGTCGTCGCGTTGGACGCGGAACGTCAGCGTGGCGTATTGCGAAGCATCGGGGATGTCGAGCGTGGTGCGGAAATAGGTTGTGACGAACTTGTTGTTGTCGACGCCGCCGAAGTTTATCGTCGTGACTTCGTTGCCGTCGCCGTATCCGAGCTTGGCCGGTCCGGACGCCCACGTGGCGTCGATGAACCCCGACTGCCGCCATGCGACGCCCTGGTTGCTGCCGTCGTCGAGAAACATCCACGTCGAGCCACGAGGCAGAACGATCGAACCGGCGGGCGGTGTGGGCGGGATCTCGGTGTCGCCGATCAGCGATAGGTCGAACGAAATGTCGCTGCTGCCGCCGCTGCCCTGGTGGATTTCGACGGCGATCACGTTGTCTCCGGCGACGAGCAGATTCGTCGGGACCGTGAAGGGGAGGAAACTCGTGCCATCATCGCCGGCCGTGCCGGAGGCAAACGTACTAAAGAGTGCGCCGGCGGCGAGATTGTCGCGCGCAATCTCGGTGCCGTTAAGGTACACCGCCGCACCGTCGTCGCGTTTTAGCTGCATGGTGAGGCCGACGATAGCCGCGGGGTCTGCGACGTCGAACGTCTTGCGGAAATACGTCGTGGCGTATTTGCTGCCGGAATTCGGACCAAAGCTGACGAGCGTCGTTTCGTCGCCGTCGCCATAGCCCAATTCCGCCGCGCCGCTGCTCCACGTCGTGTCGCTAAAGCCGTTTTGCCGCCAGGCCGTACCCTGGTCCGTGCCGTCGTCGAGGAATCTCCACGTATCGCCGGTGGAAATGAACGTCAACTGCGGACCGATGATGCCGGTGGCGAACGTCCACGGTCCGGCTTGGCCTGCGGGAATGGTGATCGTGCCCGTGGCTCGAACGGCGAAGTCGTTATCGTTGCCGGGGCGATTGTTGGGGAACGGAGCGTTGCCGACAAAGCGGCCCGTGTCCGCCGCGCCGTCGTCGTCTTTGTAGTCGATGACGGTCGGACTGCCCGTGGCTTCACTGGCGATGCCAGGGTTTCCCGGCGGCAAAGCGAGCAAGGTGTCGGCGTCGGCGAGGTTCGTCACCTGGCTGCCGGCGGCGGAAACGTGGCGAACGGCGAATTGTTCGAGCAGGCCGGACAACACGAAGTCGTGGGTCGAGTTCGGTGCCAGCGATCTGCCCGACGTGCCGACGATGTTGCGGATCGTGAGCTGGTATGGCGTTGCGTCGGCGATGGACGTGGTGGTGAGCAGCACGGTGCGGCCGTTGCCGCCGAGCGACGCAGCGACGACGCGAGCGGCGTCGATCGCGTAGTTGGCCACGTTTTCGGCCGTGGCTTGGGTCACGGTTTCGCTGAACACGACGCGGACCGTGTGCTCGCGCGGCGCGACGACGGACGTGGCGGCTAGAATCGTCAGCGGCGACGTCGCCGTGCTGTTGGCGCTTTCGGCCAGGTCGAGATTGAGCGACGAGATTTCGTAAACGTATTCGATGCCGGCCGAAACGCTGGTGTCGCTGAAGGCGTTTGATGGCGACGTGCCGATTAGCTCGCCGTTGCGATAAATGTTGTAGCGGAGGACGGCGCTTTGCGGGTCGATGGAGGCCGTCCAATTGACGTCGACCTGTGTTGGTCCGGCGACGCCGGCGGAGACGCCGGTGGGCACGCTGGGGGGCGAAGTGTCGAAGAATGTGTTCACGCGGCCGGGCGTGCCGCCGATGGTGCTCGGCAACCAATTGATCGGTTCGTTGCCGTAGTCGAGCGCGGCGAACCGCGACAGCGACGAACCGCCGCCGTCGGGCAGCGTCGGCCAGGGAGCGTCGTCGTCGTAGCTGACGTGATCGACGACGACGTAAGGAACGCCGCCAACGCCGGGCGTGGCGGGACGCAACAGGTCGACGGCTTCGCCGCCGTTGTCGAGGTTGCCGGCGTACTGATAGATCGCCACGGATTCGCTAACGCCGTAGCGGGCGCGAAACGTGCCGGGATTGATGTTCGTGACCAGCGCGTATCCGCCGGCGGGAATCGTCGCGGCGAGCGGGAAGCTGAAACTGCCGACGCCGGAAATTTGCCAGGTGTTGGCTGGATTGGCCGCGTCGAACAGCGAGACGGGCGAGGCGCTCGTATTGTACAGCTCGACGTACTCGTCTTCGTTGAGTGGGTCGGCGTCGTTGCGGGGGTGATACATGATCTCGTTGATCACCACGGGGCCAACGACGGGCGCGGCGTTGTCGCCGCCGAGCGTCGGCGAGGCGAGCGTGACGAAATCGACATCGCCACTGCTGCTCACCACGCGGCCGAGCGTCGTTTCGGGATCGGCCCCGCCGTAGCCGCGCGAGGCGCGGAAGCCGAGCAACGCGGTTCCCGCGTTAGCGGCCTGGACGATCAGGCGGCCGCCGAGTTCCGAAAGATCGAACGCCGGTCCAAGCTCGTTCTTGCCGACGACGAGGTAGCCGCCGGCCGGGACAAGGATCGACGACGTGAAGCGATACTTGCGGACGTTAATCGCGTCGTCGCTGACGTACCAATTGTTGAGATCGATCGGTGCGGCCGTCGTGTTGCGC
>JAJDEG010000313.1 GCA_029259895.1 Planctomycetota bacterium
CTTCGCACTTTGTCGCCCTTGCTTTCCTCGTTTCTCGGTCGAGACTCGCAGGTAGCCGATAATGTTTCGCGGGACGAGGGTGATTTCGATGCCCATGGTGGGACTCCCAACGTTCGTACGTTCGATGGGTGGGCGACAAGGTGTCTGGAACCTTTTTCACCTCGTCCGTATACGGTTTCATCGCCATACCCTCCTCGACTGGATTATTGAACTCCTTCCAAAGTATCATGCCGCAAGAACAAGGGAAGTTATTCTCCGTGCGGTCCTAAGTCCGCTTTCCGCACGATGTGATACAACGTCGGATTCAGACGATCGCCTCCTATCGGGCCCGCCCCAGCGATTTCATTCGTAATGAATACGTCTCCGAACTCCGCTTCTACGTCGCTCCAGGCATCAAGGCGGCCAATCACTTCGCTATATAACTCGGCACCACCTCGATTGCCTTTGATTGTTAGAGTGACAACAACGTCTGGATCCCATTGCCGATAAAGATAAACCGACCATGACCCGTCTGGACTAACAGCCGTCGCATAAAGATCGGCGCTAGAGGAGCAGTGGTTGGAAGCACACGCGACACAATTTGCGATGGTTAGTCCTACGAGAGTAAACCGAATCATCGCATGACGCGGACTCCGATTCCGCGTGCCACGTACTGCCCACCTTGAATTACTTTCGATTGCTAACCGACACATAGTCGTACCTCCACATGCATTTCAAATTGCTCGGCGGGGTGGCACTGACGACGCCGTAGATTCTGCCAAACGGCCGACTTCCGTCCATTCTCGCGGGGTGCCACCGGCGCTGCCAGTGAGACCCGCCGCCCCGCGATCCACCAAGACGAGCCACCGAATCGCACCGCAATCAACGAAGCAAACCGTCCCGGCGCACAGCCCCTCCCGTCTTGCCCAAACAACCCTTTTTAACCGCCCGCACAGCGAGGTTTGTGAACAAACTCCCAGAGAAAACGGGGGGATGCGTTAACAAACCTCCTTCCTTCCACCGCCATCCGTGGTCAAGAGCATGCGCTCACAATCTCGTTCCATTCACGGCACATCGCGTTCATCGTCGCAGCGAAATCCAATCGCAAAAAAACAACGCCCAAGCCTACCCGATCCGCCGCCCGATTTCCAACGATTTTCGGCCACCCCCACGGTGGGAACCGACCTACTTCGTCAACGCATGTTGTGCGGCGGTCTCCCGACCGCCGCACCCACCCCGACCGAAGGTCTCCATCCCGCACGCCGCCGCCGAACCTGCCAGCGCTTCATCGAGCGCGCCGCGCATTCTCCCCCGCACCATTCCTCCCCGTCGTCAACAACAACCGGCTAATCTTCCGCCCAGTCGTATTCAGCGGCAATTTCTCAACCTCCGCAGCCGCACACCACCGCACGCGCCGCTCGACCGTTCGGCCGTTGCCGCCATTCACTTTTCCGGCCTTGCGACCGTCCACGCACTCCGCCGCATAACACTCCAGCGTAATGCGAAACCGCGTCACACTATGCCGCATCGTCGCCAGATGCTCGCCCGGTGCCACGTTGACGGCAAACTCGTCGCGCATCGCATCGCCAATCCGCCGCCCCAGCGCCGCGCCCCGTTCGTCCCCCAACTCGATCCGCGGAAAGTCCCACAGCCCCGCCCACCGCTCCCCTTCGCCGTGCTGCATCAACAGCACGC
The DNA here is from genome assembly GCA_029259895.1 of Planctomycetota bacterium. Lineage (GTDB taxonomy): Bacteria > Planctomycetota > Planctomycetia > Pirellulales > PLA5 > PLA5. The sequence goes on from JAJDEG010000313.1 coordinate 1,675, forward strand.
GGCGGTCCGCCCGCCGCACGACAACCGCCGCCTGCCGCACGGCCTCAATCCGCGGCTTGACCTTCGCCCGCGGAATCACCGCTTGCAGCCCCCCGGCAAACGTCGGACACAGCATCCGCAGCGGGCAACCGTCGCAAGCCGGATCGCGCGGCGTGCAAAGCTGGCTACCCAATTCCATCAACGCCTGATTGAACTCGCCCACCGACTTGCGCGGCAGAATCTCCTCGGCAACCTGCCAAAGATGCTTCTGCCCAGCCGCATCGTGCGGATTGCCGCGAAAGGCGACCAAACGCGACAGCAGCCGCACCGTGTTTGCTTCCAGAATCGGCTCGCGCCGGTCAAACGCAATCGACAGAATTGCCCCCGCCGTATACCGCCCAATGCCCGGCAAGCCCCGCACCGCCTCGCCATCGTCGGGAAAGCGGCCGTCGTGCTCGCTGGCGATTTGCCGCGCCGCCAGATGAAGCTGCCTGGCACGGCGATAATAGCCCAATCCTTCCCACAGCCGCAGCACCTCGCTCTCGTCCGCCGCCGCCAAATCGCCCACAGTCGGAAACGCCACCATGAACCGCTCGAAATACGCCTCGACGGTCGCCACCTGCGTTTGCTGAAGCATGATCTCGCTAATCCACACGCGATACGGATCGCGATCGGCTCGCCAAGGAAGCGGTCGCGCCGCTCGGCGATACCAGGCAAGCAACCGGCGAGATAGCGAAGGCGGCGGAAACGGCGGGTGCGTCATGCAACTCGGGGGGCGCGGCTAGCAGGGCGAAATCGAGACACGCCGAACGGCCGCAGGCAAGGTCCGCCCTACATCACCCGATCTTGCGCCCACGGATACCGCCGGCCGGTCGAGAACTCCTTGTAGGGCTGCGCCGTGGCGTCGTGCAGCGTCGCGGGATTATACGCCGCATTGACCGCGTCGAGAATCGGCCCGATCTCCGCGTCGCCATATCCCACCCCACGGATCTCAAAGAAATCGCGATTGATGTCGAACACCTGAAACTTGTCGCTCCACACCAGCGCGCGGCGAAGCGATCGCAGCTCGTTCCGCGTGCGTTTAAGAAACTCGAGCGCAGCCGCAACGTCGCCCGGCGTATGGTCGAACGCGGCCAAAGGCTGTGGTTCGGACATGCGTATATCCTACCATTCTCGGTCTACCGAAAGACGAACCGTAAGTCTCCCACGACGACGGTCGCGACGTCGCTCCCATGCGACGGTCATTGTACTATGTCGCGTGCCGCGCGCGATTCGGTCCGATCGGCGTCTTCGCTGGACGACCCAGCACCACTAAGAACGTAGTGCCCGGCAAGCAAACCGACCGCGACGCCCGTCGTGTAGAAAAGCACATCCGTCACGTCGGGAAAATGCGGGGGAAAGAAGGTCTGAGCTAGTTCGATCGCGCAGCCGAGCATCGCGGCGAGAACGACGCAAAGCACCGAGGCGATGCGTCGCGATCGCGAACGAAACGTCGCGCGGCGTATGGCCACCGCCGCGACGACGCCCAGCGGAAGAAAAGTGATGATCTTGCCGAGCATCTGCGACACGGCGTTGAACTCCGTCCCCCAGTAAAGCTTGGAAAATGGCACGCAAAAAAAGTTTCTAAAACGCAGATCGATGCGTCGCGAATCGGTAAGCACCTCGAAAGGCTGACAGTAAATCGCAAACAAGTAAGCAACGTAAGCCAGGCAGAAACCGAGAACGGCGAACCAGAAGAAGCCGCCGCTCGCATCTCGCGCTTCCTCCGACGCCGCCTCCGACACCGCCTCGCGGCGTTTCGTCGCGCGGATCGCCATCCCCGAACCAATCGCCACGCCGACGGTCGCGACCAGCACGTCCGTAGTCGAGGTGTAGCGGGAATACACGAACACCTGCGACAGTTCGCACATCACCACGATCGCACCGCCGCAAAGAATCGCCCACGCGCCGCGCCACCCAATTCGAGCCAACGGCCCGATCGCGCACCACGCGCCCAACGGAACGTGGAGCGCCATGTCCGTCGCCACGCCCGCCAAGGCCTCCAAGCCCCATTGCCAAGATACAAACGGCACGAACTCGATGCGGCCGAGCTTATACTTCTCCCATATCTCGCGCGGGTGAATCGTGATATCCAGCGGAAGCACCTGGTAGACGATCAAGCCGGCCACGTAGACTTGCAGCAGCCAAGCCAGCCGAGACGATGCGCGACGGCTCGACGTCGCCGTTCGCAGCCATCGAGCGAGCGGATTCGCCGCCATCCACGCGAGTGCGATCCCCAACGCCGCGCCCAACGACTGCGCTTGAATGTCGTACGCCGACGCGACGCGCGTGGGAAACCACGATTGCGAAAACTCGATCGCGATCGTCACCGCTCCGCATCCGATCCAAATCGACGCACCGCCGGCTAAGTACCTCCACATTTGCGACGGGCGATCGACGACGAACGTCGCCATCGCACAGAAACCGATCGGAACGAACAACAGAACGTTTGCTACCCAATCGGCGCGCGATCCGATTCCAATCTCAAACAACGGCAGTTCCTTAAATCGCTGCACGGCATCGCCAAACGACAACGGCACCACTTCCCACGGCACCAACGACCCGTAAGCCGCAAACAGCACGAAGCACGCCGTCGCCGCGAGAAAATGCCGGCGTTGTGGAAACGCCTGCGAAAGAGGATTGCCGCGATGAGTCATGACGCGGCGGCTTGCCGTGGCGACGACAGCACGTCGGCATAAGCGCGGCGCATCGTGCCAAACGGAAACTCGGCCAACATCCGCCGTAGCCGCGATTCCGTGCGCCCGAGATTCACGTAGTGCCGAAATGCGGCCCCGCGGCCGACGCCGCTAACGCGCGGCTGATCGGGATCGAACTCCCAAGGATGAAGATAGACGTTGGCCGGCATCCCGTCCGCGTTCAACCGGCGCACCGCCGACCGCGTAATCCAAAACGGATACAGACGAAAATACCCTCCGCCGGCGACGGGCACGTTCCAACGAGCGACGCGCATGACGCTCATCGGAATCTCCCAAAGATTCTCGGCGACTTCGTGCGGCCTCGTGTTCGCGTCGCCCATGCCGTACCGATCGCGCAGATTCGTCGGATACACGCTCGAGTCAAATTGCATGTCCAGTTCGGCAAGAATCGGCCACGCCCAGCGCGATTGCTCGGTGATCGAAAACGAAGGTGCCCGATACCCGGTCGGCCGCTGGCCGCACGCCCGTTCGATGACGTCGATCGACCGCACGACGTCCTCGCGAAATTCGTCCGGCGTCTGCGAGTAGACGAGCCGATGCCAGTATCCGTGACTCGCGATCTCGTGCCCCGCGTCGGAGATGTCGCGCACCAAAGCCGGCTCGCGTTCGGCCACCCAACCGAGTACGAAAAAGGTCGCCTTGACGGACGCCTCATCGAGCAAGCGAAGGATGCGATGTGTATTGTCGACGACGCGCGACGGCTGGCTGTCCCACGTTTCACGGTCGACGACGCCTTCAAACCCCGACACTTGAAAGTGTTCTTCAACGTCGATCGAAAGAGAATTAATTACCATCGCTGTGCTCATTCTAGCATCGCACGCAATCTACGTCGCAAGCGTAATCGCCATACTCTTAATGTGGCAATACGCCATTCCGGCCAACTGCGCTGCCCGCCCATCCGCATCGTGGCGATCGCCGATCACGATGCATTGGCCCGGCGGCACGTCGAGGCGGCCAGCCGCCGCGACATATCCGGCAGGATCCGGCTTGAGCGGAAACGTCGTCCCTCCTTCACCGTTGGCGATCACCACGTCAAACAAGTCCGTGGCCGCCAGCGAATCCAACTTGCGTCGCGCCGGATAGTCGCTAACCAGCGCCGTGCGGCCGCCGGCGGAGCGGAACCGTGCGATCGACGATAGCAATCCCCGCCGCCGAAAGAGCTTAATCCATTTGCCCGGCCGTTCGACCATCCACCGTTGCACGACGCGGTTGACGGCTTCCTCCGAAAGCGTAAGCCGATCCGCCGTACGCCGAATCTGCCGATCGAATGCGCTTCGGCTAGCATCGCCATCGACGCTCGTATCGCCAGTATCCTCGGAAACGTTTCCGCCGCGCATCCGCTCGTGCTCGCGGCGAAATGCTTGCACGATCCGAACGTCGCGCCAGCCACTCACCGCCAATTCCATTGCCATCGCCATCCGCACGCCCAGTGCATGGTACAGCGTACCGTCCAGATCGACTAACCACGCGCGGAAGTCGACCAACGAACGCCCCGCGGCGTCCTCGGCAGACTCCTTGCTTGTGGCGAGCTCCTGCATCGTTATGGAATCCCCCGCACGATCGACGGCCCAATTAGCCGCGTGAGCCACACCGGTAATTTCCGCCACGCGGCGATCATCGCGCGATACTTCGGATTGTCCGGACGAACGTCGTCGACTTGCCCCTGTCGCACGTAATACTGCCAAACCGCCGTCTCAGGCGCCGCGCCCCATTGCTTCTTGAATCGAAACGTGTTGCTGTCGACCGTGCTGCGCCCAAAATCGAAAACCTTGCCGCCACGATCGATGGCCCGCTGAAGCAGTTCCCAGTACATCCACATATTCGCGTTGAGAACATTGTACTCGCGCAGCGAGCTGGCGCAGGGCACTTCGGTAAAGCACTCACCATGCACGAGCAGGGCCGCAGCCACCGGCCGATCGCCGAGCCGCGCGACGCAAAACTCCGCCTGCTCGGGAAACTGCGCAAGTATCTCGCGAAACAGCCGCCGCCCAAACACCGGCGTCCCCAAGTCGCGCATGTTGCGGCTGAACACGTCGTAAAAATCGCCGAGCAACTCCCCGCCACCCCAAGCGGCGGAAAGGCCCGAACTCGCCCCCTTGCGGACCTGGTTGCGAACCTTCGGCTTGAAACTCGCCCACAGCACGTCCGAGGTCGTCGGCAGCGGCAATCGCATATGGACTTTGCTCGTTCGCGTCGCCGTCAGCGCCGGATGGTCGATTCTGGTCGCCGCCTCGTGCCGTAGCTCCAAGTACCGAACGTCCAGCGCGTCGGCCAATTCAACGGCCTTCTCGATCAGCAACCGCGCCACCGAATCGTCCGCAGCCACGACGCCCGCCGAATTGATAAACGGCAGGCTAACGAGAAAGCGGCCAAATAGCTTCGTTCGAACGAAAACGAGCGGCAGCGTGCCGACAACCTCGCTATCCCGTTCCACGACGATCAGATAGGGCGCGTGCCCCAAACCGGCCGATACGGCCGACAGCCAGCGCTGCCGATCGTCCGTCGGCTCGGCCAGTCGTGCCGCAAGTTCCGCGCTTCGCCGAACCGCAACGCGCACACCGCTCGCGCCGGCGGCGAGAATCGTCGAGTCGTCGACGGCGTCTTGTTTCATAGCCGTTTGGCCCGCGGTGCGAACACGAGACCGCTTTCAGCTCGAGGCATGGGCCACTTGCCTTGCCGTCGCCGATGCCGATTGCTCGTTCTCGACGGCCGACACGAGAAACGGACCGATGGCCAGGTAGTCGAGACGCCCAAGCTGAAAGGCGCGGATCGCGTCTTGCGGCGTGCAGACGATCGGTTCCTCGTGCATGTTGAAACTGGTGTTGATGACGCTCGATATCCCCGTGCGGGCTTTGTATTCCGTAAGCACGCGGTAAAAGCTGGGATTCGATTCGGCCGAAACCAACTGCGGCCGCGCCGTGCCGTCGATGTGTACCGCGGCCGGACACTGCGCGCGCATCGACGCCGTGCAGTCGAACGTAATCGTCATGAACTCGGACGTAAACTCGGCACCGTCCATGCCCAAATAATTCTCGTTGCGATCCTCGTAAAGAGTCGCCGGAGCGAACGGCATGAACTCGGTCCGACCCAGCCTGTGGTTTAGCCACTGATTCACGCCCGGATCGTGAGCGGAATAGAGAATCGAGCGATTCCCCAACGCCCGAGGACCATATTCCATGCGGCCGTTGAACCTCGCCACGACCTTCTTGTCGGCAACGAGCCGCGCAATTTCACTTTCGATATCCGCCTGACGCTGGGCCGGCAATCCCGCGTCGCGAAGCGCTTGGGCAAGCTCCGCCTCGGAATAATCGGGGCCGAGATACGCGCTCGCCATGCGCTGCGGGCGAACGCCCAACTCGCGGCATTTGAGCATCGCCGCGCCCGTCCCACATCCGCCGTCGCCCATATTGGGATGAACGTAGATTCGACGCACGCCCGATATCGCGAGCATGCGTTGGTTTAGCTTAACGTTGGCCGCCACGCCGCCCGAAAGCACGATCGCGTCGCTCCCCGTCGACTCCACGTAATGCGTCACGTGGCGAACGACAACTTCTTCGAGCACGGTCTGATAGGCGGCCGCCAGGTCGATCTTTGCGAACCGAGTCGATAGGTAACGCGAAAGGTAGAGATCGCTGCTGCGGCGAAAGCGGAAATGGCCGCCGTCCCACTCGAACAAGCTGCGAAGCACGTCGCCCAGCACGCTTGCATCGCCGTAAGCCGCCAATCCGACCACTTTGCCGGCATGGCGATCCGGACGCATGCCCAGCGCCGACGTCACGGACTCGTACAGCGTGCCGAGCGAATACGGCGTCTCGATCCCGTCGATCCGCTCGATGCCGTTGTCGTCGGCTACGCTCACCGACCCCGACAGTCCCGATCCGTAGGCATCGAGCGTCACGACGAGTGCGCGATCGAATCCGCTCGCATAGTAAGCATTGGCGACGTGTGACGCATGGTGCTCGACGCGCTCCAGCTTCGTCTCCAAACCGAACTCGCGCAGGCCGGCGAGCAATTCCGACTCGTAACGCTGGTGATCCGCCGTCGCCGCGTCGAGCCATTGTCGAAACTGCCGGGCGTTCGTTCGATCGCCGAAAATCCCATCGCTCGATGCCAGGCGATAGTAGAGTCGCTTGTGCCAAGGTTTCTGCATCCGTTCGTTCGGATCGCCGAGGCCGGGAATGGCTTCGTGTCGCAAGGGAACGCGCTTTGCCGCATCTCGAATCAGCTTGTGCAGCGGAATCTTTCCGCCACGGCGATTCAACGCGTAGTCGCTCGCCACGTTCTTATGCATCAACTCGGTTTCGCGGGCGGCGTCGAAAAAGGCGTACATGACGTGGTCGACGTCGTCAGCCGTGATGCCCGCCAGACGCAGCACCATGTCCAGCGCCATGCGAGGAAAGCCGGCGTGCATCTTCTGCCGACTCAGCCGCTCCTCGGCGATAGCATGCGTGACGACGCCGTCGACCATCAGCGAAACGGTGGCATCCTTGTCGAGCGGCGATATTCCGAGAATGATCATGGAACCGAGGATTGCAGGAGGAAATCGTGGTATTCGCGAATCGTGAAGCATCGCGCAGCGAGCCGCTCGGTACAAAAGTGTAGCACCTCGCGGAGCGTGTCCAAGAACGCATCGCGGTCGGATTCGCTACGCACATACGGCGTATTGCCCGGTTGTATCGACGGGCTGTGCAGTGTCAGGTTCAGCATTTCGTGCCCAGAACTGGCCAATACTTCGGCAAGCCGACACATGTCCGCCGCCGCGTAGCCTTCCGGCGAAAGTACGATTTTACGCAACAATCGCGTATGCCACAAAACCCCGATCGCACGCAGCCGACTCAACGAGCCAGATGATAGCCGCCGATGGAAGGCAGCGACCTTAGATTGGTGCCCGCGCGAGAAGCCGACCGTGCAGGGAACCTCAAGCAAGCGACGCGATATACCGCTCTGTGGATCGTCGGCATCTAGCCAAAACGGCGTCGGACCAACCTCGGCGAAACTCGGCCCCAGCCCATCCGACGAGTCGGTGTACGCAATCGCGCTCGTATCCGTGTTGAATCCCAGTTCGGCGAGGTGCGGTGCGAATCCGTAGTCGAAGCCGTATCGGCCAGCCTTATACGTCGTCGGGCGAACGCCAAATGCCGCCGCGACGGCGTCCGCCAGCACGCCAGTTTTTTCGACTTGCAGCGATCGCGGCAGGTTGCACAAGTACGTGTTACGCGGGCATATCTCCTCGACCACCGGCGGATTGACCCAAGGGTGGACGTGCGCGCCGATCTCGCACGCCCCGCGATCGTGGAACGAACCGAGCATCGCCACGCTCTCGTCGGTCGTCGCAATCGGGTGATCCACAACGTACGTCGGCCGCACGCCGCAAGACTCAAACACATCCTGCAAACGAGGAAGCTCAGCAACGTGCCCCACCGACCGACGATCGGAAGACACCGGAGCATCCCAGTCGAATTCCTCCTCCGTATCGACAGTCACAATTAGGGCGAGTGTCATGCGGTAGGAACACCTGCGTCGCGGCGACGATCGAGGCCAATTACTTCATCGTAGACTGCGGCAACGTTTTGCATTCGACGCGAAAAGCTGTACCGCTCTTCAATCGTTGCTCGCCCCGAATGAGACAAGCGATTGCGTAGTTCCTCTCGAAGATACAGCCGGCGGATGCTCGTCGACAGCGCAGTTGCGTCGTCCGGACTTACGAGAATCCCGTTCTCTTCATTCGCGATGAGATTCGGCAAGCCCGCGATACTCGTGGCGATGACTGGCACTTCCATAGCCATCGCTTCAAGAACCACATTCGGCAATCCTTCGCGCCGACTGCTCAACACGAAGGCGTCCATCGCTTCGTACCAGCACGCCGTATCGGCGCGAAATCCAAGAAGAGAAATGCGGTCCGTTTGACCAAGTGATCGGATGAGTTCACTAAGAGGCCCGTATTCGTCACCATCACCGATAATCGCCAGCCCGACATCGCATCCGTTGCGAACGAGCGAGTCAACCGCTCGAATGAGCAAGTCAAAACCCTTTTCGTGCGAAAGGCGCCCGACCGCGCCAATCAAGAAGCGGCCGTTCAATCCGAGAGATCGTTTGGCCTCGTCGGCGCTTCGACGTCGGCGAAACTCCGTCGTATCGATCGCATTTTCGATGAGGACGCAACGCTCGCGACGAACCCCCAACCTCAAGCAACGTTCGAGTAAGTCCGGCGATACGCAGATCACCTTGTCGTAGCGCGGAAGGCACCAACGGTCGACGGCGTAGTACAATGGGGTCTTGCGGGTGTGTCGCACCCAACCGTGAACCGTCGTCACCAGCTTCATGGGCCAACGGCGGCGCGCCCACAGACCGGCCAAATTACTCTTGTAGTCGTGCCCGTGCCAAATGGCTACGTTCTCCGTTTGGCAAACATTTCTCAACCTTCCGACGACCGATAGATCGAAGGGACCACGGTCTGAAATCGAAACGATTCGCGTTTGCCGCTGCTCGGCGCGCTGGCGTATCGAATCGAACCCCGCATCGCTCGGCGGGTGCATATAGGCGCAAACGGCACGATACCCCAACTCGGGAAGAAAACTCGGCGAATTCAGAATTGTCTTGTCGGGTCCGCCGCCGGTGCCGCACACGACTCGCGTATGTAGCACGACGGGCAGGTCGCGCCGTCCTATGAGCGCGGTAGGCGCGGACGGATCCTCCGGCCACAGACGTTCGTTCTCGGGAATGGTAGTGCCGTCCACGGATGTTTTTCGCGATGCTACGAACACGTTGCCGCGGCCTGAACCGAATCGTCGCGACGACAACTCGACGAACGATAACGAATGATGTCGGCGAACTCAGCGGCTTTTGCCGCCCAATCCTCGTTCTCGAGACGGTGTCTCGCCGCGGCCTGCGCTGCCGGAATGCCACCACCGAGCCGCTTACGGACCATCGAGGAAAACTCAACCGGCGTTTTCACTACGTCGAGACAATCCGCCCAAGGTCGCGTGGAGGGCAGGTCGCGCGCTACGACCGGAAGACCCGTGGCCATATACTCCTTGAGCTTCAGCGGCTGCATTGCGCGTGTCACTTCAGCGTCTGCATAAGGCATAATGAGCACGGACGATGCTTGCGCCAGTGCGGGCAGGGTCTCATAGCCCACGGCCGGAACGTGTACTACTCTTGGCAATTGCAACAGGCGCGGATCGGGATTGTCTCTAGGCCCGACCAATAGGATCGTGCCCTCTACCATGTCGCTTGCCAGTCGTTCGACGAACCCGACGTCCATGCGGCGGTCGATGAGGCCCCAAAACGTGATCCACGGCCGAGCCAATTCAGCCACTTCCGCTGGCGGCGGCGTGCATCCGGAACCTTGCCAATGCGATAAGTCGACGCCGTGCGTCAGTAGAGCCGCTTCGCGCCCAGCGCGGCCAATACGTTCGCGCAAGTGTTCGCTCACCGCAACGATCGCGTCGACCCTCTCGATGAGAACCTGCTCCATCGCGTCCATCGTGCGTTGATCGACTCCAGGCCAGGCGCCGAAATCATCGACGCAATAGTACACCCAACGCTCGATCGGCAAAGCCCCGACCAAATCGGCTGTAATGGGCAACGTCGTAACGGCCGCAACCGGCTGAGGCATTTCGCGCACGATCTGCGAAAGCTTGCCGACGAGCAACCGACGGTTGAGCCATCGGTCGTGGCGTCGTCGAAACCACGGCCACATGACGGGCGACACCACCTTCAAATTTCGCGGCAAAATACGACGGTCGTCCGAACTCCGCGTCCAATGCGAAACCTTCTCCATCGCGCGGCGAATGGTCGCCCAAGTCAACCGCGGCGTTTGCGTCCCAATCGTGTTCACCCAACAGACGGGCCACATTTCGAGAAGCTCGCGCACCAGATGCTGGCAGCTACTCGGATGTCGGCCCCAGTCGTCGGCGAAGACGAGCAGCGACGCCGGCTCACCTCGGCCGTCGTCGTTCTCCGGTTTCGACGTTGTTCTATCGTCGGACACGCGCTAGCTCCTCGTAATGAGCCGCGTATGCGGACGTCATTTGCGATAGCGTAAACATTGCTTCCGCGCGACGGCGTCCCTCTTCGCCCATCGACTGGCGAGTACCCGACGAGCCGGCCAATTCGACGAGCGCGGTCGCCAACGCCGCCGCATCGCCAGACGCGGCAAGACGGCCCGTCTCGCCGTCGATTACGACCTCCCCAACGCCGCCGACCCGCGTCGATACGATCGGCACCCGAGCCGCCATCGCCTCGATCAGTGTCACCGGTATGCCTTCGCTGATACTCGTCAGCAAAAACGCGTCCGCGGCGCCGAGCAGTCGCGGCACGTCGCGCCGCAGGCCCATCATCCGCACGCGCTCACCCACGCCCAGGCGGGCGATCTCCGCGCGAATGCCCGGCTCCTCCGGTCCTTCCCCGGCAATCAACAACATCGTGTTCGGCGCTTGCGGCAACGTCGCCGCCAGTGTCCGAATTGCCGTGCAGTGATCCTTGAGCGCATCGAGCCTTGCGACTTGCAGCACGGCAAAGTCGTTCTCCGACAATCCCAGCTCGCGGCGAACGGTCTCTCGCTCGTGCGTGTCCCCGCCAAAGAGTTCCACGTCGACGCCGTTGTACACGACCTCAATGCGCCGCGACGCAATGCCTTCATTCGCAACGAGCGCCTGCTTCACGTGTTCGCCGACGGCAACGACCTGGTCGGTCGAACGCAAGAACAGTCGATTGAACAGCATCCGCTTGCGGCGCGGATAGTCGGGAAACCAGCGGCCGTGTTCCGTAAACAAAATCGGCGGACGGCGACGAAGAATCCCGCTCGCCAGGCAGTAGAAGAACGGCGTGTACTGATGGGCATGAACGACCGCCACTTGTTGCTGTCGGAACCAGCCCGCCAGCCGCCCTGCACAACGACGATCGAGGCCCGCTCTTCGCTCGAACACTTCAACGTCACAGCGGTCGCGACGCAATTCCTCGCCCAACGTTCCGAGTTCGTCGAGACACGCAAACACGAAGCGAAACTTCGACGCAAGCGCCCGGGAAATATGCACCGCCAGCACTTCCGCGCCCCCGACGTTGAGCGAGTGCAAGACCTGACAGACAGTCGGTCGATCGTCGACGTCGCCAAGGCGGAGCGACGACGCATCGGATTCAACGATATCGCGGGAGATCATCACTTCGATGGTTGTGGTAAACGGCGGCTCGATGCTAGGCGATCCGGGCCGGCGAACGATCGCTCGTCGCACGTCCAAGTTCCGCAAACTGCCGCTGACCCAATTCAAAGATCATCAGCGCCATCAACAAGTACGTGTGATTTCGGCCGCCCGAGAGGTGTCCCTCGACCGCCCTCCGAATACCGTCCGCGGAAAAATACGGCCGCTCCAGGCACTGCTCGTCGAGCAAAATGTCGCGAACGACGGGTGCCACTTCGCGCCGTAGCCACAGCCCGAGCCGTTCGTAGGGCTGATAACCGCGAAAACCGAGCTTCGCAAAAACGCGGCGGCGAAAAGACGCGATCGAAGTATGAAGCTTTCCCGCCCGCAGCGGCGCGCCCGTGTTTGCATTCACAATATTCAAGAACCCCGGTCGATGCGCTCGCAACATATGACTCTGTATCTCGTCGCCCAGCTTGTGCTCGACGGGCGTGGCGAGCAGCAAGTCGATGAGATCGTTGTCGAGGTACGGCAAGCGCGGTTCAACGACCGAGCGGAACTTGACCATCGAAAGGCTCGTCTCGCGCCGCAACCTTCCCGTCAAGAACAGATGCCAGATTCGCTGCGGCGCCGGATCGATGTTCGCCAGCGGAGCAATCGCTTCGCGAAGCGTGTCGCGGGCCAGCGCCTGCATCTCGTTCTGTACGTTAGGCCGGAACACCGGTGTGTCGAGGCTGTCCATCAGGTAAGCACCGAGTCTTCGCTGTAGCCAGGTTTCCAACTCCTCCTGCGTCTGGATCGCCAGCGCCTCGGCGTCGATCGAGTAGTTGTACGCCTTGCGCATGTGCAACAGCTCGCCCGCGTGTCCGCGCAGCAGGGCCGTGATTCCCCATTCTCGATACAGCGGCAGCGTTGGCATGACGATGCACTGCGACAGGTACTGCCCATCGGTCAGGCGAACCATTTCCGAAAGGTGATCGCGAAAGCCTTCGAGAAAATTCGCCGACAACACGTAGTTGCGATACGGACTGCCGAGTTGCGACGTCATCGCACGCGACGCCCGATCGTCGAGACTACCCGGAACTCCGTAGCAAACCGACGTAACTCTCGACGGCGATCCGTCGATGATTCCCAGGATCGTACGCGCGTCCAGACCACCGGAAAGAGCAAGACCGAGGCCCTCGTCGTCCGGCGTGCGGCGTCGCACGGCCGCGCCGAACAAATGATCGAGCCGATCCAGCAGGGCCTCGCCTCGCAATTGCGTCGCGGGGCGAGGATCTTCGAGCCGATGATACCGCTCCATCTCGAGTCGGTCCGTCTGGGCGTCGTAAGTGAACCACGCGCCGGCAGGCAACACGCGGGCATCCGTTTGCGATGTTTCGTCGCCGAAATAATGTCCGAACGTAAAGAATTGAGAAAGTCCCTTAAGGTTAACTTCGCCCGGCGAAACACCGCCGGCGATCAGCGCCGCAATGCTCGACGCGAACGCGAAACGGCCGTCGCGGTGGACGTAGTACAGCGGTCGCGACCCAAACCGGTCGTTTATCAACGTCAATCGGCGGCGCTCTTCGTCCCAAACGGCTGCGGTGAACGAACCGTTAAGGTTCGCCAGGAAACCGCGGCCGTTGGCAGCAAAACCGTCGAGCAGACGAGCGGCGTGGCTCGCTCCAGATCGGACGATGGCCGCATCGCTGTCGTACAACTCGCCGTCGAAAATCGCCACGAGCGTCGGTTGCCCATCGCCCTCGCGGCGTGGTGCGTCTTCCGCCTCGTCGAGCGAAACGCGCGCCATCGCGGCGCACCCGCGCTCGGCGACGTAACGTTGCTCGCCGTACCAGCGATGATGCATCATCGCCGCGACCATGCGGCCTACATCGTTCTCGGCGAGACCCGAACGTGCGTCGATAATTCCACAAATGCCAGGCATGAAGCAATCCTACGAGAACGCTCGGCGCATCGAGCTATTGGAAACCGGCGTGCCGTCGATCGTGGGGGGCGACACCGTTGTGCGCTGGGTTAGCTCCTCAATGCGGGCGCGCTCGACCCAAGCGATCTCCCAAACCCAGCCCGCCGCCAATATAGCATAGGTCAGCGCGGCGACGCAGAACCGGCGCGACCCGCGTTGTCGCCATATCTCGCCGCGATGAACCACCGCCGCGGCCGCGTAAATCAATACCAGCGGCATCAGGGGCAGGTGATAGCGGGAATGTCCGAACACGGCCGTATGCACCAGACACACATAGCCAATCGTAATCAAGCAGAACCAATGAAAGCGAACGTCGGTTGGCCGCAGCACGAACCAGCCGAAGATGCCGCCGGCCATCGCCGCAACGTAGCTGCCGAGGATGATCGCCGCGAGCATCAATACGACCGCACGATGTTCGATTCCCCAGAAGCCCCGCTGCGCGCCGGCGATCACTTCGCGCTCGAGTTGCCAGAAGTTAAAGAATTTGATCGTCGATCTCTGCGCGGTCAGGCTAGGATGCGCAAGCGCGTAGCGAAGACCATATCGCATCGCCAGCTTATCGCGCTGGCCTTGCGTCGCCCCTTTATCTTGCGGCTCGTTGCGGGCAAGCACGGCATACCAGGATTCGTCTCCTGAGACGGTAATCGCGTCCCACGCGCGGTACAGCGGCGTATGCTCGTAGTTGCCCATCATGAAGTTGCGTCCGCCCATCACGTCGACGGCGACGAACGTCTTCTGTAGTCGAGAGTTTCGGATCGACCACGGCGCAAGCACGACGGCGAATGCCAGCACCGCCGAGGCAATCAACGCCACGCGGCGCAACCGCGATTGCTCTTTCAGCGCCATCCATAAGAACGCGACCAGAAACGGCGGGAACAACCACAACACGGATCGCGTCAACGACGCCAGACCGAGCGTCGCTCCCGCGGCCAAGTACCATCCAACGCGATCCGATCGCCACGCCGTCTGCATAAGCAGACAAAACACCATCAACAGCAGCGTGAACAGCGTTTCGGTCAGAACCAGATTCGTCGTAAACACCAGCGATGGGTAAAAGCAAACGAACGCCGCGGACCATAGGGCCGTGCGATCGTCGAACAGTCGACTCGCGAGGCGATACGTGACGACCACCGTCGCCAATCCCAGGACCGCTTGAACGATCCGCACGACCGTAAAATTATCGACGCCGAAAATCCCGTAAATCGCCGCCAGCAGCGCCGGGTATAGCGGAGGGCGTATCGACGTCAATTCGCCGGACTCCGAGGAGTACGTGCCCGTTTCCACCAACTTCACCGCGATCAGCGAGAAGTGCTGCTCGTCGACCACGTACAGCGGCTCGCCGACACACCAAACGACGAGCGCCGCGCGCAAGAGCGCTCCGCCAAGCAGAATTAATACGAGGTGTCGATTCACTATTGCGTCTGCGTTTACGTCGGGGGCCAAGGCTCAATCGTTGCGTGCGAAATCGTCATCGTCCCTAAAACTTCCACAGCGGCGCGACGCGCGACGGCTCCGCACCGAACCACTCGTAGAGGATCGGGACCTCCACAAACATGCACGCCACGAATGCCAGGACGCAAATGATGAGGTAGATCATCAAACCCCGTTCGCGATACAGCCGCTCGGGCGCTTGGGCCGCACTCTCGTCCTTGAGTGCGACGTGCAAGTAGTAACTGAAGAAACCGGCCATCAGCGGCACGCAGAGAATCAACTCCAAGTGGTGGCGAACGATGAAGATGCCGAGAAACAGCGCCGTTGCCGTGGCGTAGAAGAACAAGCTCACCAGCAGCTTATTCTCATCGTAGTACCGAAAACTGTTGCGATAAGCCGCGGCCGTGGACGGATCGCCGATCGAGCGATATTCAGAGAAGCGTTTGGCTCCCATAAAGAACGCGCCGACCATCCAATACGCGATCAGCAACGACAGCGGCGGAACTGCCGTTTGGCCCGCCGCGAACCACCCCAGTCCGAGCCGGATCGGATTGTTAACCGATTCGGATACGACGTCCAGGTACGGCAGTTCCTTCGTTCGTATCGGCGGGACGTTGTAGACCAATCCCATGAACAGCAGAAATGCCGCGGTTACGAAGAAAGCCTCGCCAACGATCCAAGCAAGCGCCAGCCCGATCGCGCCCAGTCCGAGCCATTCCGCATACGCCCACGAAAGTCGAACCCGTCCGGACGGAATGGGCCGATTCCGTTTCACCGGATGATGTTGATCGTTCTTCGCGTCGAGCACTTCATTGATCACGTAATTGCTCGATGCAACCAGGCACGTCGCGGCCACGCCCAACGCAATCATCACCCACGAATGCGGGCCGAATAGCGCCGGCTCGTAGAAGTACGCCAGCACGACGCCCAGCGCCATGAAGACATTCTTGCACCAATGATCTGGTCGCGCGATCGATACGTACGCCGCGATACTTGTCCACATCGACGCATTCGCGGGCGTGCCCATCGATGACCCCGCCGGCGCGGAAGCCTGCCCAGACGTCGAGATCGAAGAAAGTTGCGCTTCTTCCAAAACCTGTTTCATAGCGTTCACTCGTAGCGGTTAATGCAATTCTACTTAATTGGAGCGTGTACTCGAACTTCGAAACGGAAACGATAGAGCTGCGCCAACGAGGCCGACGAGGCCACCTGCGGATTTCATTCGCTTCCGCACGCGAACGCGCTGCGAACGAAAGTCGCAAGGCTGACCAAATTCGACGGGCGCAGCGTTGCGCGGCGCAATGCTTGGTTCGCAGCTACGAAGATGCGAGTCCCACATGCCTTCGGTGAGAACGACTGCCATGGCGCGTGTGGTGGCCTGGGTCTCGAACTCCTGTAGGTCTCGCCATGCCCGATCGATCAGGCTCGTGCCGCGGTCGAACATTCGCCGAGCAGTCTCCGCGTCGACGTGTCGAGCGGCGCGGCGTAGGACGTTGGCTTTGCGAAATTCCTGCGCCGCCCATGCCTCGGTCGGATACTCCAATTCCTCGCGTCGCTCGAGGTACGGCCGCTCGTGGTCGAGCATCCATCGCGCGTACCGAACGTAACTTTCTTGAGCGTATGCGTAGTCATCGTCGATCTGGCCTGCCTCGGCCTTGACGACGAGGTAGCGGTCCAGCGCGGCAAGAAACATCGTATACGACCAGTTCTTCTCGGCATTCAACAAGTTCATGCCGGCTACGTCGTCGCGCGGATGAATCGATCGGCGAATCAACGCTTCCGCTTTCGCCAAGTACCGCTCGTCGCGCGCGAGTTGCCAGGCGTCAATAAGGACTTGGATGGAGTTCGCCGCGCCACGGCCAGGGCACTTCGTCCCGTCGTTCCAATGGGCCGAGGCGAGTCCCGTCGGTCCATCGTCCACGAAGCCAAGCACCGTGCGGCGTCCGTCGTCCATGGCGATAACCCACTCGGCAAGACCGACAACGGCCTCGCGGGCATCATCATTTCCAGTCACGTAGTAATAATGCAACAGGCCAGTCGCAAAGTTATGTTCGCTGCCAGGCCCGCCGCCATACGCCGCGCCGCCGGCCGGCGCATTTTCTTTCGAGTAGGTTCGGTGCGTTGACGTCGCGGCGCTGAGATAGTGGTCCGTAAACCAAAACAGACCGCCGTTATACGCCGCCCGATCTTCGACCGTGTGGTAGCGATCGATGTCCATCACGTGTTCGGCCAACGGCTCGAAGATGTCCTGCCATCGCTCGTCGCCGCTGCGCAGCCACTGGAGAATCGCGCCGTTGAGATAGTCGAACTGGTTGTTGTAGTGCGAAATCACAGGAGCAGGGCCCGTGTAGTGCAAACCCTCGTGATTCGCCCAAACGTCGCCGAAGTTGCGCCAGCCGTATTCGTCGATTGCTTCTCGACCGCTCGTTACGCTCCAAGGTCCGACAAGTGCTCGATCGGTGTAATTCTGGAAGCGGTCGTCCGCATCGTCTTCCCGCGTTGCAAACCCGTCGATCGCTCGCGAATCCCGGACCCACGCCGGATCGGCACCGACACGATGCGGCGACAAAACGCCCTCCAGCGGCAGCGGGCATTCCGACGGCGTTGTGCTGGCGGACGTCGCGTCATAACTCAACCACACCGAATGCGTCTTTCGCTCACCGCCTTGAAGCTCGAATAGACTGCCTCCGTCGCTCCAGCGACCCGGAAACAAACCGACCCGAATTTCCTCTTCCGATACATCGATGGCCTTGGGGAACTGCTGCCAGAAATCGGGAATCGCGACGGCAACGCGAGAATTCTCACTTTCGCAAGCCACGAGGGGTTGCGCACGCGAACCTTCGCGGCGTCCTCGGCTCGATTCCTCGATATATCCCGGCACCGTGCAAGCAGCGCGGCCGTGGCGGTCGACGTGATTGCGGCTTTGCCAGTTTTTTCCGCCGCTCGAGCCCTGGTAGATCGAGAGCAGCGCTTTTTCGCTTGCCACCGGCGAGTTCGGTTCCGTCTTCCAGCGAATCGACGGGTCGCCACCACTCGGACGCTTCAGCGTGAGATCCAGTGAACGAAAAAACCGCGAGCCGCGATCGCCCAAATCCCAAATTCCGCCGCGATGTCGAGCCGCATGCGGATTGTGAATCGCAAACCGCAGCAGCACGGCCTCGCTGGCGGCAAAGAACGAAAGCCTCGCGGTCCAACGAAGGCCGTCGCTGCCGGCCATGATCCCCGACGCACGCAACGTCGTTCGCACGCGACCCGTCGATTCGACGATTAACCGCTCGACGGAAGGAAGCTGCGTTCGGCCCTCGGCGTCGACGAGTTGTATTTCCGCGGCATTCTCCAAGCAGCGCGCTTCGTCGGCGAATTCTACGGCACGAAACGGTCGGAAGGTTCGCGCGTCGATGTGAAACGCAGCCTTGCCCGTCTGAACGATCCACACATCGTCCGCTTTGCAAACGCGAACGCCGGCCGAGACGCTTTCGTCGACGCGCCATAGATACAACGTCGCGGTGCGCTCGGTCGTCGTCGACGGTAGCGAGTCGACGAGCAACCAGCGAATGCTGCCGTCGGACCAATGCGCCATGGGCGTCGCTTGTGCCCCGGTCGGTACCTCTCCGAAATCCACGGCTGCGGCAACGTGCTCCGCAGAAAGCAAGCCGCGCGGCAGCGGGACGCCAAACCGAACGGGCAGCGGCACGACGTCGGTGCGCGAACACGTCGCGACCAGGGGCAAGGCGACCGTGTCCGCGGGAATCTTTACCGAGTCAACGGCAAAAGCAGCATCGACCGGGCTATTTGAAAAAGTCGTCACTTGCAATTAGTTCGTACCGAGAACGAAAGCTTCGTTCGCCTTAAACGTTTTTGCCGGCCAATGCGGGCGGCGACGATAGGGGCGACGATAGGTAAGTGTCCGCCCAACGACCAAGCACCATCAACGACCACAACAGCGCGCCGTGGCGTCCCGTGCGGTTCAAGTGGGCGCGGTAGAGTCGTGCGACGGCCGGTTGGTCGATGAGATTCGCGACTCCACTGTTCGGCGACAGCACGGCCGACTCGAACGTGTCGCGCAGCGGCCCGCGCAACCATTCGTCCACAGGAATCTCAAACCCCTGTTTTCGCCGCCGACAGACCGATGCAGGCAATCGATCGCGATAAATCTCCTTGAAGATCCACTTGCCCGAACCGTCGCGGACTTTTAGTTCCGATGGGATTTGCGCCGTGAGTTCGAGCAGTTCGTGATCGACCAGCGGCGGGCGGACTTCCAATCCGCAGGACATGCTCGCGCGATCAACTTTGGTCAAGAAATCATCAGGCAGCACCACGGCCACGTCGGCCGCGATCATCGCGGAGAGCGCATCACCCGCCGCGGCCGAGCCGTAGGCTTCGACGATCTTGCCGCCAGGATCGTGGCCGTTCAATTCGCATCGCACATCCGCCGCGAGCAGAGTTCGCCGCCAAGGATGCCGGGCGACCGACAGCGTATTGGCGTACGCCTCGCCAGCGGGAAGCGATAGGTTCGTCAACAAGGTCTTTGCCCTAAGCGGCCGCGGTAGCCAGTCGGCCTTCGGCCACGCCCGCGCGAGCGGCGCCAGCAACGTCCGGCGACTCCATTGCGGCAAACTCCTCCGCAGCCGCGCCTCGCGCAAGTCGTCTACGTATCGGCGATACCCACCGAACGCCTCGTCGCCGCCGTCCCCCGAGATCGCCACTTTTACGAATCGCCGCGCCAGCCGCGAGAGCCGCATCGTTGGAATCGCCGAGCTGTCGGCAAACGGCTCGTCGAAGTACTTCACCAGATCGTCCAAGTCGGTCGCCGCGTCGGCGCTAACCACCTCTTCCTCGTGCCGACAGCCAAAGTATTCGGCAACCTCGCGGGCATACGGCAGTTCACTGAACCCGTCTTCGCGAAAGCCAATCGAGAACGTCGACGTTGGCTCGCCACTCTGGTCGGCGAATATCGCCACCGTCGCGCTCGAATCGAGTCCTCCACTTAGAAAAGCGCCGACTGGCACGTCCGCGATGCGATGTAAGCGCATCGTTTCGTCCAGTTTCGCCTCAATCGCCTCGGACCAATCGGCAACGGAGCGACTCGTGTCGACGGCCGGGCGATATTGCCAATATCGTTGGGCCGTCCGCGAAAGCTCGTCCGGCGTGACGACGAGTACATGCGCCGGCGGCAGTTTTTCGATTCGGCGAAAAATCGATCGCGGCGACGGAATGAATCCGAACGCCAAGTAATCCTCCAGCGCCGCGGGATCGATCGTTCGATCGATACCCGGATAAGCCAGAATCGCCTTGATCTCCGAACCGAAAACCAGTTTTTCACCGTCGCGATAGATATACAGCGGCTTGAGACCGACGCGATCGCGGGCCAACACGAGTTGCCGCCTGCGATCATCCCACAGCGCAAACGCAAACATCCCCCGCAACCGCTCGACCATCGCCGGGCCAACCTCTTCATAGAGATGAACCAGCACCTCTGTATCGCTCTGCGTGCGAAACGTATGTCCCTTGGAAATCAATTCCCGACGCAGACCCTGGTAATTATAAATCTCCCCATTGAAGACAACCTGAATCGAGCCGTCTTCATTGCCCATCGGCTGATCGCCGGCATCGAGGTCAATGATCGACAACCGGCGGTGGCAAAGCGCAACGCGCTGCCCAACCCAGACGCCGTCCCCGTCCGGGCCTCGGTGCGCAATGGCCGCGCCCTGACGCAAGGCGAACGCCTCGGCGTCGGCGGAGTGTCGGCTCGTCAAAGATCCAGCGATACCGCACATGGGAACGATCAGACAGACCTGAGAAATGCAAACTTCGGTGAGCACAAGACGACTTGCGTCTTGACGCCATGCACTTCAAACGTCTCAAAAGGAATTGAAAACGACGCGAGAATGCGTCGCGCCGCCGCGACCGTCATTCGTTCTCCGGCGCGCTCTGCATCGTCGAAGACAACGACGAACGAATCGCTCAGCGTATGAGGCAACAATTGAAGGACGCCGGACCTCGAATAGGGTCCGGTTGTGCTTGGGCCATCAACGAGAACTAGGTCAAACTTGCGGTTCGCAAGTTCAGCGAAGTCGTTATACCACGTGGTGCGAATCGCTTCGCCGCTGCCGTTGCACTTAAAGCGTGTCGCGGCGAGAGGTAGAAAGCGGTAATCGTGATGACGCCCGTTTCGAGTAATCTGCGGCACCATGATGTCTCGCCACGTCTCGCTTTCCTCTAGTGTTACGACTTCGACGCCAGCCTCCCTGTGGAAGTAATCGGCGAGAAGGCGGGTCGTTTGGCCCGAGCCAAGTTCGAGGATGGACTTCGGCTTGCAAATAACGAGACATTTCTCCAAAAACCATTGAAAGGACGGATTGGCCGCAGCACCGTCGAGAAGCAGCATGCGCGGTAGTCGCTGCTCGTTTACTAAGTTCGCATAGAGCGCAACGCTAGCGAGGAGGTCGTCGGCACGCGACTGAAGGCGAAATAGAATCAAAACTGCGAGAAGAACAAATCCCACAATGACGGCGACAGCAATCGGAATGATTGGACCGCGCAGGACGGGAATCGCAGTGGATGCGAAGAGAAGCGTACAGACGACCGCACCAGCGGCGATTATCATCGCTTTTCCATGCCGCTCGCGGCCCTTAACGAGGCGACAAATCAAATCATCGATTGCGTACCACATTTACTTTCCAACTACGGGTGAGTTGCCGTCGACGGCAATGGAATATTGGATTGTTGAATGTCGTCCCGCGAGCGTTCAAGTGTGGCATGTCGCAGAAACGCGTAGTCGCTGTCGAACCGATTACGATCCGCCGGATCCCAATACTCCATACAATTTAGTTTATTGACCTTCACGGCCAATCCGCCGGTCCATGTTTCGCCGCGGTCAACGGCGACTTTACGAATGGCGTCGTCGAGAATTCGAGTGGCATGTTGGCACGTCATATTGTCCATGACCCACTGCCGCGGCGAAAACCGCTGGTGGTTCTGGACCATGTTGGCCAGTGCGTCCGGTAGCGCGCGTTCGGTGGCGAAGTGGCCGGTGACTTCGTTGACGTATGGGTAGCGGTAGCCGTAATTGAAGCCGTCGCGGACGAGACACGGCACATCCGAAAACATGCCTTCGATGATGGCACGATTGACACCCTCTTTTCTCGACCAAATCACGTTAACCTTAGCGCGGCGAAGAAGTCCGTTCACATGCTCGTAGGGCACGGCATCGTGGAATTCAATCTGGTCATCAACGCCGTAGTAGGCGGCTTGGGCGCGAATGTCGGCAAGCGTCAAGCCGTTGCAGTAGCCCGCCAGGAGTGTCTTGAGGCGAATTCCGCGGCGACGGAGAACGGAAAGCGCGTGAAACAGTCGATAGTGCCGCTTGTAGTTTGCCCAAGCGGCAATCATGACAACATCGGCGTCTTTTTCGACAGGGGTGTCCATTGGAAACTGACGGTAGTCGACCCACCAATTCGTGGATAGCGGCACAGAAATCAGGTTCGAGTTCGCGTTGCGGATAAACTCTGCGTCACGCGGTTCGTAAGCGAGCACGAACACCGGAAATCGATGCCGCATGTAACTCAGGATCGGGAGATTGCAGTAGCCGCTCCAATCCGGCTCGATGACGATGTGGTACCTCTCGGCGATGCGATGCAGATCGAAACAACGCGCAAACAGCAGGAAAGCATCCGAATAGGTTACAAATAGCACTCCCTTCTCATTGTAAGAACTGGATTTTATCACGATCGCCAGTGATTCAAGTATTCGATGTGGCTCTTTGACGATTCGTTCCATCGACGGGTTAATCGGCGCGTTTGCGACGAAATCGTCGAGAACTCGCAAGACAGCGTGGCCTTTCCCCTCGGCGGCAGCACGAGACGCACTTTGGATTGTACGTTCGGCAAGGTTCGTCGAGAACGAGCTGAGCGCTGCCCGGTGCGCTGAGCATAGGATCGCGACCGCCCGTTGCGCATGGCCGATCTTGAACAGTACCCAGGCAGCAATACCCAGCGCGAACCCCGTAGGCCGATGCAGCCAAGTAGCATCGAATTTGAGGTATTCGCGACACCGCTGAAGTGCCATTTTCAAACGCATCTCGTCAAACGACCGTGTTAGGGTAATTGCTCTTGGCGGTGGACGTTTCCACAGTCTGGTCGGCACTTTCGCAATGAGCATTGCCGTCGGTTCGGCCACGATGGCGAATCAACCGGCACGGCACGCCCGCCGCGACGACGCGCGGTTCGACTGGCTTAACGACGACCGAGCCTGCGCCGATGATCGCTTCCTTGCCGACGTCGGCCATTACCACCGAACGTTCGCCGATCCAGGCGCCTTCGCCGATGGTGATTCGTGGGTAGCTTCCGGCCTGCTCGCGGATCGGAACATCCAAACGGTCGATCTCATGTTGCCGGCCACCGTTGACGATCGAAACGTGCGACGCCACGAGTACGTCGGCTCCAATCGTCGCGTCGCCAATCGAGCAATACACGCCCAAGTATACGTTTTGTCCCAGGCGAGCCGTCGGATGGGAAAACACGGTGCCAAACGAAATCACCACGCCCGATCCACACTCCGGTAGACAAAGTCGATAAAACGCCCGACGAAGGTACTCGCCACACAGTCCGGGAATCAAGCTCATCGCCTGCGACCAGCCGCAAAACGCACGCTGCCGGCCCAGCAAAAGCGCACCTAGCCGACAAAAAAGCCACGCCGGCAAGACCAGGAGCGTGGCAATCGACTCGGCGATTGTCTTAAAGAGCTGTTTCGTCAAAGGAAGTCGCTAAATCTGCCGTTAGTGTCAGACGCGTTGTCCAGACGACGCCGGATGTTCGTCGTCGGACGTCGTGCAATGCGAAGCAAACGTCGAGCCATCAGCGCGGCCGCCGAACGTATCAAGCGCCTGGCGGCTCAACACATCCCAACCGAACCGCGTCGCCGCCCATTCTCGGCCAGCCTTGCCCATGTTGGTGCGAAGCTCGTCGTCCGAAAGCAGCCGGACCACGCGCTGGGCGAGCGGGCCAGGCTCGACGCACGAAACGATCGTGCCGGTCTGTGGGAATTCACCATCGCCCAGCGACATAGTTTCGCTCGTTCCGCCGGAGTCTCCGGCCAGCACGGCCTTACCGCAGGCCTGTGCCTCGAGCAGCACCATGCCGAAGCCCTCGAAGTCGCCTCGTACGGTTCGGTTGGGCAACGCGAACAAATCGCACTGTTGGTAGCATTCGATCAGCTCGTCGTCGGCCGTCTCGCCGCGGAACTGCACGTGTTCGCCCATCCCAAGTTCCGCGACCAGTCGCTCCAGCGCCGTCCGTTCCTCGCCCTCACCCACAATCGAATACAACACGTCGGGCACGTTGTGTCGGATTTGCGGCAGGGCGCGGATCATCATGTCGTGCCCCTTGCGCTTCTGAAGCCGGCCGGCGGTGAGCACGACCGTTCGGCCGGTCCAGCCCAAGCGGTCGCGCGTGGCGGCGCACGTCTCGGCCGGCGTGAATCGCTCGATGTCGACGCCGGGATAGAGCAGCCGCAGCTTCGTTTCAGAGACGTGCCACTCGTCGCGAAGCAAACGCAGCGTGTTTCGACTATTGGCCACGACCATCGCCGCACCCCCGAACACCCGCAGCCGCAGCCACGCCAATTCCCGCCCCCGATAGCTAAGCTCTTCGCCATGCACGTAAACCAAAAAAGGCGTGCCGGTCGTCTGCTTCACCAACCACGCCGCAACGCCTTCGGGCCATGTGCATCCACAGTGGATCGCTCCGATCTGCTCGGCACGCACCCGGCGTCGCAATCGCCGCGCCAACCCCAAATACCGCCTCAAACCGGCGAAACTAGCGATCCCCAAGCTCGGAAAGTTCAACCGCAGTCGCTCGACGTCCAGATCGTGCGTCGCATCGAATTCCGCCGCGCCGGCATAGTCGCCCGCCACAACGCGCACCATCTCCCGCGGCAACCGCCGATAAATCTCCCAAAACCACCGGCCACTACCGCCAGTCTGAGGTGGGAAAACTTGAGAGAGAAGCAAATACGGTTTCATGCGCCCAACAACTCGCCATAGATTCCGCGATAAGAAGCGATGAACGTCGAACGACAAAACCAGCGTTCAGCCACGGACCTTGCGTTTTCGGACATCGAATTCCAAGTTCTTTGCGTTTCCTCGATCGCGGCGACGAACGATTCCGCGTTGGAGCCGCACACGGCGCCCATTCGCTGCTCGGCAACCATGTCGGCCAAACCAACCTGATCCGACACGACGACTGGCCGTCCGCTGGCAAGGCTTTCGATGACCGAGTTTGGTGCCGGCTTTCCTCGATGGCGACACAAAAATGGGGCGACCGTCACGTGAGCGTTCGCGTAGAACCGGCTCATGTCGTCGAATCGGCCTACGTGGACCTCGACGTTCGGCGACGGCTGTTCCGCGAGGCGACGCTGCAATTCCTGCAACGCCGTCCCCCACGGTCGCCATGCCAAGACGAACCGCCAGTCTGGCCGCATCTTAGCCGCCGCGAGCAGCAAACCGACGCCGCGGTCGTCGAGCCAATCCGCCCGGTCCGGACTCGAGGCGAACAGCACCGTATACGGCGTATCTGGGCAGGGCGTCGGCTTGAATCGCTCCAAATCGACCGGCGGAAACACGAGCCGGACTTGCCCACGATCGATGCCCAACGCCTGCAATTCGTCGCGCGCCCCCGGCCATTCGACGGCGAACAGGTCGACCTTCGAAAGCATATCTTTGCCGCTGCTGCCGTTCGTTACGGCGGCCGTCAATACGGTCGGTCTCCTACGAATCGCTCGCAGATGAAACCAATCGCCAATGCTGCCGAATACGTGGTTGATGTCGAAAGCGTGTTGCATGACCGCGGTCATACCGCGAAAGAATAGTTGCAGCCGCGGGTGAAAGCCAAGGCCGTGCCGTACCGATATCGGCCATCGCGACCGAGCATTGACGCCCCACACGGCGCTGCCCGGAAACGCCCGTCGCAAGCACGCCACTTCGCTCGCTAGGGCTTCCATTTTCGGTTCAAACGACGTCGACCAGTACGCTATTCGCGGCAACACGTCACGATCCATTCCAGCGGCGAGCCTTTGCCCAGCCGCTCAAGGACACGAATCGCGGCGCGGGCGAGCAGCCGACTGCGCGGACCAAGCAAAACTTGCGCGCGGTATTGGGCCGAAAACCGCTTCTGCACCGGCACGCACTCGACCATCCGAAATCCGTCGTCGGCCAACTCGCGGCGAATCTCGTCCGGGTCGTTGTAGAGTTTGTCGTAGATCGGATACCCGTCGGGATTGGCCTTGCGTAGCGGCTCCGACACCACCCGATTCACTGCGTCGAACACAAACATTGCGCCCGGCCGCAGCACGCGTCGAACTTCACCGTACAGCCGCCGACGGTCGTCGCGGTGAAAGTGGCGGACGAAACGAAAACTGTACGCGAAATCAAACGCCTCGGCGTCAAACGGCAATTCGAAAGCGTTCCCTTGAACCCACCGAACCGCCGCAGGGCACGCCGTGCGGCCTTGCTCGATCATTGCCTCGTTATATTCCAGGCAAGTCAGCTCGCCGGCCGGCCGAACATCGCGCGTCAACCGGCCAGGGCCAGGCGCGATCTCCAGCGACTGCCGCGGGCCGACGCGAGACATGACGCGATTCACCGCACCAACCTGCCGGTCGTGCAGCAAACGCATCAACTCGCTGACGAAGCGGTTTTCGATATACCGCTGCGCAACGCCGCTATCGCGGTACGAGTCTTGAATTTCGTGTTCGGTGGCGAGCATGATTGGTACTGCCGAATTCGCGCTAATCTCAGGCCGTTCGCGATTCTAGCCGATCACCTTCTGGTAAATGTCCATAATCTTCGATGCGTGTCTTTCGGCGCTAAACATCTCGATGGCCCGTTTTCGTCCCGCGGCACCCATCTCGGCCCGCTGTTGCGGGTTTGCGAGTAGCTCACTGACGCGATCCGCGAGCAAATCGGGACGCCGAGGCGGCACCAGGTGGCCGGTCACGCCATCCGCCATGACTTCGGGAATTCCGCCAACCGACGTGGCAACCACCGGCAAACCGGAAGCCATCGCTTCGACAATGCAACGCCCGAACGATTCTTCGTGCGAGCTGCACACGAGCACGTCAAGCGTGCATAGTATCTCGGGAATGTCGTTTCGATGTCCAAGGAATCTTACGCGATCTTCAATGCCAAGGCTCTTTGCCGCGGAAACAATTTTCCTTTCATAACCCGTTTCGTGAACGTCGCTGCCGACGCATACGAATTCAACGTCCCGATCATGTGACGTCACCGTCGCCGCCATTTGGAGAAAGTCATCGTACCCTTTGACGGGCGATAGGTTTGCGACGATGCCGACTCGCCGCCGTCGCGTCGTTCCGGCGGTCGCAGGATTGAAATCGTTGAGAGGAATGCCGTTGTACACGACGCGCTGATCTGCTCGCGGACATTCCTTCGAAAACGTCGATTCCATCTGTGCCTTCAGCGCGTTGCTATTGAATACGACGGCTTGCGGCTTCGGCAAACGCCGGAACACCCAGGAAACGAGCGAAGGACCAAGTGGGAAACGGCAATGCGCGATCCACGGAATGCCGAGCGCCCACGCCGCGACGCTGACCGCTCGCGAGTGCTCCGCCGCGTTTACGTGGATGATGTCCGGCTTAACGGAGCGAAGTACGCGGAGCCACGCGCTACCGGCGCGGACGCCACCAAAACGTCGCAATTGGGACAGCCAGTCGTATCGAAGGATCCAATGCGGTACACCCATGTCCGAGAACCGGTTTACGGCCACGCCAGCATCGGGAAAAGTTGCCGCCGCGCAAACGCCTTGAGAGCTTAGTCCGCGAATTAGAGTTGCGAGGCTAGCATTGCCGCCGCCATACGCGCCGCTCGCGGATACGTGTAATGTTCTCAACGCGTGTTCCGTAAAAAAGTCTGGAACGCCATTTACATTCGGTCCAGAAGCGCTTTTGCTCGCCGTCCGCCGTGCATTAACAGCGATTCCTTAAGGCTTTGCTTTATCGAGCGATAGGTCCACTTGTGTCGTACACCAACGATCCAGCAATTCAGCTTTGCGTATCCCTCTCCGGCAGTCGCCAAGTGCTTCTCGCGAATTACGAATCGTTTGTCAAAGCATTTCTCGGTAAGGTAACCTTTGTGTTCCTCCAAAGGGTTGTCGAGTATGGCGTCTTGATAGAGGTTTCTAAGCGGAACATTGACTATCACGTGCCTAGCAAATCGAAGTGTGCGCCGAATGACGCGAAAGCACTGCCTGCGAGACACGTGTTCGAGGACGTCACCATAGATTGCCACATCGAACGGGGCATTATTTTCGTCGACCCACGTTTCGATGAGGGAATGGACCACATTGTCGTAGATGCCGGAATCCCGCAACGGCGTAATTGCTCGCGGATAACCTTCGATCGCGGTTAGCTGGACATCGTCGCCCAATACGTCTCGACAAATCGTTCCCATTCGCCCAACCCCAGCGCCAAAGTCAACGACAGTACGAGGCCGTATCGCAATCAATTCGCCGCGAACGTACGGGTCAAGTAGCGGTATGCTTGATCCACGATCTCGATCATCGTCGCATGCAGGACTTGCTGGTTGATCCGACGTCACTGTATTCATGGAGTCCTCTCAGGAATTGCATCGGCAAAGCTCCACTGAGCTGGTATTGCCACAACGCCCTGGCGCGTTGACGGTAGTCGATTCGTACCAAGGTAATTCGACTCGGTCATGCGGAGCGTAAGAATTCGCTCATGTGACTCTAGTATCCCCGCCGACGAGCCTACGAAAATGTCGACGTCATAATCTGTCGCCAACAGCGGCAAGCTTGGAATGACGCAGTGCAAAGTGCCGCAGTCGTTCGAGACCTGAAGGCCCGAATTGACTAGCGTGTGGAGCATCATGAGTCGTTGTCGTTCGAGCGTCGAAATAAAAATCGCGATTGAAATGTCACGACGCCGAAGGGAGTTTTCAAAGTCGACCTCAAAATGAACCTCACTTCCGACCGGAAACGAAGTTCCCTGCTCTCGACGTTTGTTCGTAGTCCGAACGGACTTGATAAAGGTACCGGTATTTTCACGACCTTGCGGTTCGGGCACGAATTCACCGTCACGACCATCGCTGGGAACGTCGAGCGATCGATAATGCCGGATCGCTGCCCCGACATCAGAAGCGAAAACAAGTTCGCCTCCTCTAAGTACAATCGCTCGTTCGCATAACGCAGCTAACGCCTGAAGGTTGTGGCTCACAAACAGGATCGTCCGGCCGCCCTGGCTAATGGACCGCATCTTTCGTGTGCATTTCTGTTGGAACGCAATGTCACCGACGGCCAAAACTTCGTCGACTATTAAGACTTCTGGTTCAAGATGAGCCGCGACGGCAAAAGCAAGTCGGACTTGCATGCCACTGGAATACCGCTTTACGGGCGTATCTACAAATTGCTCGACCTCGGAGAAGTCGACGATTTCGTCGAACTTGCGGTCGATCTCCTGGCGGCTCATGCCGAGGATCGCGCCGTTCATGTAGATGTTTTCTCGCCCGGTCAATTCCGGGTGGAAGCCGGTGCCGACTTCGAGGAGGCTGCCGACGCGGCCGTGGAGCGCGATGCGGCCGCTCGATGGTTCCGTGATGCGGCTGAGGACTTTTAGCAGCGTCGACTTGCCCGCCCCGTTGCGGCCGATGATGCCGACCACTTCGCCGGGCTCGACGTCGAACGAGACATCCTTGAGCGCCCAGAGGGTGTCCCCATTTCGCCCGTCGCCCGTATCGCCCTGGTAGTCGCTGTTGAAGGCCCGACGGGCGGCACCGTGGAGGCGGCGGAAAGGGGCAGCGGCGGCCTCGGTAAGCGATTCGCGCAGCGTGCGGTAACCGTCTTGGTGTGCGCCAAGTCGGTATTGCTTCGAGAGGTTTTCGACGCGGATGGCAGGCATGTGAACGAGGTCTGAGGGTTCGGGGCTACACGGAGACGGCCGTGCCGTAATGCTGCTGGTTGGCCCAATCGTATTCGGGCGTGGCGCTTTCTTGTGCGGCGTAGGCAACTTCGTTGGCGGACGCTCGCGAAGCTAGTTTCAAGTGGCCCGCACCGACTAGAGCGACGTAATAGGGGAGTTCCAGCCCGATGAGCGTGACGAATTGGGCCGCGACCATGAAGCCGACCAGCGCCGCGACGATCATGCGACAGTAATTGGCGGCGCCGGGGGCGTAAGCGTCCAACGTGCGGGCAAGTTGCCAGCAGCGGTACATGGCGGCGAGGTAAAACGTTAGCAGCATGCCGAGGCCGACAGCGCCGACTTCTGCGCCGGTCTGAAACCAGAGCGAGTGCGCTTCTTTGCCTTCTTGGTACACGCCAAACTCTTGGACGACGAGCGGGAAGTGCCTGGGCCCGACACCAAAGACCAGGTTGTCGGACATGAGGTCGACGCAATTACTCCACAGTTCGACGCGGCTTTCGGCAGATGCGTCGCGCTCTTTCTCATCGGCGAACGTCGTGGAAAATTCTTCACGCACGGACGGCCCTGCCATCATCAGGCCAATGGCGAGGGCAAGTGCAAGGTATCCGTAATAGATCGGACGCTTCGGGATGAGAACGAACGAGACGACCCCGGTGATGATGAGCGCCACCATACCGCCGCGCGACATGGAGAACATAATGGCGTGGGCCATCACTCCGGCCAGCGCAAAAGCGATCCAGCGACGCCAGGTTTTCGTTTCGGCGAGGCCGAGAAAAAAGGCGAAGCCCATCGCGCACACCAGGGCGATGGCGACGCAGTTGTTGTCCATGCCGCCGAAGCCTTGGTCCATCAGCCAGTTGTTGCCCTCGAGATAGCTCACGTTCGCTTCGAAAGCGACGTAGCCTTGGCTGAGCATAATCGTCCAAGCGAGTTGTTTTACCTGGGCGATGGTGTCGATGATCGTGATACCGACGACGAAGGGGAGAACGATCTTGAAGAGCGCCTCGACGGCGGGCCAAGCAACTTCGCGGTCGGCGGCCAATGTGGCGCTCACCGCGCTCCATATTAGGAAACCGACGAGCGAGACGACGATTAGCTTGGCGCGGCCGAAGTCCCAGCGACCGAAGCCGGCGAAAGCCCAACCGACGAGCAAGGCGATGGCAATGATGCGGCTGTAATTGCCGACGGGAACGGACCAGTGCCAGAGAGCATCGGGCTTGATGATGGCGAAGCAGACGTAGATCAGCAATCCGTAGAACGGATTGAGTACGGCGGCCAGGCTGCCACCGTAGGTGAGCGCGTAGGTAAAGATCAGGCCTTTCACGTGCAGTCAGACTACGTCAATCGGATGATGTCGGCGAAAGTGGCTAAATGATGTCGGCGAAAGTGGCTTCGACGCGGCGGAAGTACAGGCAGCCGATCGCCAGCAATGCGACGGACACGGCCATCGACACGGAAAGCGAGTATAGGTCGAGCGGTTGGTTGAGCGTTGCCGCACGGAAGTTGGAGATTAGGCCGAACGCCGGATTGAGCGGGAGTAGGGCGAGGGTTCGCTCGCCGAGGACATTTTCCGGCTGCATGTAGATGCAAGGCGTGGCGAACATCCAAAGCTGAACGGCGAACGGAACGACGTAGCGAAAATCGCGGTAAGCGACGGTGAGCGCGGAGAGCATGACTCCGACGCCCAGCGTGGCGATGATGAGTCCCAGGGCGAGCAGCGGCGTGAGCAATATCGAAACGCCCGGCGCAACGCCGTAATACAACATCAATACAACGAGCATTCCAAAGGCGATCACCAAGTCGACCACGCCGGCACCGATGGCGCCCAAGGGAATGAACAGCCTGGGGAAGTATACCTTGGTAACGAGGTTCTGATTTCCGACGACGCTTCCTCCAGCCTGACTAATCGCGTTGGAGAAGAATGTCCAGGGAAGTAGGCCGGCGAAGGCGAACAGAGGATAGGGGATTTCGGTGGAAATGCCGGCAAGGCGGCCAAAAAAGATCGTGAACACAACCATCGTGGCCAGCGGCTGGAGGATGGCCCACGCCGCACCCAACACGGTTTGCTTGTAGCGGACCTTTACGTCGCGCCAGATCAGGAAGTAGAGCAGTTCGCGATAGCGCCACAGCTCGGCGACGTCGACGAACTTCCAGCCCGGCCGACGCTCGATGATCGTGACGGGAAGTTCGGACGACGCGGCGGCCGCTTCGGGCGCGGACGTCAGTCCATCGCCCGGCTGGGGCGCTTCTTCGAGCGGGGTTTCCACGGTTTCGGTCAATATGTCCATCGTTGGCTGAGCGGGTGTAAATGCGCTTCGCGCGTGTGTGACTTCAGTGAGCTAGCTATCGCTGTACGCGACGGCGGGACGGCACGGCGACTGGCCGGCAAGAGGCTCGCTCGTTTCGCCGCGCGTCAGAGTGGAAGCGAGGATTTCACCGAGAGGGGCGAGCCGTGCTTCCCAACGGTATTGCCGCTCGACCAGCGATCGGGCACTTCGTCCGAGTTGTTGTCGCCGCTCGGGCGAATCGAGCAAGTCGACTAGGGAATCGACCCACTCTTGCGGACTCGACGCGCAGGAAACGTGTTCCCCGTGGCGTAGTTCCAATCCGGTGAGGGCCTGTGGCGACGCGACGACGGCTTTCGCCATTGCGGCGGCCTCCAAAACCTTGTTCTGAATTCCCCGAGCGATTCGCAACGGGGCCACGACGACCGCGGCCCGCGCCAAGTAGGGGCGGACATCCGGCACATCGGCCACGACCGAAACGCCGGGCAGCTTCGCCAGCGCAATCACCGACGCACCAGGGCGGCGACCGACCAATGTCATCCGCGCGTCCGGCAGCCGACGTCGCAACTGCGGCCAGACTTGACGGCAAAACCATTCGACGCCGTCGACGTTTGCGCGATAATCGAGCGCTCCTACGAAAACGATCTCGTTTGAATTCACCGTTGCATCATCAGAATTCAGGCCCGCGTTGAAATAATCCAAGTCGACGCCGTTTTCGATAGACCGCACGGCCGCGTCGGGAGCGTTCGATCGCAACACGCTCGCTTCGTCCTCGCTTACTACGGTAACGGCGGCGGCACGTTGGCAGATGCGTTGTTCCAGGCGTCGCATTCGGTTGCCTTCGAGGCTAAATAGCAATCGCTTGAGTCCGCGCGCGTTCGCCGCGTAGTCGTGCCATTTCTGGCTGTCGACGTCGACCAGGTCGACGATCGCGGGGACGTTCGTTAGCCCTGGGCTGTCGAGATACGGCGTCATGCTGGAGCAAAAGACGACGACCGATTCATATTGCTCAGCACGCGACCACGCGTCGATCGATTTGCGCAGGCGGCGAGACGCGAACAATCCTTCGGTGGCGGTCCGGCCGGCAAGCATCGAACGAGCCGCGTGAGCCCAGCGCAAGGGACCGCCAACCGGTTCGATCGCGACGCGGTGGCAGAGCGAACTGAGCTTGGCCGACGTTTCGCTGGCAACCGGTTCGTCGGCAAGGCACGCCAAGTCGAGGCGCGACCGCTTGGCGAGCCACTTGACCAACTGCCACGAGCGGACGCGGTCGCCGCGATTAGGCGGGAACGGCACGCGGTGGACGAGCAACAGTACTTTGGGCTTCTCGGACACTAGAAATGATGCGATAGAAGTGGTTGGCTTTTCGACCCGCGGACAAATAAAAATGACGCTCGGCGGCGATCGGCGTCGGTGATCGGCGGCGTCGCAACCGCCGTGGCACGATCCTCTCGTGCTCGTTCTCAACCGGCCTTGGTGCGGCTAACGAGGCCGCCTCGCCGCGGTCGCCAGAGCGCCGATCTGAGCGTGACCGTTGCCGTGGGCAAGTTCATGACTCGCGTCCACTGTATGAACGGTCTCGGAGGCCGCGCTTGCGGAGATTCTCGGAGTGGCGACTTCGCGACGCACTGCCAAGAGCCGCGAGGCTTGGTAGCCGGAGAAACCCACCGCGCGAAAACACGTGCAGAGCAGCAACCGGAGGTCGATAGAAAGCGTCGCGCTTTGGACGTACTCGAGATCGAGGACGAGCTTGCGGCGAACGCTGTCCAAGTCGGAGTCGGCGGGTAGATTGATCTGCGCCAGCCCAGTGATGCCGGGAAGAACCGCGAGCCGATGCATGTAGTTGGGTATTTCCTTCGCCAGCGAATGAGTGAATTCGGGGCGCTCGGGGCGCGGTCCGACGAGGGCCATGTCGCCGCGCAATACGTTCCAAAGTTGCGGCAACTCGTCGAGATGAGCCTTCCGTATGATCCGTCCGATGCGCGTCAGCCTAGGGTCGTCGGTAAGTGCCCAGATGGGACCGGTTTGGGCCTCCGCTTCTTGCACCATGGTTCGAAATTTGTACATCGTGAACAAACGCCCGTTGCGTCCAACGCGAACCTGGTGAAATATCGCCGGCCCGCGCGACGTGGAACGAACGATCACGATCAATACGACCATGATCGGCAACGTGGTGACCAGCAGCACGGAGGCCAATGCTCGTTCGACGATCGACTTCCAGCGGAAAAAGGAGCCGACGGGAACGTCGACCGCTTCGTCCGTGACGCGAACGTCTTGCGCGATACGTTTCGTTGCTATGCGTTTCTCTTTAGTTGCCATTCTCATGAAAATTAGACCTCAGGCCGCAAAATCAATGTTTCCAAACCGCGGTCAAAAGCATTTGCTCATTCTCTTGTGGACGCAAGCACGTTTTGGATTTCCGGTACGAACACTTCCAAAAAATCTCGACATGGATCGGACTCTGGTGGCTGGGAATCGGGAACGGCGCCCGCCACTTGAATCTTGTAGAGCCACGGCTCGCCGCTGAACTCAAAACGGGCCGACTCGGCGGCGATCCAGCCCTCTCCGGTACTCCACCCGTAATAGACGCGAAGGTTTTCTTCGGCCAGCGATCTGCCTCGAAACTTCGACACCCAGAACTTATTGGGCACGTCGGACGCGGCGTTCAGCGTAGCGACTTCTTTACTTCCGACGATCTCGTAGTCGCGACTGGAATAGCAGATCTCTGGCGTATGGACCGCGATCGGACCTGCCGGGCCGAGCAACAGTGCGACGGTTACCGACGCGCCCGTCTCGACGTTGATGTAACTTCGTTTGAGGGAACCGTCGCACCGGAGGATTTCCTGAACCTCGGCATCCAAATCGCCCGAGGAATCCATCTGCCAGGGGCCGATGCGCGCTGGCACGTCATCGAGTCGCTCGCCAAAGGCGACGACATCGGTGTGAGTACCCCAGCGCCGCGAAAGATGGCCGTGCAGCACTCCGGAGAGTACCGTGGCGACCAGAATCGCGACGACCGTTACGGGAATTCGTTGCTGTCGGAGGAAGTTCATGATTCTACAAGGACTCTTCGAGCATGGACTTGAGCGCGAGGTCGCCGGCGGTCAGTACTTGTTTGTCGAGGCCGTTTAGCTTGGACTTCTCAAACGCCGCACGGGCGTCGTCCTGGCGGCCGGCTTTCGCATATGCGGCAGCCAAGTGAAACGGGTAGCGCGGGTCTACGGCTTCGGAATTCACTGCTTCTTCGAGACACGCAACCGCGGCATCGAAATCGCCCGCCATCAGGTGAATCGTTCCTTGCGTGTCGAGCAATGCCGGCTTGCGTCCCGCGACTGCGATGGCTCGTTCGATGTATCGCAATGCGTCTTGTTGCCGCTGCGGCTGCTCCGCCAAGAGCGTTGCGAGATTGTTGAGCGCCAATAAGTGCTTGGGCGAAAGTTTGACGACGGCTTCAAACAAGTCGATCGCGTCGGCCGGGCGGCCATGAATGGTTCGCAGCACGGCGGCTGAAAATAGCAATTCGGCGTCCGCGGAGTGATCCTTAATCGCTTGCGCGATGAACGGCTCGGCGCGGGCGAGATCGTCCGCCGTCGGTTTGCCGGACGCCAGCGCGGATGCAAGAAATTGCGCCGGGCGCGGCGACGGGTCGGTCTTCGCGGCGGCCTCGCAAACCGTGGCGACTTCGTCGAAACGGCCCTGGGCAACGAGGCACTGAACCAAGGGGACGTAAGCGCGAGGCACCCGCGGCCACAAACGGCGATACCACCGTTCGGCGGCATCGTGCAGCGCAACGGTCATGTACAAGTTTCCGACGTCGAGCGTCCATTGGTCTTTCTCGGCGTCCTTGGCAATTTCACCAAGACGCCCATCGGCGAGCGGCTCGACGAACGACTCGATCCGATCGCCGCGGCCCTGCAACTTCATCAAGCGCACGCGCAGCGCCAGGGCGCGGCCGGTGGGATAATTCTCGGCCTTCTTCAGCAACGCCTCGAGCCGATCCACGCAGAACTGCGCGTCCTTTAAGAATTGCTCACGGCGTTCATCGCCCACGACCAGCGACGCGTTCTCCGCTTCATCGCGGGAATGCCGTAAGACGAAATCGGCACAGAGGCTCAGGTGCGATTCGGTCGGCTCGGCGACGTCGATCAACGTCCACAATTCGTCGCGCGCCGCCGAGAGTTTCGTCGCGTCGGCAAGCAGGCGGGCTTCGCTTTCGTAGACACCGGCCAACAGCAGGCGGTCGGCCGCGGCCGCTGAGGCGCTTCCGACGACGCGGCCTTCGAGTATTTTTCTCGCTTCGGCGTGTTGTTCGATCCGACGTTGTTTGTCGCCGCCGCGACGCACGAGAAGGACCGCCCGCAGGCGATCGTCGGCCGGCAGCGGCGCGCCGTCGGCCGTGGCTTGCCGCAATAGTTCTTGAGCTTCGTCCCAGGCGCCGTCGCCGTCGCGCAGCGCAAGCAGCGTGGCGAGGGCCTGTCGCGAGCGGACGTTGTCGGGCGCGATCTCGACGATCTTCCGCAACGTTTGCTCGGCCGCATCCACGTCGTCGTGCAATTGCAGGGCCGCCAGACGCGTCAGGATCGCGGCGTCCTTGGGGGCGAGTTCGCTCGCCTGCCGGTAATGCGTCACGGCTTCCGAACGTTTGCCGAGCATCTCGTATCCCTGCGCGAGCACAAACGCCTTTTGCACCGGCTCCAACGGAACTCGTTTCGTCAGTTCTTCCAGCGTCTTCTCCGCCTTCGCCAAATCGCGACCGCGGACGTGATACATGAAGACCGCGTTCCATGGGCTAACTTCGTTGGGCGCAAGCTCGACCGCCTTCTCCAACGACTTGATGGCTTCCGATCGTCGGTCGTTGAGTTGCAACAACTCCGCCAACCAGATGCGCCGCATGGCGTCGTTCGGGCGTTCGGCGATCGAGGCACGCGCCAAATCCAGTGCCCGTTCGCGCTGATCCTGCCGCACGGCGACGGCGAGCGCCAACGACTCGAGCTGTACCGACGAGAACGCTCCCCGGCCCAATTCATCGAGGACTTGTTGCGCCTCGGCAAATCGATTCTGGCGATACAGCAAGCCGGTCAGGCGTTCGTACGTAGCGATGCGTCGGTCGCCGGCGTCGACGGCCGAAGTGTAAATCGTAATGGCGCGGGGTACGTCGCCGCGGGCCTCGGCGATCTGCCCCGAAAGAACCATCGCCGGAGTCCAGCGCGGGCGGTCCTCTAGAATCTTGGCGACCAATCCTTCGGCTTCGGCGAGTTCCCGCGGCGATCGGCGGGCGGGATCGCCCAGCATATGCGCGGCGCGATAGAAACGCCAACCGTGACCGGCCTCGCCTTCGGCTTTTCGCAAAGGTTCGTCGAGCCGGGCCAACTCCTGCCAGTCGCGTGCGTCGAATGCGAGTTCGGCGCTGCGGCGAAGGATGCGGAGGTTCGTCGGATCGGCGGCGAGCAATGCCGCCAACCGCTTGCGCCCTTCGGCGAGATCGCCGGATTCGAGCGCCAACTGCATCTGACGATACAACAGTGGTTTGCGAATGGGCGACGGTGCATCGACGATCGCCTGCGCGAGGATTGTTTCCGCGTCGGCAAACTGCTTGCGCATCGCCAGCAAATTGACGCGAGCAACGGCCGTCTCGGCGGCGTTTTGTTCGAGGCCGACGAATTGTCGCAGCGCACGATCGGCGTCGGCGGGATACTTCAATCGCTCGTACACAAATACCAATCGATGCCAGTACTGCTTTTCGGATGCATGTTCCTTTTCGCCGGCGCGAAGTAGCGCTTCCGCTATGCGGCGGTCGGCGTCGTTTGCCTGGACGAAGAGATAATCGACTTCGAGCAAGCGAACGGCCCAGGACGTGGGAAGAGATTGTTTGGCGGTAGCCAACGTGTCGCGAAACGCATTCCAGTCGCGGTGTTCGGCCGCGGGCGTGCGAAGTTGCTCTTCCAGCTGAGCCTGGCCGAGGGCGAGCCACAGTTGCGGCGGCGCTTCGGCATGCAGCGTCGCGCGTCGATAGCTGGCAATCGCGCGATCGAGTTCACCGCCCCGCTTCCATGCCTCTCCGGCTAGCAGGTTGAATTCCCAGGGCTTCGTCGAGCGTCGAGCAAGTTCTTCATACTCCGCTGCCGCGAGTTCCCAGTTTTCGAGTGCCGTGTACGCCTGGGCCAGCAACGCTCGACACCGATCGAGGTCTGGATTCTGCGCCGCGCTGCTCCCCAGGGATCCGGATGTCGCCATCGCACTTTCGAGCAATGGCACGACTCCGGCCGGATCGTTGTTGGCGAGCAGCCATTGGGCTTCGAATCGAGCGAGTGAAAACCGCGTGCGGATTCGCCCAGCGGTCGTTTGACGGATCGACGCCTCGTCGGCACGCGTTCGCAATCGTTCGAGCGCTTTCTTCGCGCGATCTAGCTCGCGCGCCGCGATGTGCGTTTCAAACAACTCGACGTTGATGGCTTCGCTCGATTTTCCGGCGCGATCGAGCCCCGTATTCCATGTGTCGACGGCGGCCGCGGTCGAGCCCAAAGCCTTGTGAGCGTGGCCCAGCCAGAAGTATCCAGCTTCCT
The DNA here is from genome assembly GCA_029259895.1 of Planctomycetota bacterium. Lineage (GTDB taxonomy): Bacteria > Planctomycetota > Planctomycetia > Pirellulales > PLA5 > PLA5. Next base: position 40,741 of record JAJDEG010000313.1, read on the forward strand.
CCGTCGGCGCGACGTCGACTAACTCTTGGAACAGCTTCAGAGCGCGCTGCGGATCGGCGCCGGGCGACCCCACAGCGAGGAAGTGCCGGCCGGAGAACAGGAGCACTTTCGGATCGCGCGGACCGAGCTTGAGCGCCCGCTCGATATCTTCGTCGACGCCCGGCAGGGCGAACATATTGCGATATTGAGCACGCGTCAAATAGGAGTCGGCCCGATCGGGGGCACCGGCGACCATTTTTTCGATGACCTCGTCGGCGAGCCGGACCGCTTCATCGCTCGATTTGCCGAGCTGCCCCGCCTTCGCGCGGTAGATAAGCGCCAAGCGCGCTGCGACGTCAACTTCGCTCGGCCGGGCAGCGTTAGCCTTCTCGAGCTTGTCCTTGGCCTGCATCGCGGAGTCGACGCTCTCACTCACCTGAGCTTCGTCGGCGGCCACGAGCGCGACAACGCGCTGGGGGCTGAAGTCGCCGTCGCCGTCTTTGTCGAGGAGCTTTTCGGCCTCGATGACCGCCGCAGCGTGATTGCCCGTCTCGAACAATAGCTCCGCCAAGCGACGGCGAAGTGAAACGTCGTCGGGCGCGGCGCCGATAGCGCGATAGTAAAGCCGTGTGGCGGTTTGAAGCTGTTGGCGCTGTGTCAAATCGTGATCGAATACGCGGGCCGCGCGGACGTGGACCTGGTCCTCTTCCGGATTGAGCGTTAGATACTGCTGCAGATAGGCGACCGCCGCGCCCCACTCCTCTTGTTCTTCCAACTGAGCGGCGCGGTCGAGCAACGAGTCGGCGAGGCGTTCAACCTGGTAGTTGCGCCAGAAGTAAGCCGATAGTCCCAGTCCAGCCACGAGTAGAATCGACACGACGAGCAACAGAACGTTCAGTTCGCGGCGCGTCGCGGGGCGCACTCGAGCCGCGGTCGACGGGTCTGCATCGCGGGCAACGTCGGGAGGTATCGTTGGATTGACGATCATGTTATCGATACGCTGGCGGCGGCTGATTGCCGCCGCGGAAATACATTTTTTTCAGGGAGAGAATCGAGGTTTCTGCGAACGTCGACCGAGGCGAAGGGCGGACAGAAATAAAATCAGCCGGGTTCCCCGAGGTATGCATAGTTACCGTAGGTCGAGGTGTACTGCCGCGCGGAGGCACCGCTTAGCACGGCGCCCATGAGATTTACGCCTGCCATCGTCAAGCGTTCTGACGCCAAACGGACCTGTCGCGACCGGCTCACGTCGCGCAGGGCGCACAAGAGCGTGCCGTCGGCCGATTTAGCGACAACGAGCGATTCGCTGGCGCACAGGATCGGCGGCGTGTCGACGACGATGTAATCGTAAACCTCGCGCAGTTGATGGAAGAGCTTGGGAATGGTGCCGTTGCCGAGGTAGTTGTGCGGGCTGGCGGCGGCGCGGCCGGCGGGGAGCAGGTGCACGCCCTCGGCGACTTCCTCAACGACGGCGTCGGCGATCTCGCATTTGCCCTGCAATACGTCGGCCAGTCCCGGTTCGAGGCGCGCATCGAATATTTCGTGCAGATTCGGCGACCGCAGGTCGGCATCGATGATCAGCACTCTCTTGCCGGTTGCGCGGGCGAAACTGATCGCCAACTGCGAGACGAGGCTCGTCTTGCCCTCACCGCTGACGGCGCTCGTGACGGCGAAGAGGCGATGGGTACCGGTTCTTTCCGAGAGCAGCAAGCCCGTCCGCAATGCATCGACGCTTTCTTGGAATAGTCCCAGATCGCGGCGAATCTTGCGACGCGACGCCGTGCCGCCGGACATAACCGGCCGTGTGGGCAACCGCGCGATCTCGCCGACGATCGTCAATGTCGCTTCGTTCGAAAGTTGGTCCGCGTCGCTGACGCGAAGCGATATCTTCTCCCAACCGACGACGGCGAAGAACGGCAGCACGAAAGCGGCGCCGCAGAACAACAAGAGTTGCTTGACGGGCCACGCCTCGATCGGCGCCGGGGGAACGGTCGCCAAGGTTTCAACGTAGACCTTTTCGAGGTCGTGCGTCTCGGTTTCAATTTGAAGCTTGCGCGCGGCGATCAAGTTGAAGACACCCGTCACGCGTTCCAGGTCGGCATAACTGAAACTAAGCCTGGCACTCGCATCTCCGCTGAGCGTCAACTTTTTCACGTATTCGTCGTAGCGGCGTTTCAGCAGGGCGTGTTCCGCGTCGAGCGCAACCAGACGCTGCTGCCACGGAATCGTCTCCTGGCCACGATCGGTTTTCTTGGCCAAGGAATGCTGCAGCTTTAGTTGCGCTCGCACCTCGTCCTGCAGCGTCACCAGATCCTTTTCCGCGTTGGCGATTAAGGCAGCGTAGTCTTTGTAACTCGAACTTTGCTTGCCGTGGCGCGATTTCTTTTCGATGTCGTCGAGTTGCATGCGCATCGCCGAAAGCGCGCGGCTGTACTCGCGCACGTCGGGATGAAGTTTTACCTCGGCTTCGAGCACGTCGCCTGGAATCTCGGCCGGCTCGTCCGGCGGCGGCTCCCCGTATGCCGCAATTTGGGCCTGAAGGACTTCGCGTTCGGCCTCGACCTCGATCATCCGTTGGTGCAGCGAATACACGGGCGACAGGACGCCGTCGGTGCCCGCGGCATCTCCTTTACCGGCGCCCGTCCCGATAATGCCGCGCTGCTCTTCGAGGATGGATTCTTGCTTTGAAGCGATCGTCGCTTCGTGTTCCTTCGTGATTTTTGTCAGCCTACTCAACAGATCCTTACGGCGATCCGTTTCCTTGGCGTTAAGATGTTTTAGATAGACTCTTAGTATCCCGTTGACGATCGTCACCGCGTCTTCCGCGTTTTCGCCCACGTATTCGATTCGATAAAGTTCAGACTGCCCTTCGGCGGTAGCAGTTAACTTCTTCTTCAAGTATTCCAGGCGATCGACCTGCCGCTGAATCTCGGGAACTTTGGCGATCTCGGGATCCGCCAGCGCGGGCCCCAGCACGACCTCACTGGTGATCGAACGAAGTTGCGTTTGCGCGAAGCGGGGCGATGTGTTGGGCGAAGTTGGCAGCAGCACGCCGCCGCGATCCGGAATGCTAATCTGCGCGGCGGCGCGATACTTCGGCGTCCAGGAAGACCAAACGATTGCCGCCGCGACGGCCGCACACGCAAGCCCGGCGGGTACGGCGATCCGCCACCACTGCTGAAACGACTTGAAGATGAAGCCGAGCGTAATATTCGCGCCCGTTTGCGCCGGAGGCTTCGGCGGCGCTCCAAATTGAATCGGCGGCGGGCGCAACGCCGGCGGCGGGCCGACGGGGTGCGGCAGGAGCGCGGAATCGGGCGTCGAGGTGGGCAGGCTCATGATGATGCTTTCGGCCGACACGTGAGTGCGGCAAATCCGACTTCTTTTACGAACCGTCGTGGGCGTGGCGACGTCATGCGGGTGCGACGCGCTCCGTCGCGGTTTTCGACAACTGACGGACGTTTACGATTTCAACTTCTCGAAACAGGCGGGTAAGGTAAACCAAAAATAGCCAAAACAACGCCGCGGCGAACGGGATCATCACCCAACCGGCAAAATCGTGCGTGAACTTATGTGCCGCTTCGCCGGAGACGAATCGCTGCAAAAGCGCCGTGGCGACGATCCGCGTCGAGTTGGCGATCAACGTGATCGGCACCGCGCTGGCCAACAGCATCAACTTCTCCCACCACGCTCGGCGGGTGAACAGAACGTAGGCGAACGCCAACGCGAAGATGCCGACGAATATACGCAGGCCGGAGCAAGCTTGTGCGACCTCGAGCCGTTGATCGCCCAACAAGATCACGTTGCCCTCGGCGAGGGCCGGTTGTCCGAGCATTTGCAACGCGGCCGTGCTGATCTTCGTCGCCGCGCCTTGCAGCGGTTGACTCAAGAACAATTCCGCGGAATACGGCAACGGAAACATGAACCACAGAAAGATGATCGCCGGCATTGCCCAACGCGTGCAAGCCGGGCCGAAAAGCAGCAGCGCGACGCCAGTAAACCACAACGGGAGCGTCCATCCGTCAACCGCCTCGATATAAACAAATGCGGCGGCCCAACGAATCGCCAGCGCCGCAAAAATAAACGCCCAACCCCAATGCGACGATCGCATCTGGTCGTGCGGAAACTCTCCGCGTCGCGCCCACAAAAACCAACCGGCAATGGGCAAGACCAGGTAGCCGTGCGAATAGTCCGGGATCGTTTCCCATGCGTTTACGGTCTCGGCGAGCGTCGGCCAATACGACCACAACGCCGCGACGAGAATGGCGGCCGCCGCAGCAACGAATTGCCAACTCGTCCAACGATAGACAATCGCCGGGGCGTCGACCCGAGGCTTCTCGCGCCCTGCTTCGCCCTTGGCAGCGGCTGCAGCAGCCGTCGGCGTAAAGGACCGCGTTCTTTTTTTTGTGGCTCGCGTCAAGCTTCGATCGAACTTCGTTCTTGAATCGGTCGACGACATCGACCAGAGCGGTCGGCGCGCACTCCGTTCTTGTCGGTTGCGGCTAACCGAAGCGTCGGTGAGTGTGATCTTCTAATGCGTAGCAGTCTTGGACGCGCCGCGATCGACTTCGTCACTAGCGATCTCGGTCCCTGGCAAACACGCCGGGGACAACGCGCAAAACGCAAAGTGAAATGCGTATCGCGCGAACCAAAAGCGACGTCGCGGCAACCGTCGCAACGAGCAGCGTCCAACCAATCGGCCACCACCGCCCAAGCGACAACGTTGACGTTTATCGTAGTCGATGGCCCCTCAGCGTCAAGCGATTGCACCTTTCGCCGCGCAAAATCTCGCCCGATTCCGACAGCCGAATCGCATTCCTTGACGGACGTGAGGGTCGTGCGGGTCGCGCCGCCGTTCGAGCAGCGCGGGTGGAGCGAATTATTCGCGTCGCGTCGCTTGCATTACGCGATTGTCGCGACTAGTATCAACGTCAGTTGGCGTTCGGCGCATAGACGGCGTCGCCATCGCCCCGAGCGGCCGTCCGATGGCGGGCGAAAACGAATCGGTTTGCGGCTTGTGAAGCGTTTTCTTTGGCTTCGCGGCGCGGAAACCGAGGGGAACGGAGTGCGTTCGCACGTCGCCTTCTTCGCTCGATACGGCACCGACCTCGCCGCCCTATCGCAAGGCTCCGCCGCAATATTTCCGCACAGGCTTGCGCACGTTTCGCCCACACGGTGGACCATTCGCGGCCGGCGGTCTGCCGCGACGCTTGAATTCTCGAGTTTGCAGCTTTTGGCAGCTTTGACTGTGGCACCAAAGAAGACACCGAAGAAGACAACGAAGAAGAAGGCGAAAGCAGCGTCGCGCTCGCCCGCTTCCAAGCGAATGGCTTCAACGCCAATCACCGTGCCGGCGGCCGCCAAGCGCGTCCGCAAACGTGCCGCGGCGGTGTCCGAAAACGGCAAGCCCGCTCGCGCCGCCACGCCAGAGCCTACCGACGGCGACTCGCAATCGACGGCCAAGGCCAAGAAAACCCCGAAAAGCAACGGCGTCGCGAAGAAAGTCCGCGCCAGCACGAACGGACGCCAGACCTCCGGACGCCAAGCCTCGAAGAAGACCAAAACGCCCACCAAATCGAAGCCAACCGCCCGCAAAACAGCCGCCCGCAAAACAGCCGCCCGAATGCCCGAATCCCGAATCCCGAATCCCGAATCCCGCTCCCACACGCCCGCGTCAGACCGCCTCCTCGTCGACCGTGCCCTAACCGGCCAGAGCGGTGCCTGGGATGCCCTCTACGAACGCTGCCATCAGCCCCTGCTGGCCGCCATCCGCGCGATCATCGCCAACAGGGCCGCAGACCCGAATCTCATCGACGAACTGGCCGCCCGGGTCTGGTACGCGGTCGTCCGCGACGAGGGAAAGCTCCTCAATCGCTTCGACCCCAGCCGGGCCTGCTCGCTGACCACCTATTTGGCACTGCTAGCCAAAGACGAAGCGTCGCGCCTCTTCCGCTCCGAACGCCGCCGCCGCCGCCGAGAAACGGCCGTAGCCACCTCCGACCGCAAAACGCCCAAAAAATCCACAGCCGCCCAAACATCGGCCCGCATCACGCTCGCCGAGTTCGCCGCAACGCTAACCCCTGCCGAGAAAACGTTTTACGAAGAAATCGTAGTCCCCACCGGCCAAGCCAAAAACGGCAACGGCAGCCAGAACGGCACAGACAAAGCCAGCAGCACGGGCGATGCTAACGGCACGGGCGATGCTAGCGGCACGGACAAAGCCAACGGCACCGAAAAATCCAACGGCACAGCCCACTCCAAAGGCCGCTCTCAAGCCAACGAGTGGCAACTAAACCACCGCGTCCGGCGAAAGCTGGAAAGATTCTTAACCGGCTGAACCGCCCCAGTAGGGTGGGCTATGCCCACCGTCGGTTCCATTCTCATCCCGGTTCGCCCCGCCGCAGCGCTCGGTTTCCCGTTCACCGAACCACGGGAAGCGGCCAACTTGGCAATTCTTCGGCGGCTTTTGCTCGGCAGGGTACACCCCACCCGACTCGGCTCCAAGCCCCCGAACCCAGCCCATCAAGCAAATTCCAAAAACAACGAATTTAACCCCGCAAAAAACGCGAGTAATGCTCACAAATTCCCTCTTCCGAGCGGTCCCATCAACCGCTCCGGGCACCAACCCCCCTCTCCATTGCTGCTTCGCCGTGTGAGCACGATACTCCAGGTTCCAGCAACTCCAGATTCCAGCAAAATCAGTCACAATGCGAAAACTCCCGGCCCCGCGAACTTGGTCCCGCGCTCCGAACCCCGCCCCCCTCACGCACAACCTACCAAATCCCCAGCCCAATTTCCACCAAAAAACAAGCCAATCCTCGCCATCTCCTAGCCACGTAGCGTAGGCTGTGCCCGCCACGGCGTCCTAGCAAAAGTCACTCGGATTCGCCAAATCCCTCGACATTCTGCGCCCTACAAGCAAGAATCAGCCGCCCTGGTCTAAGGATAAAATTGGTCGAAATGGAATCAAAGGTGGGCACAGCCCACCCTACTTGGCTTGGCTGGGGAGAATCTTCGGGACCGACATTTTCGACGAGCCTGAGATTTTGCGATATTCCGGCCGTCAGCCTGTCAGGATCGCGGCGTTTGCGGCACATAACGAACAGAAGCCATTGTGGATTGGCTGAAATACCGAATCTTGACTCCTGGTGCTCTTAGGATTTATCGACCATGAAGAAACTATCTTTTGCTTTGGCCCTTTTGATTGCAGCCGTGGCTGGCAAACCGGCCTCTGCGGCACTGACATTCACAAATTCGATCGTGAACGGGTTCAATACGTATCAGGATCAGTCGTTTGACCTGATCGCCGACAACGGCGACGGCGTGTTTAGCGTCGGCGATGTGCTTTACGGTTTTGCTGTTTTAGACGACCGTACGTTCCCGCCATCTGGTGGTTTGGTTGTGGACTCAACCTACATGGTTTTCTCGCAGCAAGTATCGGCGATCGGTGTGCCAACCATTTTGGGTACTACGGTATCCTTTGCACCAACGACGGTAGCTGGCTTAACGTTGAGCAGCCTTACGGGAGGGGCTTCAACGGACCCTGGGGCTATTTTCGCAATTTTTGAAAAACCTGCAGGCTTTGGCGACCTTATTAACAATGGTGCCGGCGTTCCCGCAAATATTGCGACGATCATTGGCGGAAGCTTCACGGCCAGCGCTGGCTTTGGTACGGCGACTAGCGAAGCGGACGATTTCTTCACGGCAGTGGTGATTAATCCGGGGGCGTTTACGTTGGCAACCGTGCTTTCGAACGGCGAGCAAGTTGGCTCTTTCACGGCGGGTTTGACGATCCTTGAGCAGCCTGGGTTGCCATCTGTGATTTTCAACGAGCTTGTTGTCGCTATTAATCCAGGTTCTGCGGGTTCGTTGCACGAACTGTCCATCAGCGAAGGTGGGATCTCGGGCGTTGGAAATGCTCCAACTTCTCCCTCGCCGTACTCCTACGGTGACCAGTTGAAGGCGACGATTCACGCGACCGTCATTCCGGAACCGACTTCCATGTTGGCATGGATGGGTTTGGCGTGCTGCTCGTTGCTCGTCGTCCGTCGACGCCGCAAGTCGGCCTAGTCGATTTCGACATGAACTAAAAGAAAAAGCCGGCACCGAGATCATCGGTGCCGGCTTTTTTCGTTTCTACGTGACGGGCACACGACCCTGTTGGCGTTCGTCTCGAGCGGCAAGTGAGTCTTTGGCCGGTCGAACGGCGCGCAGCTCGACGGCTTGGCAGAACGTTGTCGTCTGAATTTCTTGCGAGACTCGTTGATCGCCGGCGGCGCGCGTTGCATCGGCCCAGTCGCTTTCTAGCCACATGCGGATGGACGAGACGACGCCGTCCCAGACGAACATGATTGGCACGACGGGGACAAGCCAGCACAGTGCCGCGCGCCTCAGTCGGTCTTTGAACGTAACCGCCGGCGTCAGCGGTAGGCAGAGTCCAGGTACTAGGGAACCGAACGCGAACAAACACGATGCGATGTTGCGGCGTAGCGGTTCAAACACGAGCATTGCGCCGGCGGATTCGACGAGCGTTTTGACGACCGCCGCGCGCTGAGCGGCCGGCACGTGGTGTAGCGTGGCAGACAAGCAGAGCAGCGTTCGCGGTGGCCATGCGACGGGTTCGATGAAGTCATATTCTGCGCGATGCGTTACAACCCGGTCGCCGTACTTTCGTTTTAGTTCGGCGAACGCCTGCTCGTCAGGATATCGGTCGGAACACCAGAGTTCGATGTTGGGATCTGTGACGGTCGCAGCCAGTCGTTTCGTGATGGGCGCAGTGCCGGCCCCTAGTTCGACGACGCGGTCGTAGTCTCCTGTGGCGAGCTGCTTGCGAACTTCTTCGGCGACCCAGTCGTAGTAGCCGCGAAATGGGCGTGAATTGCCGCATTCAAGGATTTCCCGCAGCGTGACCCGCAGGCTTTCGGGCAGCCATTCCTGGTCCATGAACTCAAATAGATGCGGCATGCTTATCGTTCTCCGACGCGACGGATGGTCGCTTAGGCGTGGCTTGCGGCGAACGGGGTGTCCGCCGTTACGTGTCGTTGGCGCTTCACGAATACGCACTTCGCTTTGTCCTGGCGAGCGGCCCGCGATTGGGGAGCTTGCGCGTAGCCGAAGCGGATGACGGCGGCGATACGATGTTCGCTAATGACCCGCGCCGCGTCGTGCATCCGTCGAAACAGCCCGCGGCCGCGGCCGCCGATCTTCGGTAGTCGGGCAGGTTCACTGCCGCTGCAAAGCCAACCGTCGAGGACCGGAAGCGACATCATCGGTTGAGCCGCAAGGCCGGACGCAGTTAGCGTTAGCCAGTTGCGCTCAAAGGCTCGGCCAATGGCGACATCGTTGTGGTGCGAGTCGCCGTTGGCTGCGATGATGCAGACGCCGGATGAGCCCGCGAGCAGTTTCAACGCTCGATTGCGAAAGCTTCGCAACACGCCGCCGTATCGTACGATTGGGTCGGGGAGATAGCGGAGCATCTTCAAGCCGAACCGATCGAACGCATTCAGGCCAAGCGATCCAAGCGGCAGGCCTTCTTCCGCGCGTGCGTCGGGCGGGAGGTCAAAGCGGATGTTTTCGAGGAACGCCTGACGCATCGAGCGAATGCCGAACATCATGGCGTCGGCCTCGCCAACAATGCGGGCAATTTCGCCAAGCTGGCTGCGGTCCGTGATCCAGTGCGTGTGGATGCCGTTTTCGCGGTCGGCGGCGGATTCGCGCTGTAGTTCGCCGAGAATCGGAAAATTCTCTGCGGGCTGCCCGTCGTAGAAATTGCGATTCGTGTGCCGGCGGACGATCGCGTCGTCGATTACGCCCGCTTCGTCGATGCCGTTGGCGAGCGTTAGTCGGGCGAGCGAATCGCCTTCGCCCTGTTCGACCGTGAGCGGCCAGTGGTTGTGCCGCGCCGTGCGGACCATATTCTCAATCGCCGCGCCACAGGCGATGCGAGCCATCCGCTGCCCAGCGTTCATCGGCGACTGGTCGCGCGTTTCGTCGACTTCGACGTCGATGCTCCTCGACGCTTCGTCGACGACGAACCGCCACGGCTGCGTGTTGTCGCCGGAGGGGGCGAGTATCGCCGCGTCGAGTAGTGTTTCAAGTGCGGGGTTCATGGTTACGCTTACGAAAGCAGTCGCCGCTAGTCCAGGCCGCCAAGGGTGCCGCCGAGGGCCCGTGCTTTTTGGTGGAGCACTTTTCTCTTGAGCCGTTGCATCGGGTGGCGGTTGCCGAAGGCGAGGCGGCCTTGGCGGAGCTTTCCGCGGTAGGCGTCGAATTGGGCGTAGTTGGGCGCCGCGCGGACGTGGCCGCGGCCCAATAGAACCTTGATCGTTTCCGCGCCGGCCATGCCGCTGGCAAGTTGGCAGGCGATGCTGGCCGATGGGCCTTGGCGTTTCTCCAGGCTGACTTGCGACAGGTCGAGGTAGCCCAGGTGCGTCGCGCGCGGCGTGAGGCCGACGGCGAAGGCGATCAACTGGTCGAGTTGCGGTTGGCCGTCGCGGAGGTCGAAGTATTGGTCGAACGTCATGCCGCGCGGGTCGAACGACAGCCAGCCAGCGCTGAAACCGATCGGCCCGGCGGTGATCGCCCACAGACCGCGCTCGAAGGCCGCGCGAAACAACAGCCGGCGGGCGGCGATGGAGAAGAAATCGACGCCGTCGATGAAGATGTCCGCGCCGCGAAAGAACTCGTCGACGTTGTGCGTGTCGACAACGTCGTGGATGACTTCGATATCGGCGTCGGGATTGATGAGCCGAGCTTGTTCGGCCATGACTTCGGCCTTGCCGCGGCCGAGTGTGGCCGTGTTGGCACCGGCCTGACGATTGAAATTGGCGACCTCGAACGTGTCGGGATCGGCAATGGTAAAGCGGCCGATGCCGAGCCGGGCGAGTGTGAGCAGGTGAACGCCGCCGACTCCGCCCATGCCGGCGATGGCGACGCGGGCGTTGCGAAGAATTTCTTGTTCGTCCCGCGAGATCAAACCCAGATTGCGTGCGAAAGCTTCTTCGTAGGACCACGGCGAAGTCTCGACGCGAGTCGGCGCGACCGCGGTCGCCAGCGCAGGCTCCGACAATTGGCCGGACGCCGCGTGAATGGCCTTGGCCTCGGCGGCGATGCTCGCGTCGGTCGTGTGCGGATGCGCGGTGGTCGACATTACGAACCTTGGTCCTGTGGTAGAGGCGCTGCGAGGATCACGTCGACGCGGAGGCCGACGACGAGGCCGCTGGCTGGTGACTGGTTTTGCGGGAGCGTGAGGTCGATCCAGATTTCGCGGGTTTTTATGTCGAGCCGTTCGCCGGGTTGGTCGTTGGTGAATTGCTTGCGAGTCATCTGCGGGCTGAGGCGGACGACCTTGCCCTCCAGTTCTCGTCCGGGAAGGCCGTCGGCGGCGACTTGCACCTTCATGCCAACGCGGACGCGAGGGGCGTCGTATTCTTCGATGAAGGCTCGCACGCGCAGGCTGCTGGTGTCGGCGATCGTGATGGGTGGTTTGGCGCTGGTGGGGCCGGTTAGTTCGCCGACTTCGGCGCTTAAGTCCAGGACTTGCGCCGGCGTGGGAGCGCGAAGCGTGCAGCGGTCGAGGTTGATTTGGGCCAGTTCGAGTTCGGCTTCGGAGGCGCGGATGCGGGCGCGGGCCAGGCGGACTTCGTCGGCGCGGGGCGGCGAATCGAGCAGCGCAAATCGCGCTTGCGCGGCTTCGTATTCGGCCGTGGCCGTTTCGAGCATGGATTGCTGATCGTCGGCCTGCTGCTGAGCGACGGCGCTTTCGCGGCGAAGGCGTTCGATCCGCTCCCACGAACGCTGGGCCTGCTTCAGGCGTGCGAGGCGGCTGCGAACTTCCGCGGCGGCTTGCTGGCGTTCTTGCGTGTGCGCGCCGTTTTCCAGTTGTTCGAGCTGCGAGCGGGCCATTTCGAGTTGGGCCGCCGCTAGCTCGACTTGCTGGCGATGCTCGCGATCGTCGAGCCGCAGAAGCACGTCGTCTTGGGCGACGGTTTGGCCGACGTGGACCAGGACTTCGAGGATGCGGCCGGCGAGTTGCGGGCGGAGATCGACGTTCTCGGTGACGCCTTCGACGATGCCGGGGGCGAAGATGCGATCGCCGACGGCCGGCCTTTCGCCGGTCGGCGGGGCGATGGTCGCGCGCGAATCGATCAGCACGCCGAGTGCGACGACCGACGTGAGCGCTGCGACAATCAATACGAACCGAAGCATCGTCGTTACCCCAAGGAAAGGATAGGTTGCAGTTCGGAGTCTCGCCGCGTGGCCGGTTCGGCGGCGTTTGACTCGGATAGGGTCGAATCGGCCGCGGTGGAATCTGCGGCGGTGGAATCGTCGTTATCTGGCCGATCCGCCGGCTGCTCGCCAGAGCAGAGGCAGCCGTTTTCGAGCGTGAGCACCCGGTCGGCGAAGGATTGGATGCGCGGATCGTGGGTGACGACGATCACCGTGGCGCCAGTCCGAGCGGTGAGATCGCGGAGCAGTTGCATCGCCGCGTGGCCGTGCTGGCCGTCGAGCGAAGCGGTCGGTTCGTCGGCGAGGATGAGGTCGGGATTGGTGACGAGTGCGCGGGCGAGCGCGACGCGCTGGCATTGGCCGACGCTGAGCTTGCGAACGTTCTTGTTTCGGTGATCGGCCAGCGCGACGGCGTCGAGCAGTTCGGCGGCGCGGCGACGGGCGGCGGCTTCCGGAACGCCTTGCAAGGTGAGCGGCACGCAGACGTTTTCTTGTGCCGTGAGTCCGCGGATGAGGTGGAAGCGTTGGAAGATGAAACCCATGTGGCGCAGTCGAAGCTGCGACGCGGCGTGGGGATCGAGACGACGCACGTCGTGGCCGAGCACTTCGACGCGGCCCTGGTCGGGGCTGAGGACGCAGCCGAGAATCGAAAGCAGCGTGGTCTTGCCGCTGCCCGACGGTCCGACGAGAAACACCCATTCGCCGCGATCGACGGTGAACGTGATGTCGCGGAGAACGGGCGTGATGGTTGTGCCGCGGCCGTACGCTTTGGAGAGCGCATCGACGAGGATCGGCGTTGGCGCGTTGTGCGGCATGGTGGACCGGAGCGTCTTTGCGATCAGGATTGCAGGACCATTGCCGGATCGACGCGGCGGATACGGAGATAGGGCGCGGCGGCCGCGGCGAGGCAAATGATGAGTACGAGCGTGACGCTGCCGAACGACAGCCACCAGGGGACGACGATCGGCGCGCGCGGGTTGCTCATCAGCGATTGGCTGGCAAAGACCACCATCAGGCCGACGAGCGAACCGACGAGCGCCATGGCGACGGCTTGAGACGAAAGGATCGTGAATATCTGGCGGTCCGTCGCGCCGATGGCCTTGAGCGCGGCGTATTCGGTAATTCGATCGAGTACCGAGGCGTACAACGTTTGGGCGACAATGACGAGGCCGACGGCCAGACCGAGAAGCGTGGCCGCGCCGAAGCTAATGCCCAGGCCGGTTCGTTTTAGCCAGTAGTCGATCGACCAACCGGCGTATTCGTCGCGCGTGCAGGCTTCGACCTCGGGCAGGCACTGCTTGATGTCTCGGCAGACGTCGGCGGCGTTTGCACCGGGGACGAGCGTGACGACGAAATAGGAGCACTTGTCGGCCGGCTTTTGCAGGTAGCCAGCGGCCCGTTCGAGCGTGGTGAAGACGTAGGGCGTGACCAGGAATCCGAGGATGCCTTCGCTTTGCGCCACGATGCGCGCCCTTTGCCCGCCGATCTCGCGGAGGTCGCCCACCTGCGGGTGTCCGATCTTGTCGGCGTCGCAGACGTCGATGATGACGCCGTCAGGCTTGCGGATATCGTCGGATCGTCCTTCGACGATTCGCCAGGCGTTGCCGAGGAGCGATGCCGGGTCGCTGCCGACGACGAGGACCGGTTCAAAGCCGCCGTCGGGAAGCGTCATCACGCTGTGGCCGATGATGTACGGTTCCGCCTGGGCGACGCCGGGGACGGCCCGAACGCGGTGGACCCAGCGGCGGGGAATGTCGCGGGGAAAATCGACGTTGTGCATGTGGCGGTGGCCGACCCAAACGTCGGCCTCGCCGTTGTCGACGAGCAGGCTGGCCTTGCGAATAAGCCCGACGAACAGACCGCCTTGGACGTTGACCAAGACGACGGCGAAGACGACGCCGACGAGCGCCGTAAGCAGCTTGCCGCGGTCTTCGAGCAGCGTCTTGAGGGCGAGGGTCCACATAATGTCGAAATTGTCATCACGATCAGAGAGTCGGCTCCATCGACGTTACGTCGATGGATAGCGAGTCGAAAGCATGTTGATCGACGAGAGCGAGCTTTCCCTCGCTGCTGGCGACAATCGCGAAGTACTCGCGGTCGGACGGAGACATCGGACGGGGCCGCACCACGTCCGCAGGCAGTGGCTCGCCGAAGAACAACTCGTAGTTCGGAGGTTGCTCGCGGTCGACGTACGCGAAGTCGAGGCAAAGAGCTTCAGCCAACTTATTGCAGACGGAAGGATACTTTCGGACATCGCCGATCGGCTGAAACGCCATGTAGCGGCGATAGAAGCGGGCGTGTCGCGGATGGACGGCGACCAACAGTTGGTCGACGCCGCGAAAACGGGCGCTTTGCACCATCAGCCGGCAAAGCTCAACGAATACGGGGAAGTAACGGCCTGGGTCGCGACGCCGATCGGCCAGGCAGGAAACCTCGGCGATCGTACCGCCGGCAGCGCGTAGATCCTCGATTTCGCCAGGGTAGATGACCTCCATCGGCAGTCCGAGGTTGCTGTCGACGATCAGGCTTACCGTGCAGATGACCTCGCCATCGAGGCGGGCGATGAACACGTCGCTGGTCGGGAGAAGCTGATAGGGCGTAACCCTCATTTCGTAAGGGTTGGGCGGACACAGACCGACGCGCGTATACGCTTGGTGGGTCAGCCCAAAGGCGGCGGCGCGTTCGGCTCGGGTGGCGGCGATCTTATAGTCGATCGGCACTCCGGCAACGCTGTTTCGCAAATTCGACAGCAAACTCATTTCCCACCGCGGAGTGCGTCATGGCTGGTTGGGGATCGCGCATTGCCGAAACCTCTAAAACCCTACGGCGCTTAGCCTTAGGCGTCAAAAAAACGCGGGCGGTTCGATATCTAAAAGGGAATTTGGGCCGGGCGGGGCCGAGCGACCGCAACACCTCGGACGAAGTTCGTCATCGGCGGCACGCCGCGACGGCATTAACGAACGTGCGGATTCTGCGACCATTTTGCGGGTTTGCAACGCGAAAACGCGCCGGCCTCGCCGATAGGCTCGACGCGCGCAGCTCGGGAAAAGGGAGTAGGGGTGTGCGGAACGAAAGCAGTGACGGGGCGCGTTGGACTACTCCGTGGGAGGGAGCCTTTGGACGACTTCTTTGGCCGTGGCGGTATCTCCCAGGTCGCCGGTCACGAAATTCACGCGCAGTACCGCAATGACGTAGTCGTAAATGGCGAGTTGATAGTCGCGGGCGGTGACGGCGTGGCGCGTTTCGGCGTCGAGGACTTCGGTGTTCGTGCCGACGCCTTGGCCGTAGCGGAGCCGCGACACGCGCAAGCTCTCCGCCGCCTGCTCGACCGCCTCGCGCGTGACCTCGATGCGGCTGTGTGCTTCGCGCGTGGCGAGCCACGCTTGGCGAACTTCGAGTGCGATTTGCAGCTTTTGATCTTCGTGGAGCGCGAGGATGCGGTCCGCGGAGAGTGAGTCGGCCTCGGCCGCGTAGCGCTTGCGGCCGGCGTCGAACACGTTGTACTGAAGCACCACGCCGGCGGCGGCGATGCCTTCGGGCGTCTGAAAGTCGTTTTCCGTGAACGCATAGGAGCCGCGCAGTTCGATCTGCGGCGCGTGGGCGGCCCGGGTCGCGTCGGCCAAGTGGCGAAGCGACGCGGACTGCGCCGCGAGCGACGCGAGTTCGGGGCGGTTGTTCCACGCGCGGTCGGTAAGGCGATCGACTTGCTCGCGAAGCGGCACGAGCGGCAACTCTTCGAGCCGGACCGGCGCGTCCAGTGGGCGGGCAAGATGGCGGTTGAACTTGGCGCACGACTGATCGAGGTGGCTTTGGGCTTGGATCTCGCGGTGACGGGCTTGGGCTCGGGCGACTTGAGCCGCGAGCAGGTCGGTCTGCGGCACCATTTCGTGCTCGAACATCTGAGCGACGTCGCGTTCGTGAGCGAGCATGTTTTGAAGGCTCTGGCTGGCGACCGCCGAGATTTGCCGAGCGCGAAGCACGCCGACGTAGGCCTCGGCGACGGCCATTTTCACCGCAAGTTCCGTCCGCTCGGCCTCGGCATGTTCGGACGAGACGCGCGCTTCGGCAGCGCCGACTTGATGCGTGATGCGGCCGCTCGTGTAGAGCGGCAGCGACGCAGTGGCGCCGGCGGCGAAATTGTCGCGTTGCGAATAGGGGAACGTCAGCGGTCCGCCGAAGCCGGGAGCGACGAATTGGAACGACGGCTCGCTATCGCGAACGGTGTAGCCCGTTTCCACGAAAAGCTGCGGCCAGCGATCGGCCGACGCGGCGGACGTCCGCATTTGCGCGGCGGAGATCGCCTGCCGGCTGGCGTCGAGGCGATGGTCGACCCCCAGCGCGTGCGACCACGCCTGGGCCAACGTTTCCGCGCGAGTTGACGACGCGGAAACTAGGCCGATGGCGAGCGATAGCGCAATATGGGCAACGACGATTCGCAATTCCGCCTCGACGAGACTTGCGGCTGCTAGCAATGGCGGCATCGCACAATTGGGCAGAGTTCGCGCAGCCGCTTGAGAAACTTCGGCGCTGGTTGCGGCGGGCGGTGAGGAATTGTGAGGCACCCGGCCGGAATACTCGGCAGCGTTTCGCTAGATTGCCCAATTACCTAGAGCGGCCCGTGCAGGGCAATGGGGCGGCGGCGCGGTGAGATGGCAGTCGGATTACCGAGGCGAGAGCTGGGCCTCACTTAGCAAGATTTCCGCGACGACAGCGTTGCCGGCGGCCGTCCAATGGGCGTCGTCCGGAAAGTAGACCAACTCGCCTCGATTGGCCGCCGCGACCAGGCCCGGCGTGAGGTCGACGTAGTCGATTTCGTGCGACGCGCACCAGCGGACGAGCAGCCCGTTGAGGTCGCTGGCACGCCACTCGCCGATGGTCGAACCGTCGACCGGCACGACGAGGTCGCGATAAACGCGCCATTTCGTCGGCACGAAGACTAAAACGATGCGAATATCGTGCGCGCGCGTTTCTTTCGCCGCGGCGAGCCATAGCGACTGCGTCTTGGCAAGCGTCGCTCGCTCGGCCGGAGGCAGTGGTTCGCAGCGGTAGCCAAAGTACATGGTCTGGCCGTCTCGATCGCCGACATTTCGGAGTCGGCCTGCCCGCGATCGCGCGATTGCCGGGTTCCGCGGCGTCGTCGTCGACCAGTTGGCGAAGGCCAGCGCCGCATTGCGGACGAAGCTGCGGCGGAAGAACCCGTGTTCGCGGCGGAGCCAGCCGTCCCAATCGGCGCGGATTCCGTCGTAGGCCGCAGCGTTGGCGAGGTCGTTGCCTTCGTAGAACATCCAGACGACCGTCTTCGGCTGTGCGCCAAAACCAAATCGACGCATGGCCGCCCATTGTTGCTGAGGGCCGTAGCCGCCGTGGGCGAGATTCAGCACGGGCCGGGCAAGACTTCTCGACAGCCGAGCAACGACCGTCTCCTCGAACGGCACGAGCACCGCCTCGGCGTACGAATCGCCAAGGACGACAACGTCGGCCGATTCTATTTGGACGTCGCCAGGCGCACCGTTGCGGAAGCCATTGGCGTCCCAGGCGACGTCGACGGCGTACTTCCGGTCGGTTTCAATGTCGAGGCGGTCGACGAGGTCGCCCGGCACTTCGCCGGAAAAATGCTCGTGGGGAACGTGGATGCCGATCAGCTCGCGATCGAGGCGGTAGCGGGGATTGTAAAGCGTCGAGACGCCGTCGGTCGCCAGCACGGTTCGGTAATCGAGCCAACCAAAGAGAACGGGAATCTCGCAGAGTGCCACGCCAAGCAGCGTCGAAAGGGCAGCAGCCGCCAGACGAAATTTGCGGACCCGGCGTTCGGCCGGCTCGTTGGTAGCTAGGACGTAAGCCAAACCGAGGACGCCAAGCGAAACGAGAACCAGGAGCACAAATCGACCCATCGGAAGCCGTCCAGCAACGCCAGCGGGGTCCGGATTTCGCAGAATGCCCCAGCACCAGACGGCAGCAAGGGCAGCGAAAACCGCGGCAAAAGTAGCTCTCGGACGGGGTGCGGGCATGAATTCTACCGTAATCTCCGCCCGGCGCGACGTACAGGCGGTCGGTTTCCGCGAGCAGGACTTTTGCAATTCCGTCGGCAATTCTAGGCTCTGACGCGGGCAGAACCCTGCCTCCTAGCGGTTAGCTAAATATCCCCAGAAACCAGGGGTTTGGCCGTCTCTAAACTTCTAGGGTGTCAGGACTTACGGCGCGGCGGCCTAAAGCAAGTAGATAGGCCGGCCGTGGCTGTGCGCGATTCGTGGGGACTTGCTAGCGACGGACATTCGTCGCGGCTTGAAATTCGTTCGCGGATTCGGCAACTAGATTTGCTTACTTATGCAGTGGAATCAGGAGTTTTGAAGCTATGATGCGCGTGATAACAAGGGCGGTTGCCGTCTTGGTTTTGGCTTTGTGTTCGTCGCCGACGTTTGCGGCGATCACGGTCAATGGCGAGATGTCGGACTGGGGCGTGAACGGCGGTTTGACCGGCAATACGATCTCGTTTTCCGGGGCGTCGGGTGTGACGAATTCGGCGACGTTCTTGCCGGACCCCGATCCCGTGCCGACGTCGACCGTGAACAATTTCTTGGGAATGGGGTCGACGCTGTTCTATCAACACGAGGATCGCGTTGGAAGCGGCGGTTTCGTGGGTCCGCATTACGGCGGTCAGGATTACGACGTCGAGTTCTTGGGCGCTCTGAGATCGGGTAGCGACTTGCTTATTGGCATTGTTTCCGGCCAGCGCCCGGATAACGGTTTCAACAATTACAGCCCGGGCGACATTCGCTTGACGATCAACGGAATGCTATTCGGCATTGAAGTCGGCGGAACCGGCGGCGGTACCGGCCTGTTGACCGAAGGCGGCCCTGGTTCGACGTACAAGCTGTACTCGAACGGCCACACGAGAGGCGCGCAAGATTCGGACGGTACTGTCTACGGGGCGGACCCGCCGGGAACGTTGCTCCCCAGTCAGACGGCCGGCTCGATTTGGAAGCCGGATAACTGGGTCGACGTGGCGTTCGATCCGGGTGACGATACGCAGTTTCAGATTCTCGCTGGCGATTTCGTTGGAACCAGCGACTACGCCTTCTCGCGAGACTCAGTTGGAACGCACCACTCGTTCATCGAAGCGAAGATCGACTTGAACCTGATCATGGCATACTTGGGATTGGACAACCTTGGGGATTTGGACGTGCAGTCGGTCGAGTGGTCGCCGTCGTGCCGTAACGACGTCCTGTTCGTCGAACTCGAAACGGAAACCGGTCCGAACGACGTCGTTCCGGAACCGGCCAGCATCTTGATCTGGTCGCTCGTTTCCGCGGCTGCGGTCTTTTCGTATCGTAGGAAGTCGCAGCGACGATCGTAGTCCGCCCGCGGGTCATGAGCATTGTAATGCGAGACGTATGGGGCCGGTCCTCGGCCCCTTTTTGTTGCGCGGTGATCGCGGTAACGCTAGGGTTCGCGTTCGCCGGCCTGCCGCAATGCGCAGTTGGTGAAACGCGCATCGGCACCAATTTCACCGGGGCTCGATTCGGATTAGACGGGAACACGTTCATTCCGCCGGACACCATGGGAGCAGTTGGTGCGGCGAGCGTTGTCGAACTAATCAACGGCCGGTTCGCGGTGTACGACAAGGTCGACGGCAGCGTCCTGGCTAGCAAGTCGATCGATCAATTCTGGATTGATGCCGGCGTATCGCCGGTCGGATTCGCGTTCGATCCGCGGGTCGCGTACGACGCGGCGGAAGATCGTTGGCTCGCCGTGGCCGTCGACAATCAAGGCCAGACGAATAACTTCCTGGTGGCGGCTTCGACGACGGACGATCCTTTGGACGCCTGGCGGGCGTTTGCGATTGCGAGCGACCCCTTCGATCCGGGCAATCCCAACGAAGTGCCGAAGTGGGCAGATTTTCCGACGCTGGGATTCGACTCGCAGCGAATCTACGTCGGCGCGGATATGCTCAGCGTCTCGGATCGCTTGTTCCAGTCCGCGACCGTGTTGTTCATTCCGAAGATGGACCTGCTGGGCAACGAACCGACCATCGAGCGGAGCAGCTTACACGAGGACGCGACAAACTTAGGAAAATCGTTGCAGTTTTCCGTCGTGCAGGACGCCGACGCCTCCGTTTCGATTTCACTGGCCGTACCTCGCGTCGGGGCGGACGAGTTGATTTCGAGTCGCGTAACCGGTACGGTCGAGAATCCATTGTTGTCGAGCATGACGCTGCTTCCGATCGACCAACTGCCCGGTCCGCTACCCGCCCAGCAGCCCGCAATCGGCGGAGATCAAAAGCGACGCATTCACACGGGCACTGACCGATTCGCCAGCAGCGTCGTTCAACAGGGCGGCAGAGTGTGGGCCGTGGCATCGATCAGCGAGAATCTGAGGTCGGCCGTCCGATGGTTTGCCATCGATCCCGCGACGCAGGTCGTTTTGGATACAGGGATCGTCAGCGACGACGAGCTATCGTTCTACTACCCTTCGATCGCCGTCAATGAGTTTGGCGACGTCGTGATTGGCTTTAGCGGATCGAGCGCTAACCAACCTGTTAGCACGTATGCGGCCGTAGGAACTTTCGAGGATGGCGTTACTCAATTCGACGCCCCGATCCTTCTAAAAGCCGGCGTCGACGACTACGAACGTCTCGACAGCCGCGGCCGAAATCGCTGGGGCGACTACAGCGCCACTGTGGTCGATCCCGACGACCCGCGGAGTTTTTGGACTTTTCAGCAGTTCGTTTCCGGCGACGACGAGTGGGCGATTCAGATTACGCAGATACTGGTCGGCCAGTCGCCGCCGATGCCCGGCGATGCGAACGGGGATGGTGTCGTGGATCGGGCCGACGCGCGGCTGATGGCGATGAATTATGGCCGTGAGACGGGGGCCGTATTTGCCGACGGAGACTTCGACGGCGACGGTGCCGTGACGATGTTCGACGCGGCGATCTTGCATACGCATCTTACCGCCGCGTCTTCCGCGGCCGCCGTGCCGGAGCCAGGCGCTTTCGCACAGGTTTGCGGCGTCTTGGTGATGCTGGCGCTGGGACGTTGGCGACGACGACGGTGACGACGACGATAGCGGTGACGGTGTGTCCTTGTTCACCGTGAACAGGAATCTCAGATCGGTCGGATCAGCCACGCGAGTCGGTCGGTCAAGGCGCTTCGAGAATGGAACGATTGGGTTTATCGCATTGGGGTTGAAAGCGAGGTGGGCGGTTCGTGCGAGATCGCGAACTAAGCGTCTGTCGTCGCGGTGGAAAGAACCTGGCGAAGTTCCATGAGCAACTTGCCTAGGGCGTTCTTGCCGCTGCCGTCGCCGCCATCGCCCCAATAAGAATCGCTCTTCGCGTGTTCGACCAATTCTGCATCGCCGGTGCCAATGAGAAGTCGCCGCAGTTTTTCGTGCTGTGTGAATTTGGCGAACAACGCCGAACGCATGACGTCGTCCTTGACTTGCTCCCAATCGGTTCGCAACGGGCGATGGCGGTCGCGCCCCATTTGCGCGGCGACGGTCGGCGACAGTACGGCGCGAATCTCATCGGCATGATGCGTGCCCGCAAACTTTTGGCCTTGGAAATAGTGTTCCGAAGTGGGCCACGTAATGCCTCCAACCTCGATCGGGTATGGAGCGAAGTTTGAGAATTCGCCGAAGGGGTCGCTGACCCGATAGAAGTGAATGAGCTGAGACATCGAGGAGTTCTAAGTTCTGCGGTGACGAGTTGCGAGTCACTCCACGGCGATAACTAGCCGGTGGGCGTGCTGCTCGACGTTTCCTGCCGCGTCTTCGGCGTGGGCTTCGATGACGAGTTCGCCAGGCGCGACGTTTTCGAGTGTGACTTCCCATTGATGGAAGTTGTAGTCGACGTCGCGAGCCTCAACGCCGTTGACCACCACGCGCTTGGTGCGGACGTTGTCGGTGGTCGTGCCGCGGACGATCAGACGGTTGCCATTCCGCTTGGCTGCGACGCCGCGCGCCGGGTACGTAACGATCGTTGCCGGCGGTGCGTCGTCGATGGGATCGAGCAGCTTGGGAAACGCCGCGTCCCGCACTTCGGCGACGCGTGAATTCTCTCCGGTGAGCGGCGGTTCGCTGCGGAAGTCGCTCGACTCGCCGGGAAAGTCGCCAGCGGCCGTGCTGACGATCTTGGCGTGGCGGCCGGGGCCGAAATGGTCGTGCAGATAGACCGGTACGCTGCTGGGCGTCTTGGGTTTGACGACCGCACCACCGCCGCGGTCGACCAACGCCTTTTGGCGGCGGCCTTCGTGGCGCTCGACGCGGACATCGCGAAAATGCGACTCGGCGCGGCCGCTGGGGTTGTTGTCGCTGATCTGGATCAGCGGAATGCCGTCGCCGCGGACGTCGGTGAACTTCAACCCATCGACCGTAATCGAGCCGTGCTGCGTGCTATCGTCGTCCTGCCCGCGGTTGAACGGTTCGCTACTGGTCGAGGCGATGTGCAGATTGCGATAGACGTGGTTCTCGAACTCTGGGCGATAGATGCCGTACACCGCGTTGTCGATCTTCACGTTTTCGATCCACATCGCCGGCACTTGCGGCCGCAGCGCGTAATGAACCTGCCAGATGCGGAGGTTTTTAATCACGTGCGGATGGCGGAGGTCCGGCGCGGCGCGGTCCGTGCCGGCCACGACCATGCCGTACAAACCTTCGCTGTGGGCCTCGTTGTCCTCGAAGCGATAAATGGGAATCGTGCGGATGTCGACCTTCTCGTACTCGCCGGTGGCGGAGCGGACGCTGAGGTTGCTGTCGAAGTTGCTCCGTTTTTGGCTGTCGTAGCGGAAGCCATATTCGTCGTTCTCGCACGAGGTGTTGCGGACGAACGTGTTGCGGCCGTTCGCCCACCAGAAGGCCGCGCCGTCGTTGGGATCGAACGGCAAGACCTGCTTGGGAAGCCGCTTGCCCGCAAAGGCGTTCACGCCGAGATTGCGATCGAACACGGCGTGCGTCTCGGTGCCGTCTTCGAGGAAAAAACCGTGGCCGACCGAGCCGTAGCCGACGCAATCCCGCACCACCATGTAGTCTGTGCCGTGGACGGTGACCCAGCGGTTGTGCGAATCGACAATCGCCGCGCCGAGCACCTGACTGCCGCGGTTGCTGTCTTCGAGCAAGTGGAAGTGGATCGCGTAGCGCCCCAGCACGCCTTCCTTCCCCAGATGCGCAAACCGGGCGTAGCTGATCCCGCCCTGACTGAAGCAATGATAGACCGTGTGGCCGCGGACGCCCTGGGGGTCGGCGCTTTCGACGATTACATTGCGGGAGAGGTTGGCGACTTCGCTACGGAAGTCGCCCGTGCCGAAGTGGCGATGTTCGAGCGGCGCATCGAGCGTGATGCGGCGGCCGTCGATGGCGGCGATGCGGCGCGGTTCGGTGTTGCGAAGACTGGGGTCGTCGCGGTACTGCCCGCCGAGGCTGTTCTGATGCAGCGACGCGGTGACGATGACCTCGTCGCCGACGCGCCAGCCGGTGACGTCTTCAGCGAGAACGACGTGCTTGTCGCCCGGCTCGACATCGTCGCCGAGGTCCGTCCAGGTGCGGCTCATCGGTGCGCCGTGCAGGTCCATGCGGGCGCTACAGCAGGCCAGCGCAGGAGCGTCGTCCTTTTCCATGCCGTCGAGATAGTGCAAGCGGATGCGGGCGGTGTGCTGGGCGGGAATTGGATCGGCGAGCGTGCCGACTTCGAGTGCTGGCACGGGACCGGTGGGGGCGAGGGTCGGCTCGCCGGCGGCCGTGGCGTTGGCAAAGTCGCAGGCGAAGCCCGACTCGCTACAGGTGTCGCTGCTCTGCACCTTGACGATGCCGACGTTGAGCAGCGTGTCGCGGTCGCGGGCGAACGTGAGCGTGCCGACGACTTGGATCATGCGGATCACATCGTCGCTTTTCACATCGTCGCTTTTCACGTCGTAGAGCACGCGGGTGCCGCGGGAGACTTTCACGCGGTCGCCGGCCTTTGGCGCACGGGGTGACCAGGTTTTGGCGGCGGACCACGGACCGTCGGCGATGGAATAGACGTCGAAGCGAAGACCGCCGGCGGAATCGGCAGCCGGCTTATCGGCGGCGACGGGCGAAACCAGCAGCGCGGCGATCGCGAGTAGCGCGAGTAGGTAGACAGGAGACAGGAGACAGGAGGATTGAGGTCGACGATTGTGCCAGCGAAAAGCGTTCATAACAAACTCCTGTCTCCTGGATACTGTCTCCCGAATCCTGCCGACGGATTCCCGAAACTGCCGGCGCTATTCTTTCGCCGCGGTCTCGTCACCGTTCTCGTCCTCGATCACTCGCAGCCGAATATTCCGATACTCGATATTTCCCGAATGGTCCTGCAACACGATATGGCCCTTCGTCGCCTTGGCGAACTTCGGCTTGTCGCGGAACTTGCTCTTGGCGACCCGCTCGTTCCAATCGTCGCCGTTCATTTCGCACTCGACGACCTTGGTGCCGTTGAGCCAGTGCTCAATGTGGTTGCCGTTGGCGACCAGCTTGACTTCGTTCCACGAGCCGGGCTTGCGCGTGACGTCTTTGGCGGGGGCGTACAGATCGTACAGCGCTCCGGCGTGGTGGCGGGTTTCCTTTTCGCCCCAGCCGGCGTTGTCGAGAACTTGCATTTCCGGGGCAACGTGCCAGCTCGTCGCCGCGTCCTCGATCGCCCGGTAAAGAATCCCGCTGTTCACGCCTTTGCCGACGCGCCATTCGAGCCGCAGCTCGAAGTTGTCGTATTGGTCGACCGTGACGATGTCGTCGCCGCCGCCGGCTCCTTTTCCGCCCTCGCCGCCAGCGACGCGGGTGAGAATGCCACTCTTCACCTTCCAGCCCGGCGGCATTTCCTTCATTTTGTAGCCTCGCCAGCCGTCGGTCGTCTTGCCGTCGAACAGCAGCTTGAAGCCGGCGGATCTTTCGTCGTCGGTTAACTTGTTGAGCGGGGCATCGGCGGCGAGGGCTGGTCGCGACGCGAGCATTGTGACGGCTACAACGGCAATAGTAAGGATCGTCGGGCGTTTCATGGCTTGGAAACTCCGCGGAGGAAGGTGGGAGAACGGGCGGCTGGGCACGCCGCGGCCATACAACCACGCGCGGCAACGTTATCGTGGAACGCGGCGAGAGCGGTGTCAACTAATGGTCGCCGCGGCACGGCACTTATTTTGGCCGGTTTTCCTGCGCCCTTTCGGCCCTGCTCGCGCATTTAATGAGTCATGGCGACGGTGAACATGGAACCGACTCCCGCGACCGACGACGCCCAGACGGAAGATTCCGCCGTGGCCGAACCCCGCGCGGGCGGTCCATGCGCCGCCGGGCCGGAACTGGTTCGTCGCCATCAAGAAGAGATTTGGTGGTATTTGCGGTTCTTGGGATGCCAAGAGGCCGAAGCCAGCGACTTGGCTCAAGAGACCTTCCTGGCCGTCCTAAAGAAGCCGCCGGAGGATTTTGGTCCGGCGGCGGTTAGGGTGTATTTGCGAAAGATCGCCCGTAGCAAGCTGCTCGAATCGCTCCGCAAGAATCGCCGAGCGGCGGCGTTCGACTTGGACGCGGCCGAAGCGACTTGGGCGGCCACGCAGACCGGCAGCAGCGACGGTAACGGCGGCGGCAATGGAGAAGACGCCTGGCTCGACGCGCTCGACGATTGTTTGCAGACGCTCGAAGGCCGGGCGAAGCAAGTCGTCGACATGACCTACCGCGAGAGCCGTTCGCGGAACGAAATCGCCGTGGCGCTCGAAATGACCGAAAGCGGCGTCAAGTCGCTACTGCGGCGCTCCCGCGAAGTGCTGCGGCAGTGCGTCGAGCGGAAGGTGAAGGCGTCGGACGACTGAGAGGATCGCGTGTGATGTTTTAACGTAAAGGGCGCAGTGGACGCGGAGGAAATGTAAGCAAAGTGAGGATTGAAGAATAAAGAGCAGATTACAAGTCGACGTATTTCGTTCTTCACTCATCTTTCTGGCTTTCCTCCTCTCTGCGTCCTCCGCGTCCTCTGCGTTTAACGAAACCCGTTCCCTTTCGCCGCCGCGCATTGCGGTGGCACGGGACATTGTTCGTAGGACGGTGACGCCATGAACGACGAAGAACGAGACGACTTGCAAGATCGGCTGATGGATATCGCGCTGCGGCGAAAGCTTGGCCAGGAGAAACCATCCGACGTCGCCGAGAAGTTGGGCGAGGTTGCGCTGGCGCGATCGCCGATGTCGCGGACTTGGTTCCGGCTCGTTGTCGCGGCTTCGGCGCTATTTGCCGTAGGCGTTGGCGTATCGCAGTTCGATGGTATGGACGAGCCGCGGCGCGAAGAAAAACGCGATTCCGCTAAGCTGGACGCTGGGATCGAGGCCCTCGCGGCGGCGGATTCCAGATGGTCGAGTGTTAATGTTCGGGAGGGAGCGCCGGTCGCGGAGTTTGATAAGACTGGCGATAGCCCTCTTAACAGTATCGCCTGGAGTGTCGAATACCGCGACGCATCGCCGTCGAGGCGAGGCGACATAAACGGCGACAGCCTGATCGTTCCATCTCAATTCGTAAATGGTTACTCGTTGGACATCGACCCCAACGCTGATTTCAAAACGCCTCTCCCCCAGGGCGCCTTTTCCGCAGGTTCCGGCAAGCATGAGCGTAAGCCTGCGCTTCCCCCCGCTTTGAATCCCGGTGACGAAGCGACTCCCTATTGGCACCAAGACGACGTTCAATACTATGCCGAAAGCAAGTCGAACTTTCGAGAGGGCCTTGACGTTGTCGAAAGCGAGTCTGGGCGGTTCGCCCGTCATCCCGACACGGGCGAAGGCCGGGACCGGTTTGCTCGGTTGCACGACAATCGCTTCCTCGCCGCCACGGCCGCTCCGCTTTCGACCTTTTCCATCGACGTCGACACTGCTTCGTATAGCGTGGTGCGCAGCCGCATCGAGAACCGCATGCTGCCGCCGCCGGATGCCGTGCGAGTGGAAGAACTCGTCAACTACTTTGCTTACGACTATCCGCAGCCGACCGACGGTGCCCCGTTCGCCGTACATGTCGACGTGGCGGCTTGTCCTTGGGCCACGAAGCACCGGCTGGTTCGCATCGGACTCAAGGGCAAAGAGATTCCCAACAGCGAGCGGCCGGCCAGCAACCTCGTGTTCTTGGTCGACGTTTCCGGCTCGATGCGGCCCGCCAACAAGTTGCCGCTCGTGCGACAGGGTTTGCTGCGGCTGATCGATCAACTCGACGAGCGCGACCGCGTGGCG